>JAMBEQ010000169.1 GCA_024506175.1 Methylocystis sp.
CAAGTTCGGTCGTGCGCGCCCACGCCATTCTCGACCGGGCGTTGCGCCAATCGGGCAAGGGACGGCTGGAATATGTTTTTCCCGAAGCCGAACTCGAGGCGAAGGTGATGGAGCAGGCCTTTGGCGGATATCACCAGATCGGTTTGACGCGCATGGGATTGGATCCCCGCGACAGCGTAGTTGGGCCCGATTGCCAAGTTCATGGCGTCGCCAATCTCTTTGTCGCCTCCTCGAGCGTTTTCCCGACCAGCGGACAGGCAAATCCAACCTTATTGGCGACCACGCTAGCGGTGCGGCTCGCGCATCATCTGGCAAGGGTTGCTCAACGCTCGTTACAGTCCGCTGCAATTTGACAGGTGAACAAAACGGTCGTTACCGAAGACCGCAGCTAGCCACAATCCGGCGCATGATTTCTGATCGCTCGCATGATTCCATGCGAGCGGAAAGGGCGGTAGCTGGGCTTGTCACAAAGGAGCCGAGAATGGGCGCATCCTTGGATGATCGACGCTTCATCGTTTAGCCGTTGCTCTCTGCAAAGTTAGCTCTAAGTCCATGTTACATCTCTTGCAGTGAGAGGTGCATGTCATGGAGGACTCGATGATATCAGCCAGAGAACACATGACCATGGCGACTGTCGGAGGGATCGTCGGCGCCATCCTGGGTGCAGGAATTGGCGGCGCACTGTTTGGCCTCCCGGGGGTTGTTGCAACTGCAGTGCTGGCGGGAATTGGTGGAGGTTTCTTCGGATCATTCATGTGATCGAGAAGTGATGCTATTCACTGTCTTAAAAATAAGCGCCGCGCTTCGCACTTTTGGTGCGGCGCTTTGCTGGCGTTCCCAAGAGGCCGGCGCGAGCCTCGGAAGCAAAATCGCGCGCGCCAGCAAGGCATTTGAGCTTTCCGCTTTTCGCAAAAAGTTGGGGCGCGCGCCTGCGCAACGCCATCTCGGGTATCGCTTACTCCTACCCCCGCCGCGCCAACGATCGCAAAAACCCGGTCGTATCATCGCTCAGATCCTGCTCGATCGCCGGAGCCATATTTAAGAGCACGTTCGCGACGAAAGCCTGATCATTGCGCGCTTCGGCGAGCGCTTCCTGCAGCACGGGGACGCTGTCCTCGATATGCGCGAGAAAGGCGACGCCCTTTTCTAAAGTCTCACTCCATTTCGCGCGCGTCCACACGGCGAGCGGATACATAATCTCCTGCGCGAAGTTCGATTGCCGCGCCTTCTCGAAGAAGCGCAGGCCTGCGTTCCAATTCTCTCGCGCGCGCATGGGCGGGGGCGGTATGTCGCCCGCGAGCATCTTATAGGCCGCCGCGCCGACATGGTCCTCGAGGCTCATGGGCGAATCGTTCGCAGAGCGGAAGCTCCAGAAGGCGACAGAGCCCGGAAAATCCTTGCCGAGACTCTCCGTCAGCGCCGCCTCCACTTTCTCCACCGCCGCCTTGTCGCCCTTTAGCGCCGCGGTCATGCAAAAGGCGAAGACGGCGTCGTTGCCAAAATTGGCAGCGACGCCGCCCTTCATCTGCTGCGGCGTGAGGGACGGCGTCACGCCATCGGCCGGGGCTTGAACGTCGCCCGCACGCAGCGCCGTGATGAAGGTCGCAATTTCCAACCAGGGAACGTAATTGACGATGAAAGCATCGGGATCGACATAGACAATCGCCAGGTTGATAAGCTTCTTGCGCTTTTGCAGCTCCGCCATATCCGTCATGACAGCCCTCCCCTCTTACTCGTCAGCAAGCATCACGCCGGCGACACAGACGTCGCCTTCGTCGATGACGAGCTTGATGGGGGTAAGGCGCGAGCCCTGGCAGGGGCCGATGAAACATTCGCCTGTATCGATGTCGAATTGCGCGTGGTGGCGGCCGCACTCGATGAAATTGCCCTCATCGTCCATGAAGGCGCCCGGTTGCAGATCGAGCCGCGTCCCCTCATGCGGGCAGGCGTTCTCGAAGCCATAGAAATTATTGCCCTTGCGCGTGATCACGATCGGCCAGGCCGCCGTTTCGCCGCTCTCCTCGGCCTTCATCAACACGAAGCCGCGGGCCTGCGCGTCGTCGATCTCGACTGTCCGACAAATCACATAAAGCGCATCCATAAGCCTGCCCCTTTCGAACAATGTCGAGCGCCTCGGACCGAAAGAGGCGGATCAGGGGGCAGGTAGCAATCGATGCGCCAGTCAGCTCGCCGCGAAAGGTCTGAACGCCTCCACCACGTCCAGATAGACCTGCCGCTTGAAGGGCACGATCAGATCGGGGAGCTTGGAAAGCTTCTCCCAGCGCCAGTTGTCGAATTCCGGCTTGTGCCCGCCATTGCCCGGCGCGTGAATGTCGATCTCGCTGTCGGCGCCGAGGAATCGCAGCGCGAACCAGCGTTGCGTCTGGCCAATGTATTTGCCGCGCCAACGTTTGTTGGCCTCGGGCGGCAGATCATAGGAGAGCCACATGGGCGCCTCGGCGAGGAACGCCACGCTCTTGACGTTCGTCTCCTCGTAGAGCTCGCGCAGCGCGGCCTCGTAAGGCGTCTCGCCCTCGTCTATGCCGCCCTGCGGCATCTGCCAAAGATAAGGCTCGGCGGTCTGATCGAAGGCGCCCTTGCCCAGGCGATGGCCGGTGAAGACGAGACCCTCGGCGTTGAAGAGCGCCACCCCGACGCAAGGGCGGTAACGGCGGTCGGGCTCGCTCATCTATATTGCCCCATCTCGGTCGCTGCGCCGTTCGAGCTTTTGGAAGAGAGCGCCGCCGAGACCGGCGCCAAGGCGATCCCTCTTCGCTCGAGATCGCGTGCGAAACGCGCCACGCGCGCGATCGCCGCGGGCGTTGCGTTGGCGAAACCGATCGCGACGCCCTTGTCCCGCGCGACGGATTCGAGCTGCGCAAACGCAGCGTCCATGGACTGCGGCGTATTGCGTTGGTCGATGATCACGTCGACCCGGGCGTGCGGCAGCGACAACTTCGGCGCGAGCTTGCCGGCAAGCGACTGCGGCGAGGCGCCGTCGTCGAGGAAGAAGAGCCCGCGTTGGGCGATCTCGCTCAAGGCGCCATACATCGCTGCTTCATCCGCCGTGAAGCGACCGCCGAGATGATTCATCACGCCCGCAAAACCTGAAAAGCGGCTCATCAGCCAGCGCAGATCGTCGAGGCCGCCATCCGGCGCCCCGGTCAAAAGCGTATGAGGGCCCGGATTGTTCTGCGGATAGTCGAAAGGCTCCATGGGCGCCTGCAATAGCGCCTCATGGCCGCGCGCGCGGGCCTGCGCCGCCAGCCGGTCGAGCTCGGCGCCATAGGGCGCGAAGGCGAGGGTGACGCCCTCCGGGAGCTGGTCGACGGCGTCCAAAGACGATCTTGCGTTGAGCCCCACGCCGCCCACGACGAGCGCGATGCGCGGCGCGCCAGGCTTGACCGTTGGCGCGGCGACGAAGGGGCGAGCGTAGACGTCCATTGGCCACGCCCCATCGGCGCCGATCTTCGGCAGGAGGCCGTAGGGGCCCCTTTCCGTCACCCGGCGATCGGGCGCGGGCGCAAGGCGCACGCCGGAAGGCGGCTCGATGTGAATAATGCGGGCCGACGAGCCCTCGCCGCCATGGCGCGTGACCTTAACGCCCGAAAGCTGCTCAATCTCGCTGGCGACCGCCTCCGCCGGCGATTGCCCCTGCCCTGCTTCTGCGGCCGCCATCGGCTGCTGCTGGGCGGGCGGCGTCGGTGGCGGCTCCACCGGTCTATAGGGCTCGATCTTGGCCACGGCGTAGGGCTCGCCGCCGAAAGGATCGGACGGGGCAAGGTAAAGCGCGGTCGTCCCCGCCACGGCGAGCGCTCCGGCGCCGAGAGCGAAGGGGCGCATCGAGCGCGCCTTCCTGGGCCGAGGCGGCTCGCATCCGAGGGGCTGATTCAGTTCATCGATCATGAAGGCGGGCGCTTCGGGGCGAATCATCTGGCGGACATTGTGACGGCGCAGGTGAAGCCCGTCGAGCGGTTTACAATTGGGCGCTCACAGAACCCCGTCCGCCTCCATCAGCTCCAAAAGCATGCCCTCTCGCAGGCCGCGGTCCGCGATGCGGGTGCGGGTGGCGGGGAACATCTCGCGGATCGCCTCAAAAATCGCGCAGCCCGCGAGGACGAGATCAGCGCGCTGGGGGCCGATGCAGCCGTTCGCAACCCGCTCCTCGAAATCCATCGCCTGCAGGCGCGTGATCGCCCGCGTCGCCTCGGCGTCGGACATCCAAAGTCCGTCGACCCGCCAGCGATCGTAGCGCTCGAGCCCCAGATGAACGCCGGCGAGGGTCGTCACCGTGCCCGAAGTGCCCAGCAAATGGAAACGTGAGCATCGCTGGATCTCGGCCGTCTCCTGGACAAAATGCTCCAGCGCGTCCAGCGCATGGTTCTTCATCGCCGTGAAAGTTTCGGCGTCGACGATGCGGCCGCCGAAATGTTCGGCAAGCGTCACGACGCCGAGCTCCAGCGATGTCCAGCGGTGCAGCTCGCGGCCGTCAGGGGCGACGGGTGAGCGGGTGAGCCAAACGAGCTCTGTCGATCCCCCGCCGATATCGAAAAGCAACACGCTCGCGGCCTGCGGGTCGGCGAGAGAGCCGCAACCGCGCGCGGCGAAGCGCGCCTCGGTCTCGCGATCGATAACCTCCAGCTCGAGGCCCGTGCGCTCGCGGACCCGGTCCACGAATTCCTCGCCATTGGCCGCGCTGCGGCAGGCTTGCGTCGCGACGAGCCGCGCTCGGGTGACGCCGCGCGCCTCCATCTTATCCCGGCAAATTTCCAGCGCGGAGATGGTGCGCTCGATCGCCGCCTCGCTGATGCGGCCAGCGCGACCCAGGCCCTCGCCGAGCCTCACGATGCGGGAGAAGGCGTCGACGATTCGCAGGAAATCGGAATTACGCCGGCGCTGGCGCCGTTCAGAGCGAGCGATGAGCAGCCGGCAGTTATTGGTGCCGAGATCGAGCGCTGCGTAGGTATGCGCGTAACCATGCGCGCCGTGCATTTCCACGCCGGCGGCTCTGCCCGTGATTGCGGGGGCGGCGTGGCTGGCCGCTTCCGCCGCTTCCAGACCTGGCCCCGCGTGGGCGGGCCGATCGGTCCCTGCCAATGTCATGCTCCCGCGATAAGCTTTGCCGCGCGCGTCGCCGCTCGCGCGACCCCATTCGCGTTAAACGCCTTAATTGCAGGATTGCGCAGCCGGCCGCAAGAGGGCGGCGCCGTCACGATGGGGCCAACCGCCATCCTCGCTCTAAATGACACCATGCGCCCGAAAAAAGGCGATCATGCGCCCGAGCGCGTCACGCGCCTCCTGCGCGCGATAGCTTGGCCGGTAATCAGCGAAGAAGCCATGCGGCGCATCATCATAGACAATAATGTCCGCCGACGCGCCAGCTTCGGCAAGCTTCTCCTGCATTTGCGCAATAAGGTCGCGAGGGATGCTCGGATCGTCGCCGCCGTAAAGGCCAAGCGTTGGAACCCGGAGCTCGGCCGCGATGTCGATCGGCCAACGAGGCTGCTCGGCAGTGCGCGGCCCGTCGAGGCGGCCATACCAGGGAACGCAGGCGGCAAGGCTGGTATTGTGCGCGGCGTAGAGCCATGCAATCCGTCCGCCCCAGCAAAAGCCCGTGACCGCCGCGCGGGTGGGGTCGGCGCCGCGACTCACCGCAAAGGCCAGCGCCTCGTCGAAGACGCGCATTGTTTCGGAGTCCGGAACCTTGGCGACGATGGCGCGGATGGCGTCTATGTCAGGCGCCCCCATGGGATCGCCGTAAGGAATGAGATAATCCGGCGCGACTGCGAAGAAGCCCAGCTTGGCGAAGCGCCTCGCGACGTCGCGGATATGCTCGTGCAGGCCGAAAATTTCCTCGGCGATGAGCAGGACAGGAAGGTTCTCGCCGCCGTCGACCTTAGCGTAATAGGCGGGCGCGCCGCCCGGCAATGTCGCCAGGCCAGCCTCCAGCCCCATGGAATCGGTGTGGATCGCATGGCTCGACGCCGGGCCCGCCGCCGCAAAACCTTTGCCTTCCTCGTCCTGCGTCATCCGCGCTACCCTGCCCCCATCGCCGATAATTCGCGCGCGGCCGCCCCGCCCGCAAGCCTGAGCGCGCGATTCTTGCGCCGCAAAACTTGGCCTTCTCATCGGCGCCAAAAGAGCGTATATCGCTGCGCCGTTTGCGGGGAGGAAACCTTCCCCACGGAGGGGGCCAAGTCTGTGTTTGCCCTAAATGTTGTGGCAGAACCGCCCCCCGCGAGCTGTGCGCTCTTCTGCGAGCCGCCTCTTTTTCCCCAAGGACCGCCTCATGACGCAGCAATCTAGCGCCGAGCGGCGGGCCGCGACGCCGCCCCAGGAGTCCCCTCGAGCGACGGATAGTGAGAACGGCCATGGCGGAGGCGGCCTCGGCGGCCTGCTCATCGGCTCGATCGGGGTCGTCTACGGCGACATTGGCACGAGCCCGCTTTACGCCCTGCGCGAATCGCTCGCCCATCAGGTGCAAGCGGAAGCCTTAACGGAAGCTGGCGTCATCGGTTCGATATCGCTTGTCATTTTCGCCCTGATTTTCACAGTCACGATCAAGTACATTTTTTTCGTCATGCGCGCGGACAACCGCGGCGAGGGTGGCATCCTCGCCTTGATGGCGCTCGCGCAAAACGCCTTGGGCCGGCAAACCAGGATGGCCTTCCTGCTGGGCGTCGGCGGCGCCGCGCTCTTCGCCGGCGAGGCCATGATCACGCCGGCTATTTCGGTGATGTCCTCGATCGAAGGCTTGGAGCTTGTCACTCATCGCTTCAGCGAGTTCGTGATGCCGATCACGGTTTTCATCCTGGTGACGCTATTCTGGGTGCAGAGCAGCGGCACGGCCCGCGTCGCGGCTCTCTTCGGCCCGATCATGACGGTGTTTTTTCTCACGATCGGGGTCCTCGGCGCTTCCCATATCGCCGACGCACCGCAAGTGCTCGAAGCTTTTGATCCGCGTCGGGGCATCGTTTTTCTGGTCACCCATGGCTGGCTCGGATTCACCGTTTTAGGCTCGGTCTTTTTGGCGGTGACGGGCGCCGAGGCGCTTTATGCCGACATGGGCCATTTTGGACGATTCCCGATCCAGCTCGCATGGCTCGGCTTTGTGCTGCCGGCGCTGCTCCTGAACTATCTCGGACAGGGCGCCCTCGTCCTTTCGCGGCCCGAAACGGTGGGGAATCCGTTTTTTCTGATGGCGCCTGACTGGGGCCTGCTGCCGCTCGTCATTCTCGCGACCTTCGCAACCGTCATCGCGAGCCAGTCCGTCATTACCGGCGCTTTTTCGATCGTTCGGCAGGCGACCCAGCTCGGCTTGTTGCCGCGCCTGGAAATCACCCATACGTCAGCGATGCTGGAGGGCCAGATCTATATCGGCCGCGTCAACCGGCTATTGCTCATAGGCGTGCTGCTGCTCGTCATCGCCTTCAAGAGCTCCTCGGCGCTCGCCTCGGCTTACGGCATCGCCGTGACCGGCACCATGGTGCTGTCGACCTCTCTGCTCTTCATCGTCGCTTGGCGCAAATGGGGCTGGCCTATCTGGCTCGCCATTCTTTTCGCGGCGGCTTTTCTCGTCGTCGAGTTTACCTTCCTTGCCGCAAATCTATTGAAGATCGTCGAAGGCGGCTGGGTGCCGCTGGTACTCGGCGGCTGCGCGATGATTGTCATGTGGACATGGGTGCGCGGCACGCGCCTTCTCGCGGAGAAGACCCACCGCGACTCGATCCCCCTGATGGATCTCATCGCCATGATGCGGAAGTCGAGGCCCACCCGCGTGCCAGGCATGGCCGTCTTCCTGACCAGCGACCCGAATGTCACGCCCACCGCGCTCATGCACAATCTGAAGCACAACAAGGTGCTGCACGAGCGCGTGCTGATCATTTGCGTGCGCACCGAGAACCGCCCGCGCGTCGCGCCTGAAAAACGCTTCGAGCTTACGCAGCTTTCGGAGGATTTCTCGAGCGCGATTCTCCGTTTTGGCTTCATGGAAAGCCCGCGCGTTCCCGCCGCCCTCGCCGCCATGCGCAAGGCCGGCTTCAAATACGACATCATGACGACGAGCTTCTTCCTGGGCCGACGCACCATCAAGGAAAGCCCGGCGTCGGAAATGCCCGCCTGGCAAGACAAGCTCTATGTCGCGCTCACCAGACAGTCGGCCAACGCCACAGACTTTTTCTCAATTCCTTCGGACCGAGTCGTTGAGCTCGGGGCGCAGGTGACAATCTGAATCCGTTTTCTCGGAGTCGGCAATGATGAAGCATATACAGATCGGCGCGGGCCAAGCTCAACCGGCCAGCGCGGAAGGCGACGGGCATGCGAAACATTCGACCGCCGCGCTGATACTGGGCTCCATCGGCGTTGTTTACGGCGACATCGGAACAAGCCCGCTTTACGCCCTGCGCGAGTCGCTTTCACATAGCGTGAAGGCCGACGCGTTGACGGAAGAAGCGGTCATCGGCTCGATTTCGCTGCTGATTCTCGCGCTGCTTTTCACCGTCACGCTCAAATACGTCATCTTCCTCATGCGCGCCGACAACCGCGGCGAGGGCGGAACGCTCTCGCTGATGGCTCTGGCCGAATCTTCGGTCGGCGGACGCTCGCTTGCGATCTTTCTTCTGGGCGTCGCCGGCGCCGCGCTCTTCTCAGGCGACGCCATCATCACCCCGGCGATCTCGGTTTTGTCGGCCGTCGAGGGTCTCGAGCTCGTGACCCATCAATTCAAGGACTACGTTCTGCCCATTACGCTATTCATTCTCGTGACGCTTTTCTGGGTGCAGAGTTACGGCACGGCCCGCGTCGCGAGCCTTTTCGGGCCGATCATGGTCATCTTTTTCTTCGTGATCGGCGGGCTCGGCGTTATGCATATCGGCGACGCGCCGCAGGTGCTCTCAGCCTTCGACCCGCGCCAGGGCTTGAGCTTCCTCGCCAACAACGGCTGGCTTGGTATCGCGATCCTTGGCTCTGTCTTTCTCGGCGTGACGGGCGCGGAGGCGCTCTATGCGGACATGGGCCATTTCGGGCGCTTTCCCATTCGGGCCGCTTGGCTGAGCTTCGTGCTCCCGGCGCTGCTTCTGAACTATCTCGGCCAGGGCGCGCTCATTCTGTCGCGGCCGGAGACGATCGATAACCCCTTCTTCCTCCTTGCGCCGGACTGGGCCTTGCTGCCGCTCGTCCTGCTGTCCACTGTCGCGACAGTCATCGCAAGCCAAGCGGTCATCACCGGCGCTTTCTCCATCGTCCGTCAGGCGATCCAGCTCGGTCTGCTGCCCCGTCTCGAGATCACCCACACTTCGGAAGCGCAGGAAGGCCAAATCTATATCGCGCGCGTTAACAGGCTGCTGCTGTTGGGCGTTCTGCTCCTCGTCATGGTTTTCCGCAGCTCTTCGGCGCTGGCCTCCGCCTATGGCATTGCCGTCACCGGCACGATGGTCGTCACGACCGCGCTCGCCTTCGTCGTCGTCCGGAAGGACTGGAAATGGCCGGCGTGGCTGAGCGTTGCTGTGATCGCTTCTTTCCTCATCGTCGACCTCGCCTTTCTTGCAGCCAATCTGATGAAGATCGTGGAAGGAGGCTGGGTCCCATTGGCGCTCGGCGCTTGCTCGATGATCGTCATGTGGACCTGGGTGCGCGGCACAAGGCTGCTGACGGAGAAGACCCACCGCGACTCGATCCCCATCGTCGAGTTCATACCGATGCTCGAAAAGTCGAAACTGATGCGCGTGCCTGGCACGGCGATCTTTTTGACCAACGATCCCAATGTCGCGCCGACTGCGCTCATGCATAACATCAAGCACAACAAGGTGCTGCACGAGCGCGTGCTCATCCTTTACGTGCGCACTGAAAACCGCCCGCGCGTCTCGCGCGAAAAGCGCTTCGAGCTGACAAGTCTCTCGCATGATTTCGATCTCGCGATCTTGCGCTATGGCTTCATGGAGAGCCCGCGCGTGCCGGCGGCGCTCGCCCTGATGCGCAAGGCCGGCTACAAATATGACATCATGACCACGAGCTTCTTCCTCGGCCGCCGGACAATCAAGGAAAGCCCCTCGTCCGAGATGCCGCCGTGGCAAGACAAGCTCTATGTGGCGCTGACCAAGCAATCGGCGAACGCGACGGACTTCTTCTCGATCCCCTCGGACCGGGTGGTGGAGCTCGGCGCGCAGGTGACGATCTAGCTGGCTTGTCTGCTGAGCGCCCCCGATCTATATTCCGGTATAGCTCAGAGGCGTGTGCAACATGGCCGAGACAGCCAAGCTTTTCATGAACGGCCGAAGCCAGGCCGTTCGCCTACCCGCGAAATATCGTTTCGAGGGTGATGAAGTCTTCATTCGCCGGGATGAAAAGACCGGCGACATCATCCTTTCGAAGCGCCCGACCAATTGGGAGGACTTCTTTGCGCTCGCGGCGGAAACCCAGGCTCCGGCGGATTTCCTGAAAGATCGGGACGATAGCCCGCCGCCAACGCGCGACTTTCCGTGATGCGCTAGAGATGTCCGACGTCGCCTTCATGCTCGACACCAACATATCGAGCTTTGTCATCCGCGCGGCTTCCGAGCCGCTGAAACGCCATCTGGGAAAGATCCCGCTCGCGCGCCTGAGCATTTCTGTGCTGACGGAGGCGGAGCTTCGTTACGGGGTCGCCAAAGCCCCTCACGCCAAAAACCTCGCGCGGCTGGTCGAGAATTTCCTCTCCCATGTCGCCGTTCTTCCCTGGACCTCGGAAGCAGCGGCGCAATACGCCCTGCTCCGTTGCGACCTCGCCGCCAAAGGCTTGTCTCTTACAAACATGGACATGCTGATCGCCGCCCACGCGCGCGCCGCGGGCGCGATCCTCGTCACCAACGACTCCGCGCTCTTGAGGCTTGCCCCGCTCCTGGAAGTCGCCGACTGGACGAAGGACTCATAAAGAGGGTGGACGAGAGCCGGGCCAGGGACTAAGCCATCGGTCGAAAACGGGCGGGATAACCGCCGAACCGGAAAGACTGATAATTCTTATGTCCACCCGTATCGATGACCGTTTTGCCGCCCTCAAATCCGAAGGGCGCGCCGCTCTCGTGACCTTCGTCATGGCGGGCGACCCCGGCCCAGTGACGTCGCTCGAGATCCTCAAGGCGCTGCCCTCGGCCGGCGCCGACATCATCGAACTCGGCATGCCCTTCACTGATCCCATGGCCGACGGTCCAGCGATCCAGGCCGCGGGTCTGAGGGCCCTCAGGGCCGGCATGACGATCAAGGAGACGCTTAAGCTCGTCGACGACTTCCGCGCCGGGGACAACAAGACCCCCATCGTCCTCATGGGCTATTACAATCCGATCTATGTCTATGGCGTCGAAAGATTCCTCGCCGACGCCAAGGCGGCGGGCGTGGACGGGCTGATCGTCGTCGATCTTCCCCCCGAGGAAGACACCGAGCTCTGCATTCCTGCGCGGGAGGCCGGGGTGAACTTCATCCGCCTCGCGACGCCCACGACCGATGACAAGCGTCTGCCGAAGGTGCTCGAAAACACCTCCGGCTTCGTTTACTATGTGTCGCTGACCGGCATCACCGGCGCATCCCTTGCCGACTACGCTGGGGTCAGCGAGGCCGTGAAGCGGATCAAGAGCCATACCAAGCTGCCTGTCGCCGTGGGCTTTGGCGTCAAGAACGCTCAGAACGCCGCCGAAATCGCCCGCAACGCCGACGGCGTCGTCGTCGGCTCGGCGCTGGTCGAAGCCTTGAAGGCTTCGCTCGACGACGGCGGCAAGGCGACCGAAGGAAGCGTCGAGGCGGTGACGTCTCTCGTTGCGAGCATCGCGGCGGGCGTCCGGGGCGCTCGGGGAGCTGCTGGCGGCGCTCCGAAGAATGGCGGCGCATTTTCCTGGCTCAAGGGGCTTTGGGCATGAACTGGTATTCCAACGTCGTTCCGCCGAAGATCAAGGCCCTCATCAAGCGTGAGGCGCCGGAAAATCTTTGGGTGAAATGCCCGGAGAGCGGCCAGCTCGTCTTCCACAAGGACATTGAGGCCAATCTCTATGTCGTCCCGAGCTCGGGCTATCACATGCGCTGCCCGGTCGACGTGCGGCTGACCAATCTCTTCGACAATGGCGAGCTGGAGCTTTTGCCCACGCCCGAAGCGCCGATCGATCCGCTGAAATTCCGCGACATCAAGCGCTATGTCGACAAGCTGAAGGAATACCGGCTCAAGACGGGCGCGCAGGACGCCGTCACGCTCGCTGCGGGCAAGCTCGACGGCTCGCAGGTGACGGTCGCCGTGCAGGACTTCGAATTTCTTGGCGGCTCGCTGGGCATGGCGGCGGGCGAGGCCATCGTCGCAGGCGCCGAACATGCGCTCGCCAAGCGCACGCCTTTCATCATTTTCACGGCTTCCGGCGGCGCCCGCATGCAAGAGGGCATGTTTTCGCTGATGCAAATGCCGCGCACGACCATCGCCGTGCAGCGATTGCGTGACGCGCGCCTGCCCTATATCGTCGTGCTCACCAATCCGACGACGGGCGGCGTGACCGCTTCCTATGCCATGCTGGGCGACGTCCAGATCGCGGAGCCGGGCGCCATCATCGGCTTTGCCGGGGCGCGCGTCATCGAACAGACAATCCGCGAGAAGCTGCCGGAGGGCTTTCAGCGCGCCGAATATCTGCGCGATCATGGCATGGTCGACATGGTGATCCCGCGCCACGAGATGCGCGAGACGCTCGCGCGCCTTTGCGGCCTGCTCACCAAGGCGCCGCCGCGCCGCGCCGCCTGAATTTAAGAAAGGCGCGGCCGCAATGGATCAGCACGACGCGATCCTCTCGCGACTGCTCACCCTCCACCCGAAGAAGATCGACCTGTCGCTGGGTCGCACCGAGAGGCTTTTGGAAGCGCTCGGCCGCCCGGATTTGCGCCTGCCGCCAACAATTCATGTCGCCGGCACCAACGGCAAGGGCTCGACCATCGCCTTTCTGCGCGCCATGCTGGAAGCAGCGGGTCAGCGCGTGCATGTCTACACCTCGCCCCATCTCATCCGCTTCAACGAACGCATCCGGCTCGGCGCGGTTGGCGGCGGCAAGCTCGTCGACGACGAACGCCTCAACGCCGCGCTCGAACGCTGCGAGAAAGCCAATGACGGCCAGCCCATTACCTTCTTCGAGGTGACGACGGCGGCGGCCTTCTCGCTCTTTGCCGAAACTCCGGCCGACTGGCTGCTACTCGAGACGGGCCTCGGCGGTCGCTATGACGCGACCAATGTCATCAAGGCTCCCAAGGCGGCGATCGTCACTTCCGTTTCACTCGACCACATGGAGTTCCTCGGCGATACGGTCGAAAAGATCGCCTATGAGAAGGCCGGGATTTTCAAGCGTGGCGCCGCGGCGATCGTCGGCTTCCAGCATGAGGGGGCCGAGAGGGTGCTGGAGCGCGAAGCCCGCCGCGTCGGCGCACCGCTCTTCGTCGCCGGCCAGGACTTCTATGTCCGCGAAGAAAACGGCCGGCTCGTTTTCGAGGACGAGCGCGGGCTGCTCGACTTGCCGCTGCCCCGCCTAGCCGGCCGGCACCAGCATCAAAACGCCGCCAACGCGATCGCCGCCATGCGGGCTGTCGCGCCCGACCTTCAAACGAGCGCCATAGAGGCCGGGCTCACCCGCGCCGAGTGGCCCGCGCGGTTGCAGCGCCTGCTGCGGGGCCCGATCGTCGATCTTGCCCCGGCCGGCGCCGAGGTCTGGCTCGACGGCGGGCACAATGAGGACGGCGGCCGCGTGCTGGCCGAAGCCATGGCCGAGTTCCACGACCGCTCCCCTCGCCCGCTGGCGCTGATCTGCGGCACGCAGGTCACCAAGGATGTGCGCGCCTTGCTGCGGCATTT
>JAMBEQ010000170.1 GCA_024506175.1 Methylocystis sp.
CATCTTACCGATTATCAGTTCAACCGTCTGAAGGAGGAGCTCGAAGAAAACTTCTCCGGCGCCGAGAACGCCGGAAGGCCTCTGCTGTTGGAGGGCGGGCTCGACTGGAAGGCGCTGTCGCCGAAAGACATGGATTTTTCCGAGTCTAAAGCGTCGGCGGCGCGCGAGATTGCGCTGGCCTTCGGCGTGCCGCCGCTGATCCTCGGCCTGCCCGGCGACAACACATTTTCCAACTACAGCGAAGCGCACCGCGCCTTCTGGCGCCAGACCGTGCTGCCGCTCGTGACCCGCGTGCAGAAGAGTTTTCAGGCCTGGCTTGCGCCGGGCTATGGCCCGTTCCGCTTCGACTACAACGCCGATCGGCTGGAGGCTTTGGCGAGCGAGCGCGCCGCCGAATGGGACCGCATTGGCAAGGCGCATTTCCTGACGCTCGACGAACAGCGCGAGGCGGTGGGCTATGGCCCCGCGCCGAGGAACCCGCTCTTCGGCAAGGACGGCGCTACGGGATTGGAGCAGCGCTACTCGCCGAGCCAGCCGCGCGTGCCGGCGGGGTCGGGACGCGAAAGCGGGGAGTGGACGAGTGGTGGGGGTGTAGGCGGAAATCAAAGTCCAGGCTCCGAGGATGTCGCGCTGAATCTCGACCGCGATATCGGGCAAGCGATATTCTCAGATCGCCCATGTTCAGGAGAAGTTTGACGTTGACTTGGCTGAGGAAGAAGGTGGCCCTCATGGAGGGCATGCTTACAGTGATCACGTGGGTAAGAGCCAAGGAAACCTGCGAGAACGGACTGCCCGGACTCGCATTCGGGTAGGGCCATTAGGCTTCTGGAAGGATCGTATCGGCTCGTTTAGCTCACTGACAGCCGCGAACAAGTTGGTTAACTCGACGCTTTCGTTCAACCGAGCTCTCGTCGAAGACGTTATTGCAGGAAAGAGCCATTTCGCCGTATTGGAAGCATGGTTCGACTCGCCGACCGGTTACGAACCATATGCTCAAAGTTTTACTTACAAAATTCTTATCCGGGACACATTTGGAGTACGGGTTGTCATTTGGCTTGACCGAGCGTCTCCGCGAGGGTTTCGGGTTCGGACCGCATTCCCCATCAATCGGAAATAGCTCAGGCGCACGTCGATGCAGATCCCCGAAGCATTCTTGAAGCTAACAGCATATTTTCACCAAGACATAGATCTCATATATCCTACTGGAGAGGGCCTGATCGAGGATGCGCTTGCCGCACTTACAGCTAAAGAACGCAACGCCGTCAAAACATATCTGATCGATTTGGTGAGCGGCAAATATAATGAGAAGCAGCTACGTGTAATATGGCAAAGCGCCAAAGCCGATATCTCTCCATTCAGGGGAAATGAAGGAGACTGCAAGGGATTCCTCCGATATTTGCTCTCTAAGATCTCGAACTAAGCCGCCGCGCGCGAGATTGCGCTCGCCTTCAGCGTGCCGCCGCTGATCCTCCGCCTGCCCGGCGACAACACGTTTTCCAACTACAGCGAAGCCCATCGCGCCTTCTGGCGCCAGACCGTGCTGCCGCTCGTGACCCGCGTGCAGAAGAGCTTTCAGGCCTGGCTTGCGCCGGGTTACGGGCCCTTTCGCTTCGACTACAACGCCGACCGTCTGGAAGTCTTGGCGAGCAAGCGCGCCGCCGAATGGGACCGCAGTGGCAAGCCGCAATTCCTGACGCTCGACGAACAACGCGAGGCCGTGGGCTATGGCCCGGCGCCGAGGAACGCACTCTTCGACAAGGATGACGCCAGCGCTGAGCAAGGCGTCGCACAGGATCGATCGCCTTCGTGCGAGAGCTCGCAAGATTCAACCGATGCTGTGGGAGTGACCCATGACGCTTCTCAAACGACTTCACTTGTCCAAACGCGCCAAGCGAGGCATTGCGGGCAGCGGTTCGGCGGTCCGCGCCACATCCATGGAGATGGCTTGATGGCGCCGCCGGAAACAAAACGCGCCGACGCGCCAATTGCGCGCACAACCGCCGCGGGAATCATCGAAGGCTATGCCTCGCTTTTCGGCGTCGCCGACACGGGCGGCGACATTGTAGAAAGGCGTCTTCGCGCGCTCTCTCGTCAGACGCGGCGCCGCCGGCGTGAAGATGCTTTGGCAGCATAACGCCGCCGAGCCGATCGGCGTCTGGACCTCTCTCGTCGAGGACGAAAAGGGACTGAAGGTCGTCGGACGGCTCGATTTGTCGGTGGCCCGCGCGCGGGAAGCGCTGTCGCTTTTGCGCGCCGGCGCTATCGACGGCCTCTCGATCGGTTTCAAGGCCGAGCGCGCGACGACAGACAAGGCGAGCGGCCTGCGACGCTTGCTGGCGATCGACCTTTGGGAGATCTCGATCGTGACCTTTCCCATGCTGACACAGGCGCGCATAGAGGCCGTGAAGCGCGAGCCCTTGCGAACCGGCGACGAAATGCGCGCGCTTCTCGCCCGGTTGAAGGCGCAGGAGGCGGCGCTTCGTTTCCAGCGCAGGCTGCAAGCCGCCGGCTTCTGAACATCGCGCGACAACCGCGTCACGCCGTCGGCCGCGGGATGAAGTCGAAAGGCGGCATTTCCCAGCAGAAAGAACGACGGGCCGGCTGTGGTTGCCGGTCCGCGTTCTGCGCTTCTTTCGAGGCCCTCATGTCATCTATCGAGATAAAATCCGCCGGCGAGCAAGTCGTCGGCGAGCTCAATCACGCCTTCTCGGCTTTCAAGGAAGCCGATGACGAACGCTTGGCGCAAATCGAAACGCGTATGAGCGCGGATGTCGTCACGGAAGAAAAGCTCGCGCGCATCGACCAGGCGCTGGATGAGACCAAGAGCCGGCTCGACCGCCTGGCGCTCGATCTCGCGCGACCGCGCATCGGCGGCGCCGCGCCGGAGGATCACAGCGCCCGCGAGCACAAATCGGCCTTCAACCTCTATATGCGCGCGGGCGAAGCCGGCGGGCTGAAGGCGCAGGAAGCCAAGGCGATGTCGCGCACGTCGGGCCCGGACGGCGGCTATCTCGTGCCGGTCCCCGCCGAGCGCGAGATTTTGCGTCGCCTTGCGAAACTTTCGCCGATCCGCTCCATCGCGAGCGTTCGTGAAATCTCGACCCAGTCGCTGCGCCGCGCCTATTCAATGACAGGGCCGGCCGCGGGCTGGGTCGCCGAAAACCGACGCCCGGCCACAGACGGCGAACCAGCAGATCGCCGACATGACCTTCCCGGCCATGGAGCTTTACGCCATGCCGGCGGCGACGCAATCGCTACTGGACGACTCCGTCGTCGACATCGAGCAATGGATCGCCGACGAGGTGCAAATCGCCTTCGCCGAGCAGGAGGGCGCCGCCTTCGTCAATGGCGACGGCGTCAACAAGCCGAAAGGCTTCCTGTCCTACACGACGATCGCCGACTCGAGTTGGACCTGGGGCAACGTCGGCTATGTCGCGACCGGCGTCTCCGGCGCCTTCCCCGCGGCCAATCCTTCCGACGTTCTGTTCAATCTCATCTATGCGTTGCGCGCAGGCTACCGCCAGAACGCCAAATGGGTGATGGGCCGCCGCACCCAATCGCTCGTGCGTCAGTTCAAGACGACGACCGGCGAATATATCTGGGCGCCGCCGGAATCCGCGGAGGGCCTCGCCACACTCATCAATTTCCCCATTGTGGAAGCCGAGGACATGCCCGACCCAGGGGCCAACAGCCTCTCTATCGCTTTCGGCGATTTCGAGCGCGGCTATCTCGTCGTCGATCGGGTGGGCATCCGCGTGCTGCGCGACCCCTACTCCGCCAAGCCCTATGTGCTCTTCTACACGACGAAGCGCGTCGGCGGCGGCGTGCAGGATTTCGAAGCGATCAAGCTTTTGAAGTTCGGCGTTTCCTGATCCGCCCTGCCCGCGGCGGCGCCGCGGGCTTCTTTTCCACTATCCGAATGGAGCCGGCATGCGACCCATGCTCATCGGCGCGCCCGTGATCGAGCCCGTTTCGCTCAGCGAGGCAAAGTCGTGGCTGCGTGAAGACGCAAGCGACGAAGATCAACTCATACAAGCGCTGATCGTCTCGGCGCGCATGACGCTCGAAGCCTATACGCGACGCTTCTTCATCACTCAGAGCTGGCGGCTTGTCTACGACGCGTGGCCGAGAAGCGTTGCCGCACAATCGTTTCTCTTAATTCCCTTCGCCCCGTTTCTATCGATCGTGGCCATGCGCGTATACGGCGTTGACGGCGTCGGCGCCGATATTGCCGCCTCGAATTATCACGCGCCCGCCAGCGACGAGGGCGCGCGTGTGTCCTTTTTGGCGGCGCCGCCGCCTCCCAGCCGCAAGGTGGACGGCATCGAGGTGGACTTCACAGTGGGATATGGAGCGCTCGCCAATGAGACGCCCGAGCCATTGCGTCGGGCGATCATGCTCCTCGTCGCCCATTGGCGCGAAAAGCGCGGCGACGACGCCAATGATGCGCTTCCAAACGCCGTCATGCAGCTTGCGGCTCCTTTTCGGCGCAGGCGCTTGGCATGAACGCCTACCCCAAGATCGGCGCCATGCGCCAGCGGGTGACGCTCGAAGCGCCGACGGATACACAAGACGGCGTCGGCGGCTTTGTCAGGAACTATACGCCGGCGGCGCAGCTTTGGGCGCATATCGAAAATCTGAGCGCCGCAGAGCAATTCGCCGAACAGCGCCTCGAACAATCTGGCAAGATCGCAGTGACGATACGTTGGCGCGCCGATGTCCAAAGCCAGATGCGTTTCGAATTTCATGGCCGCAAGCTCGTCGTCAGAAGCGTGCAGGACCCCGACGAAAGACGGCGTTTTCTACGATGCCTCTGTGAGGAGCTAACATGAGGAAGAGCTGATGAGCGGCTCCCCTGTTCTCGCCCTGCGAAAAGCGATCCTTCTTCTCAAGATCGGCGATGGCGCGGGCGCCTTCGTCACTGTCGGCGGACTGCGCACGCGCCGCATCGCGCTGAACGCGGATACGGTGGACGTCACGGATGCGGAATCCGCCGGGCGCTGGCGGGAACTGCTGGACGGCGCAGGCGTCAAGCGCGCAAGCGTGTCGGGGACGGGCATCTTCAAGGACCAATCCTCGGACCTGATGCTGCGTCAAGTGTTTTTCGACGGATTGCTGCGCGACTGGCAGATTGTTCTCCCAAATTTCGGCGTTTTGCAGGGCGCCTTCCAAATTTCCAACCTCGATTACCGCGGCGAGCACGCATCGGAGATCACCTTCGACATCACACTCGACTCGGCGGGCGCCCTGGCCTTCAGCTCGGTTTGAGGCTTGCGATGGCAAATGCGAAACGCGGCGAAATCGAAGCGCTTCTCGATGGCGAGCGCTACACGCTTTGTCTCACCCTCGGCGCCCTCGCCGAACTCGAAAGCGGCTTCGGCGCGCAAGACCTCGTCGCACTCGCCGAGCGTTTCGAGGCGAACCGGCTCTCGGCGAAAGACATATTGCGCATCATCGGCTGCGGCTTGCGCGGCGCCGGCCATGCGCTGACCGATGAAGACGTTTCACGCATGAAAGCTTCCGACGGGCTTGCGGGCTATGTGCGGATCGCGGCCGACCTGCTGGCCGCAACCTTCGGCGACGCGCCGGAGCCGCAAAACGCAAACCCTCGGACGCCGCAGGACGCCTGACAGCGAAAAGCGACGCAGCGGCGCGCCCGCCCTCCCCGCGCGCGCCCTTTCCCTTTTCGCATGCCATGGCCTTTGGCCTCGGCGTCCTGCGGCTTGCGCCGAACGACTTCTGGTCGATGACGCCGCGTGAGCTCTTTCACGCGACGGAAGGCGTGTATGGGCGCGCGGCCGGCCCGCCGAGCCGCGCAGCCCTCGACGCGCTGATGCGCGACTTCCCGGATAGAGGCCGAGATGAACAACGGCAATAATTTCCCCGACGTCTTCAATCAGCCCGGCGCCGCCGCGCCGCTGGCGTCGCAAAATCTTGATTCAACGAAACTGCTTCTCGATCAGATCAACGCTGCCGGAGAAAAGGCGGCGAAGACGCTTGCGGGCGGATTTGCCTCCGCGGCGACGAGCGGGAAGAGCTTCAACGACACATTGACGACAATCGGGCAATCTCTCGCGCGCCTGGCCTTGCGTGACGGAACCAGGGCGCTGACGATCGGATTGGTTAGCAATCTTTCAGGCCTCTTCGCCAATGCTTTTGGCGCGAGCCAGCAGATCACACCCTTTGCGGAAGGCGGCGCCAT
>JAMBEQ010000171.1 GCA_024506175.1 Methylocystis sp.
TCCGATACGATGCCGACGAGCGCCATTTTCGACGCGACCGACACCGTCATCGCACAGCGCATTTCCCAAGTGCCGGGCGTCGCCGAGGCGCGCGTCGCGGGCGCCGAGCAGCCGGCGATCCGCGTGCAGGTCGACACCGCGCGGCTGGCGGCGATGAATCTCGGGGTCAACGAAGTCGGCCGCGCCCTCTTCCAGGCCAACGCCCATGCCGCGGTCGGCGCGCTCTCAGGAGCAACGCAGGAAATCACGCTCGACACGACCGACGAGCTTTCCACGCCGGAGGACTACCGCAACATTGTCGTCGCCTCCCGCAATGGCGCGGTGGTGAAGCTCGGTGATGTGGCGACGGTTGAGCGCGGGGTGCGCAGCCGCCGGTCTGCAGGTTGGTTCAATGGCAAGCCCGCGGTGCTCGTCATCGTCACCAAGCAGCCAGACGCCAATGTGATCGAGACGGTCGACCACATAAAGGCGCTGCTGCCGCAATTGCGCCAATGGATTCCTTCGGGGATCAAGATCAGCGTCCTCTCGGACCGCACGCAAACGATTCGCGCCAGCATTCACGACATTCAGATCACGCTGCTCATCTCGGTGGCGTTGGTGATGATGGTGGTGTTCGTCTTCCTTCGTCGCGCAACCCCGGTCATCGCAGCCGGCGTGACCGTGCCCCTCTCGCTCGTCGGCACCTGCGCGGCCATGTGGCTCGCGGGTTTCTCGATCGACAACCTTTCGCTCATGGCGCTGACGATCTCCGTGGGCTTCGTCGTCGACGACGCGATCGTGATGATCGAGAATATCGAGAGCTACAGGGAGCGCGGCATGGGCCGGTTGCAGGCGGCGCTCGAGGGCTCGAAACAAATCAGCTTCACCGTCATCTCGATCAGCCTGTCGCTCATCGCCGTTTTCATCCCGCTGCTCTTCATGGAAGGCGTGATGGGACGCTTGCTGCGGGAGTTCTCGCTCACCCTCGCCTTCGCCATCCTGATTTCGACTGTGGTTTCGCTGACCGTCACGCCAATGGTCTGCGCATGGCTGCCCTTGGCCAAGACAAAGGAAGAGACCCGTTTCGATCGCATGATCGAGGCCAGTCTCGAAACGATCGTCTCCTTTTACGCGCGCACTCTGCGGCCCGTAGTGGACCACCCCTGGGTCACGCTCGTCGCCATCCTCGTCACGGTGATTTGGACGGTGCAGCTCTACACCACGATCCCGAAGGGGAGTCTGCCTCAGGACGACATCGGGCTCATCAATGGCACGACGGAAGCCGCGACCGACGTATCGTTTGAAGAGATGTCGAGGCTGCAACGGCTGGTCAACGACGCTCTGCTCGCCGACCCCGACGTCGCCAACGTCGGATCCTTCATCGGCGCGAGCCACCTGACAGCCTCGGGCAACCAAGGGCGTCTCTTCGTCGCACTGAAGCCAATGGGCGAGCGAAAGGCGACGAGCAAAGAAGTCATCGCGAAGCTACGCAAGTCCTTTGCGAAGATACCGGGCGTGAGCGTCATCATGGTGCCGTCTCAGGACCTGCGCGCCGGCGGGCGCGTCAGCAAGGCGCAATACCAGTTCACCTTGTCCGACGCTTCGCTCGAAGAACTGGAGGAATGGCGCGGCAAGATTTTCGATCGCCTCAAGCAGCTTCCGCAGCTCGTCGACGTGAACTCCGACAAGGAGCAGGGCGGGCTGCGCGCCCAGCTCATCATCGACCGCAACGCCGCCTCGCGCATGAATGTGCCGATCTCCGCAATCGACAACGCTCTCAACAGCGCCTTCGGCGAGCGCCAGGACACGGTCATCTATACGCAGCGCAACCAATACCGCGTGATATTCGAGTCGCCTCCCTCGCGTCAGCGCGATATTCGCGACCTCGCGGGAATCTACGTAACGAGCAAGACTGGCGCGCAGATTCCGCTCACCGCCGTGGCGCGGGTCGAGCGCGGCTCCATGCCGCTTGTCGTCAACCACCATGGCGTGCTCCCCGCTGTCACCATATCCTACAATGTCGCGCCGGATTCCAACTTGGACGCCGCGACGACCGCCGTGGATCGGGCGGTGGCGGAGCTTGCTCCGCCGAGCAGCCTGCACGCCGACTTCGCCGGCGACGCCGCGGACTTCCGCAAAGTCGCGCGGGGCATGGCGGCGCTGATCCTCGCGGCGCTCCTCGCCGTCTACATCATTCTTGGCATCCTTTACGAAAGCCTCGTGCATCCGGTCACGATCATTTCGACCCTGCCATCGGCGGGCCTCGGCGCGCTTCTGTCGCTCGAAGTCTTTGGCGTGGAATTTACAGTCATCGCCTTCATCGGCATTTTGCTGTTGATCGGCATCGTGAAGAAGAATGGCATTATGCTCGTCGATTTCGCGCTTCACGCCGAGCGCGATCAGGGATTATCCGTTCATGACGCGGCGCTGGCGGCGGCGAAGGAGCGCTTTCGCCCTATCCTGATGACGACCCTCGCGGCCATGTTCGGCGCGCTGCCGCTCGCCTTTGCTTCCGGAATCGGCGCCGAGTTGCGCCGCCCGCTCGGCATCACGATTATAGGCGGGCTGCTGCTGAGCCAGGTGCTGACGCTCTATTCGACGCCGGTCATCTATCTCTTGATGAGCAAGATAGGCTGGAAATCACTCGGGGGTGAACTCGCGCGGGAAAGCGCGTCGCCCGCGGAGTAGCCTGGAGTGGTTCGTTGTCGTTCCCGATGCTCGCAAAGCGAGCGATCGCGACGCCCAATCCAAAAATGGCGTCAAATCAGTTGTCGACTCGCAACCGATTCTAAGCCCGCCGAGAACGAAGCCGAGTGCAAGTTGTTCATGCGCAAAACGTAAATGAGCGGCGCCCGCTTACTGCGCGTCTGCCTCGGGATGTTCGAAGAAGAAACGCAGCACCTGCGCCTTGCCGCAATCCTCGACCGGCACATGCCAGAATTTGGAATCGATGAAAGGAAAACGCTCCATCGGCAGATGGATTTCCGTCAGACGGGCATGATTGTCGAAGCCGCGCAGCATCGCGCGTTCGAGCAGTTGGATGAGCTCCTCTTGCCGCTCGGGCACCTCGGTCACTGTCAGAATCATATTTTCGGCGATGAGGGAGGTCTTGTCGAAAAGCTGCTCGAAATCTGCCGTCGCCATCTTGCGTCTCCGCTGCCCCTTCACGTGGAGCGTCACGAGCTCCCTCGGTCTCTTGCGCAGCCCGATCGATTGTACATCGGAGATGCGGTTGACGGCCGAATGATCTTTTGCGGAACTATGTGTTTACGGGAATTTAAGGCGCATTTATGGAGGGGCAAGGCGCCCCCCATCGGTCAGCAAAAATAAGACTTTCCAGTGGCAGGCGCGACGCCCAGCGTTTCACTTCGAGCTCCGGCCGGCGATAGGCCCGATCGACAAAGCCGACGCAGAGATAGGCGACAACCGCGATTCCCTCGGGGATTCCCAATATTTCGCGCAACTCCTCCTCGCGCATGATGCTGACCCAACCCACGCCGACGCCTTCCGCGCGCGCGGCGAGCCACAGATTTTGGACGGCGCAAGCCGTGCTCAGCAGGTCGGTATCGGGTTGTTGCGTGCGTCCCAGCCCCGTCGCCCCGTGGCGGTTGCGATCGCAAGTGACGCAGATGTTGAGAGGGGCCTTCAGGATCCCTTCAAGTTTGAGGCTACGGTAATGCGCACGCCGCTCGGGATCGAGCCTCTCGACCTCGGCCTGTGCGCTGCGAGAGAAGGCTTCGAACACGGCGCCGCGCACCTCTTTGTCGCGCATGACGATAAAATTCCACGGCTGCATAAACCCGACGGAGGGCCCATGATGGGCGGCGTCGAGAATGCGCATGAGCAGATCATGCGGCACGTCTTCACTTAGGAATTCATTGCGCACATCGCGGCGCGTGTAGATGGCCCGATAGACTGCCGCGCGCTCGGCGTCGCTGAAAGGCGCGGCGGGGCCGAGCTCACGCGCGACCTCTTCGGCGTCGAAGGGCGCCTTGTCCGAAGGCTCGTTCGTCATCAGCCGACCTCCAACGCGGTCGTCAGCCTGTCCCACGCCGCCTCGTCGCCCGGGAGACCGAATCGCAGCCAGTCAGGTCGTTCAGGAAAGGCGCGGACCAGAAGGCCTTTCTCGCAGAGGCGCCTATGCCAGGATCGCGCTTCGTCGTGGCGCCCAAGTCTGAAGAAGGACGTCCCACCGATGAGATCGAAGCCCGCGCGCGTCAGCGCGTCATCCAAACGCGCAGCGTCGGCCGCGCAACGCGCCGCCGCGGCCGCACGCCAATGCAAATCGGCGAGCGCGCGCGCGCCCACTTGAATAGCAGGGCCAGAGACGGCCCAGGGCCCGAGCGTCGCGCGTAGAAACGCCGCGCGGGATGGCGCGCAGAGCGCGGCGCCAAGGCGCAGCCCCGCAAGCCCATAGGCCTTGCCGAGCGAACGAAGCAAGATGACCCCCTCCATCGACGCCAATGCAACCGCGCTGGATCGGGGTGTGAAATCCATAAAGGACTCATCGATGACAAGGACGCCGCCCTTGCGCGTCATCTCTTGGGCAAGAGGCGCAAGGGCGTCCGGCGGGATAATGCGCCCATCCGGATTATTGGGATTGACGAGGACGGCGGCGTCGAAGCGCGCGAGCTCATCGAGCGCGTCGACCGTCCCGACTATCGCACCGCAAGCCGACCAGCAGGCGGCGTGCTCAGCATAGGTGAAGCCCAGCACGCCGACGCGCCGGGCGGGAAAGACGCGGGGCAGCAATTGAATGAAAGCCTGCGCGCCGGCGCCAGGAATAATCGACACATCAGAAGCAGCGCGATAGGCTGCGCGCGCAGCCGCATCGAGGCCTGCGAATGCGTCGTCGTCGGGCAGGCGCGTCCAGGCCTCAGGCGCAATCTCCGGCAAGGGATAGGCATGCGGATTGATGCCCGTAGAGAGATCGACCCAGGGCTGCGGGGCGTCGGGATAGGCTCGGCGCGCGGCGTCGAGACGGCCGCCATGGGCGATTGGCGAGGCAACGGAAAAAGCCGCGCTCATCGCGCCATCTCCAGGAGAGCGTCGAGATCGATATGCATTTCGCAGTGGGCCGCGAGCGCATCGAGCGTTTCCTCGATCGACTGTTCGAACATCAGCGGCGAGGCCTCAGCGCCAATCCATTGCAAAAAGGCCGCACGGAAAGCATCGTCGGAAAAGATCCCATGGACATAGGCGCCCATGATCAATCCGTTGCGCGAGACCGCGCCATCGATGCGCCCATCCTCGAAGCTCAAGAAAGGTCGCGCGCAATCGGCGCCCGATGTTGCGCCTACATGCATTTCATAGCCATGGAAGGGCGCCTTGAAGACAATCGCCTCCCCGGCGACGCTGGCGAGCGTCTTCTTCTCGGTTAGCGTTGTCTCTATGTCGAGAAGGCCGAGGCCCGGCGCTTGCCTGTCATCTGCTTCCATGCCGAGCGGATCGAAGATGACGCGGCCGAGCATTTGATAGCCGCCGCAAATGCCGAAGACGCGCCCGCCGCGCCGCGCATGAGCCAGAAGATCGATGTCCCAGCCATTGGCCCGCAGCGCGGCGAGATCGGGGATGGTGGCCTTTGAGCCGGGTAGAATGACGAGGGCCGCCTCCGCCGGCAAAGCAGCGCCTGGCTGGATCAACCGCAAATCGACGCCCGCCTCCGCTTTCAGCGGATCGAGATCATCGAAGTTGGAGATATGCGGCAAAAGCGGGACGGCGATGACGACGCCATCGCGCGTTCCCTTGCGCACGGAGCGAATGTTGAAGGCATCCTCAGCGGGAAGGCGCGCGGCTGTGTCGAAATAGGGAACGAGGCCCAGCGCGCGCCAGCCCGTGCGCTGCGCAATGATGCGCATGCCATCGTCGAAAAGAGAGGGATCGCCGCGGAATTTGTTCACGATGAAGCCTCGGATCATCGCCGCATCCTCGGCGTCGAGAACCGCCTTGCAGCCGACAAGCTGCGCGATAACCCCGCCGCGGTCGATGTCGCCGACGAGGATGACAGGCGCATCGGCCGCGTGCGCGAAGCCCATATTGGCGATGTCATTTGTGCGCAAGTTGATTTCCGCCGCGCTGCCGGCGCCCTCGACGATGACGAGGTCGCTTTGCGCCTTGAGGCGCGCGAAGCTCTCCATCACGGCGCTTTTGAGCCGCGGCTTCCAATCCTGATAGTCGCGCGCCTTGGCTTGGCCTGCGACGACGCCGCGCACGACGATCTGCGAGCCATTCGCGCCCTGCGGCTTCAACAGCACGGGGTTCATGTCGGTATCGGGCACGAGCCGCGCCGCGCGCGCCTGCAGCGCCTGCGCGCGGCCGATCTCTCCGCCATCCGCCGTCACCGCTGCATTGTTCGACATGTTCTGCGGCTTGAAGGGCGCGACCCGAAGACCGCGATTGGCGAAGGCGCGCGCGAGCCCGGCGACGATGAGCGATTTGCCGACGTCGGACCCGGTTCCCTGGATCATCAACGCCCGACTCATGATGCAAGCAGCGCCATGACGGAGTCGAGGTCGTGCACGATAACGGCGCCGTCGCGCGCCGGCGGCTGGATCATGACGACGGGCAGACCGAGCGCGCGCGCCGCTTCGATCTTCGCATAAGTGAGCGCGCCGCCGCTGTTCTTGGTCACCACAATATCGATGCGCTTCTCGCGCATGAGCGCGATTTCCTCCTCGAGCGTGAAGGGACCGCGTGACGAAAACACCTCGCATCTCGGCGGGAGGTCCTCAAGCGCCGGGGGCTCGATCACGCGCAACACATAATCATGTTGTGGTGGCGATGAGCGAAAATCTCCCACGCCCTGGCGCCCGATGGTGAGAAAGACCCGGCGTGGCGTCTCTCCCAACGTTCGCGCGGCGGCTTCATTGCTGTCGACCTCGATCCAATGATCGCTCGTCGTCGCGCGCCATGGCTCTCGCGCGTAAACAATCAACGGCAGGCCCAGGGCTTTGCAGGCCGCTTGTGCATTTGCGGAAATCTGCGCCGCGAAAGGATGGGTCGCGTCGACGACATGGGTGATGCGCTCTTGGGCGAGATAGCTTTTCAAGCCCTCGACGCCGCCGAAGCCGCCGACGCGCGTCGGCAACGCAAGCGCCATGGGCGCGCTGGTGCGGCCTGCAAGAGAAGCGACGCCCTCAAGGCGTGGAGCGGCCGCGATGCGCACGGCCAGGTCACGACCCTCGCGCGTGCCGCCGAGAAGGAGGATGCGACGCTGGCCCGCGTCATTGCGAGCGGCGCGCAGCAATCCGGGAGCGGCAGCATGGTTCTGGATCGCGTCGTCGCCTTCGGCTCCTCGCAATGATGGCGAGGAGGTTTTCGAGTGGTCAGCGAATGTCACAGGCGCTCACTCTGCGGCGAGCTTCACGGCGGCCGGGCTTCGAAATTCGGCGATGAGCCGCTGGCACTCGGCGTCGGCAGCCGCGACATGGCGGCCTTTGATATGGCCGAAGCCACGGATCTTCTCGGGGAGCCGCGCGAGCGCTACGGCGGTTGCGTGATTTTCCGGCGTCAGCGCGGTCAGAAACTCGTCGAGCAGCGCTTCGTATTCCGCAAACAAGCGGCGCTCGACGACGCGGTCATTATTGAAGCGCGTGACGTCGAAGAAGGAGCCGCGCAGCCATTTGAGCTTGGCGATGACCTTCATCACGTTGAACATCCAGGGGCCGAAGGTCCATTTGCGCGAGCCGCCGAAATCGGTCTTGCTCTGCAGAAACGGAATGTTCGGCGCAAGATGCAGTTCGAGTTTGAGTTTGCCTTCGAAAGTCTCCGAGACCTGGCGCTTGAAAGCCTCGCTCGTATAGAGGCGGGAGACTTCGAACTCGTCCTTGAAGGCCATCAGCTTGAAGAGATAGCGCGCGACCGCTTCGGTCAAGGCGGTCGAGCCGGGAACGCGGCTCTTCTCCAATTTGGAGATGGCGTCGACGCGGGCGCGGTAATGCGCCGAATAGGCCTTGTTCTGATAATCCACGAGATCGGCCGCGCGGCGTTCGATCACGTCTTCCAGCGTCTTGGAGCGCTCGCGCGCCAGCGTCGGGCGGCGCAGCGACGCGATGACCGCTTCGACGCTCTTCATGTCGTGCGCGGCGCGCCGGCCCCAGAGGAAGGCCGAATGATTCATCGGCACCGATTCGCCGTTGAGCTCGATCGCGCGCAGAATGGCGGCTTCGGAAAGCGGCAGATAGCCCTTCTGCCAGGCGTAGCCGAGGATGAAAATATTGGCGGCGATCGAGTCGCCAAGGAGCATCTGGGCGAGGGCGGTGGTGTCGATGAAGATCGACTCCGGGCCCCCGGCCCGGCGAATAGCCTGCTTGATTTCCTCGGAAGGCAGAACGAAATCGGGATCGCGCTCGATGTCGCCGGGGAAAACCTCGGCGCTGTTGACGAGCACATGCGTCTTGCCCTGCTCGACAGTCGCTAAAACATGCTTTGCGCCGGCGACGACGAGATCGCAGCCCAGCATGAGATTGGCTTCGCCGGCGGCAATGCGGATGGCGTGCACGTCGGCGGGCGTGCGGCCGATCTTCACATGGCAATAGACCGCGCCGCCCTTTTGCGCGAGGCCCGCCATGTCGATGACGCCGACGCCCTTGCCTTCGAGATGCGCGGCCATGCCGAGAAGCGCCGAGATCGTTACAACGCCCGTGCCGCCCAGCCCCGCAACCAGGATGCCGTAAGGCGTCTCTCCGATCTCGGCGATCCTTGGTTCGGGCAGCGCCGGCTGGCCGTTGGCGTCCTCCTTCGACGGCAACGGCGCCTTCTTCATGCGCCCGCCGCGCACGGTGACGAAGCTCGGGCAAAAGCCTTCGAGACAGGAGTAATCCTTGTTGCACACCGACTGGTCGATGCGACGCTTGCGGCCGAATTCGGTCTCGACCGGCTGTACGGCGACGCAGTTCGAGGCGGTGCCGCAGTCGCCGCAGCCCTCGCACACCAGCTCGTTGATGATGACGCGCGCGTCGGGATCGGGGAAAAGTCCGCGCTTGCGCAGCCGGCGCTTC
Source organism: Methylocystis sp. (assembly GCA_024506175.1). Lineage (GTDB taxonomy): Bacteria > Pseudomonadota > Alphaproteobacteria > Rhizobiales > Beijerinckiaceae > Methylocystis. The sequence goes on from JAMBEQ010000171.1 coordinate 8,979, forward strand.
TCGGTCGCGCAGGTCTGGTCGTAGATGAGAACCGTGACGCCTTCGGTCTCGGCGAGCTCCCTCTGCACCTCGTTGAGGATGTTGCGGTGATGGATCGAGAGCCCCGGCGGCCAGGAGATGGTCGGCGAATATTTCTCGGGCTCGTCTGAAACGAGCGCAATCTTCTTCACGCCCTCTGCGGCGACCTGATGCGCGATCGCCTCGACCGTCAGCTCGCCTTCGTGCTTTTGGCCGCCAGTCATGGCGACGACGCCATTGTAGAGAATCTTGAAAGTGATGTTGGTCCTGGCGGCGACGGCGAAACGAATGGCCAGCGAACCCGAGTGATTGTAGGTGCCGTCGCCCAAATTCTGAAACATGTGCTTGCGCGTCGAGAATGGCGCTTCGCCGATCCAGTTGGCGCCCTCGCCGCCCATATGGGTGTAGCCCTCCGTGCGGCGGCCCATCCATTGCGCCATGTAATGGCAGCCGATGCCCGTATAGGCGCTAGAGCCTTCCGGCACGTGGGTCGACGTCGAATGTGGGCAGCCGGCGCAGAAATGCGGCACGCGCACGGTGACGTCGGTCATCGTCTTGCGCCGCTCCTGCAAGCGTTCCAGCCGCCGCACGCGCGCTTCAAGTTCCTCGGAGGAATGAAATTTCATAAGACGCCGGCCGATGGCGATGGCGACGTCATTGGCGTCGAGCGCGCCCTTAACGGGGAAGAGCCATTCGCCGCGCTCGTCCTTCTTGCCAATGCAAACCGGCTGATGCGCCGAGCCATAAAGCTCCTCGCGCAGTTGCACTTCGATGAGGGACCGCTTTTCCTCGACCACGATGACGAGATCGAGGCCGCGCGCGAATTCGTGCAGGCCGATCGGCTCGAGCGGCCATGGCGCGGCGATCTTGTACAGACGCAGGCCCAAATCGTTGGCGCGCACCTCGTCGATGCCGAGATCGTCGAGCGCCTGCCGCACGTCGAGATAGGACTTTCCGACAGTGATGACGCCGATCTTGGGATTCGCGCCGCCCGAGGTGATGATGCGATTCAGGCGATTGGCGCGGATGAAGGCGAGCATGGCGTCGCGCTTGCTCTCCTGCAAACGCTCTTCCTGCGCCAGCACGGGATCGCCGGGCCGGATGTTCAGCCCGCCCGGCGGCAGGACGAAATCCTGCGGAATGATCGGCTGCACGCGGTCGAGCGAACCGTCGATCGAGGCGGTCGACTCGACAGTGTCCTTCAGCAGCTTCAAGCCAACCCACGCGCCGGCATAGCGCGACATGGCGAAGCCGTAGAGGCCGTAATCCAAAATCTCCTGCACACCCGCGGGCGAGAGGATGGGCATCATCACGTCGACGAAGTGAAAATCCGATTGATGCGCGGTCGTCGAGGACTCGGCTGTGTGATCGTCGCCCATGAGCGCGAGCGCGCCGCCATAACGCGACGTGCCGGCGAGATTGACATGGCGGAGCGCATCGCCGCTGCGGTCGACTCCGGGACCCTTGCCGTACCAGATGGAAAAGACGCCGTCATGTTTTCCTTCGCCGCGCATCTCGGCCTGCTGCGCGCCCCAGACGGCGGTGACGGCAAGGTCCTCGTTGAGGCCCGGCATGAAGAGAATGTCATTCGCGTCGAAGAGCGCTTTTGCCTTGTGCATTTGCGCGTCGACGCCGCCCAGCGGCGAGCCGCGGTAGCCGGTGATGAAGCCCGCCGTATTGAGCCCGGCGCGCCGGTCGCGCTCCTTTTGCATCAGGAGCAGACGCACGATCGCCTGCGTGCCTGTGATCAGCACACGGTCGCGGGCAAGGTCGAAGCGATCCGAGAGTCTGGCCTCGGTGAAGGCGGAGCCGGGGTTCAAGGCGCCGGCGACAGTGTCCGCCATACAATATGTCTCCTGCACGAAAAGGATGGGTCGGGTGGCGCGCGCCGGAACGCAAAACGACTGGCGATAAGCGGCATAGCCCCTCTCGATGGGCTCTATCGCACGCCCGAGCCGCCGCCCGTCTCTCTACCTCGCGACTGTCCGCTGGCGCGCCCCAGCGGGCGCGGGCTCCTCCATACTGCCACTTTATGACAGGCCGAATGAGGTTTTCAAGAACCCATATGGTGAGATGCACAAGGTTGGGGCGCATGGGCTCGCGCCGTGTTTTCGCCGATTTCCGGCCCTAGAGCGCTTTCCGCAAAGGTTGCAGACTTTTGCGATAAGGATGCGCCACAGATTTTTGGGCTTGCGGGATTTCTTATCGCTCGCATGATTCCGTGCGAGCGGAAAGCGCCCGAGGGGGGACAACATGAAATTCCTCAAAGCTTCGACTCTGGCGCTTCTCACACTGGCCTCGATAACCCCGGCGCAAGCCCATCCGCATGTCTGGGTGGCGGCGCGCAGCGAGGTTGTCTTCGGCGCCGACGGCAAGATCCTGGGCGTGCGGCATGCCTGGGAGTTCGACGAAATGTATTCGGCTTTTGCCGTTCAGGGGCTTGGCAAGGACGGCAAGCCCCCGACTCGGGAAGAGCTCGCCCCGCTCGCCAAGACCAACGCCGAGTCGCTCGCAGAGTTCGACTATTTCACCTTTGCGAAGCAAAATAGCGCAAAAGTCGCCTTCAAGCCGGCGCAGGACGTCTATCTCGAGGCCAACGATAAGAAGATCGTCACGCTGCATTTCTTCGTGCCGCTCGAGACGCCGGTCGCCGCAGGTAAGCCTTTCTCCTTCCAGGTTTACGACCCGACCTATTTCGTCGCTTTCGCCTTCGAGAAGAAAGACCCGGTGAAGCTCGCCCAAGCCCCCGCCGGCTGCTCGGTCAGCCTTGTGGAGCCGGCTCCGCTTGTCGCCACCGATAACCGAAAGCTTAGCGAAGCCTTCTTCCAGAACATGTCGCCCGGCGCCGATTTCGGCGTGAAGCTCGCGACCCGCGCAATCGTGGCCTGCCCGTGAAGCTGACGCGCTGGGCGGTTTTCGCGCTCGCCGCTGCGACGCTGGCGTTATGCGCCGTCGAGCCCGCGCTGGCCCAGCGGCACCCCTTCGCGGTCGGCGGGCAGGAGGCGGCAGGCGCGGCGGGCGGTCTCGCCGGCCTCGTTCTCTCCTGGCAAAACAAGTTTCACGCCGAGCTGCAGGCGGCCGCGCGGGCGCTCAAATCTGACCCCCACGCTTTTTTCGCCCTCGCATCGGCGTGCTTCGCCTATGGGGTGTTTCATGCCGCCGGCCCCGGCCATGGCAAGGCCGTGCTGGCCTCCTACATGGTCGCGACTGAAGCGCAGCTGCGACGCGGTCTGGCGCTCGCCGCGCTGGCGGCCCTGCTCCAGGGGCTCGTCGCCATCGGGCTGGTCGGGGTGGCGGCGCTTGCCTTCAACGCCACCGCCGGGCAAATGACCAACGCCGCGCAGGCGATCGAGCTGGCGAGCTATCTGGCCATCGCCGCGCTCGGCGCCCGGCTGGTCTGGCTGAAGGGGCGCGGTCTTTTTTCGGCGCTTCGGCAACCTACCGCCCTCGCGCGCAAAAACGCCGGCCGTTTCGTCTGCGAGGCGATCGACCCCGCGCATATTCACGGCCCTGATTGCGGTCACTTTCATGCGCCGGACCCGGCGGCGCTCGCCGGCCCGACCTTCCGCTGGGGCGACGCGCTGGCGACGGTCGTCGCGGCCGGGTTGCGACCCTGTTCGGGCGCAATACTGGTTCTTGTCTTCACCTTGTCCCA
>JAMBEQ010000172.1 GCA_024506175.1 Methylocystis sp.
TCCTGCATCTTGCCGTCGATCATCACGGCGCCGGTGCCGTCGGGCATGGCCTCCAGCACGCGCTTGGCGAAGGCCACTTCAGCCGGATCGGGCGAGAAGACGCGCTTGGCGATCTCGATCTGCGTCGGATGCAGCGACCAGGCGCCGGCGCAGCCGAGCAGGAAGGCGTTGCGGAACTGCGCCTCGCAGGCCGGCCCGTCGGAGAAGTCGCCGAAGGGGCCATAGAAGGCCTTGATCCCCGCCGAGGCGCAGGCGTCCACCATCTTGGCGATGGTGTAATGCCACAGATCCTGCTGATAGGTCGGGCGCGGCGCGTCGCCCTGCGCGTCGGCGATCACCTTATATTCCGGATGGCCGCCGCCCACGCGCGTAGTCTTCATGGCGCGCGAGGCCGCAAGATCAGCCGGGCCGAGCGAAATGCCATGCATGCGCGGGGAAGCCGCGGCGATGGCGTCGACGTTCTTGACGCCCTCGGCGGTCTCCAGGATCGCGTGGATGAGGATCGGCTTGGTCACGCCGTTCTTGCCCTCGAGCTGGGCGAGAAGCTGGTCGAGATAGGCGATGTCCCAGGGGCCCTCGACCTTCGGCAGCATGACGACGTCGAGCTTGTTGCCCACGGCGCCGACGATCTGGATCATGTCGTCCAGCGCCCAGGGGCTGTTCAGCGAATTCATGCGGGTCCAGAGGCCCGTCGAGCCGAAATCGGTCGATTTCGCCATCTCGATGAAGCCGGCACGGGCGGTTTCCTTGGCGTCGGCCGGGATCGCGTCCTCCAGATTGCCGAGCACGACGTCGACCTGCTTGGCGATGTCCGGAACCTTGGCGCGCATCTTCTCGAGATGCGGTGGCACGAAGTGGATCATGCGCTCGACCTTGACGGGCAGCTCGCGATAGGGCGCCGGCGCGCCAATGGCCAGCGGACGGTAGAATTGATTGGGCAGTTTCATTCGGGAAAGCTCCGTCACGCGCGTTCCCTGTGTTGACGAGCGGCCGGAGGGCCGAAGGGACGCGGAAAAGACGGGGTCGAGCTAGCGCAGACGGGGCGGAATGGCAATGGCGGGGGCGAAATGGGATATGTTGGCCTCGACTTCGCATGAGCCTCGGGGCCATCGAGCCCGGAGAGCCCGTCGGATGACCGCCCCCATCTACCTCAGCGACGCGCTGCAAACCTTCCTCGCCGAACATGGCTTCGCGCCCGACGCAGTCAATGCGTTCAACGAAAACCAGGCGACGCCGCTGATGCTCGCCGTCCGGCTCGCGCCGCCCACGCTCGTGCAAGAACTGCTCGCGGCCGGCGCCGACATCCGCGCCGAAACCGTCGATGGCAATCAGGCGCTCTGGCTCGCCTGCGTCGGGGAGATTGCCGAAAACATCAAAGCGCTCATCGAGGCGGGCGCCGATATGCAGCATGTCAACCGCACAGGCGCGACGCCGCTGATGTTTGCGGCCTCGTCCGGCAGGGCGAGGGCCGTTGCGCAACTGCTCGCCGCCGGCGGCGATCCTCTTTTCGAGACCGACCTGGGGCCTGAGCGCCCTCGACATGGTCTCTACGGCGGAGTGCCTGAAGCTCATGCGCGATGCGGTCCGGGGGCGCAAGCCTGACCCTCAAGGGCAGGAAGTCTTCACCGACACCCCGTCGCGGTAAAGGAAATACTCGACGCAGGAACGGTCGTTGACCAGAACCGGCCGCTTGCCGATCTCGGCCGATTTCAGATAATCCAGAAACGTCGTGTGGCCCTTGCCGTCCCAATCCATCTCGGTCCAGCCATACCCCGCCCGCCAGGCGGAGAAGACGCGCACCGAGAAGAAAAACATAGGGATGACGAGAATGGCCAGCAGGCTCGTGGCGGTAAGACGCTTGCCGAAAGGCGAGGACATCGGCGCTCCCTTCTGCCCCTCAACGGGCAAGCGGTGGACAAGCAACCATAGAACAGCCTCGCCTCGATTGGGAATTCCGATAGCGGCATAGAAATGCTCAGGCTTCACGACCTTTGCAGACAGCAATATATGAAAGGATAAAGACGGCGGCGCGTCGCTAAAAGCGCATCCCGCAAAAGGCGACAGACTTTTGCGAGAGGAAGGCGCTCCAGATTTTTGATTTTGCGCGATTTCTTGTCGCCCGCATGATTCCATGCGGGCGGAAAGCGCGCTAGGAACCGCAAAGAGATGAACGCCCATTTCCCTTCGCCGGCCATTGCGGCGCCAGCGCCGCTTGTCGACCCCTTCGGTCGGGCGGTTTCCTATGTGCGCGTCTCTGTGACCGACCGCTGCGATTTTCGCTGCGTCTATTGCATGGCCGAGCACATGACCTTCCTTCCGCGGAAGGATCTGCTCACGCTCGAGGAGCTCGATCGGCTTTGCTCGGCGTTCATTTTGCGCGGAACGAAGAAGCTGCGCATCACCGGCGGCGAGCCTTTGGTGCGCCATGACGTGCTGAAGCTCTTCCGCGCGCTCTCGCGCCATCTCGCCTCCGGCAAGCTCGAGGAGCTGACGCTCACCACCAATGGCTCGCAGCTCGCGCGCTTTGCTTCCGAGCTGGCGGACTGCGGCATCGAGCGCGTCAATGTCTCGCTCGACACGCTCGACCCCGAGCGCTTTCGGGCGCTCACCCGCACGGGCGACCATGCGCGGGTGTTGGCCGGCATCGATGCCGCGCTGAAGGCCGGGCTCAAGGTCAAGCTCAACGCCGTGGCGCTGAAGGGCGCCAACGAGGAGGAATTCGTCCCTCTCGTCCGTTTCGCGCATGAGCGGGGGATGGACATGACCTTCATCGAGGTGATGCCGCTGGGCGAGATCGACGGACCGGCGCGGGTGGATCAGTATCTCCCGATGACCGCCGTGCGGGACAGGCTTTCCGAGGCCTTCACCCTGACCGAGATCGACTACCGCACCGGCGGCCCTGCGCGTTACATGCGCGCCGAAGAGACGGGCGGGCGCGTCGGCTTCATCACGCCGCTCACCCATAATTTCTGCGAGAGCTGCAACCGCGTGCGCGTCACCTGCACGGGCACTTTATATATGTGCCTGGGGCAGGAGGACGACGCCGACCTGCGCGCGCCGCTCCGGGAGAGCGCCGACGACGCGGCTCTCCACGCCGCGATCGAAGCCGCAATCTTGCGCAAGCCCAAAGGCCATGACTTCGTCATCGACCGCGCGACCCAGACTCCGGCGGTCTCCCGCCATATGAGCACCACAGGCGGTTAAGCCCATGTCCGAGCCATCCCAGTCCAAGAATGTGGCCTTCCTTGGCCTCGGCGTCATGGGTTTCCCCATGGCCGGCCACCTCGCCCGCAAGGGCCACAAAGTCACGGTCTACAACCGCACGGCCGCCAAGGCGAAAGAATTCGCTGCGCTGCAGCAGGGCGCAGCAAAATGGGCCGCCACTCCCCGCGAGGCCGCCGAAGGGGCGGACTTCGTTTTCTCCTGCGTTGGCAATGACGACGATCTGCGGGCGGTGACGCTCGGGCCGGACGGGTGTTTTGCCGGCATGAAGCCGGGCGCCATTTTCGTCGACCATACGACCGCCTCGGCGCAAATCGCCCGCGAGCTTTACGCGGAAGCGAAGCCGCGCGGCCTCGGCGCCGTCGATGCGCCGATTTCGGGCGGACAGGCCGGCGCCGAGAATGGCGCGCTCACGGTGATGTGCGGCGGGGAGCCGGAGGTTTACGAGAAAGCCGAGCCGGTGATCGCCTCCTACGCTCGCGCCTGCCAGCTGATGGGCCCGCCCGGCTCGGGTCAGCTCACCAAGATGGTCAATCAAATCGCCATCGCCGGATTGATCCAAAGCCTTTCCGAAGCGCTTCATTTTGCGAAGGCCTCGGGGCTGGACGCCGCCGCCGTCATCGACCTCCTGAAAAACGGCGCGGCGCAATCCTGGCAGATGGAAAACCGCACCAAAACGATGCTTGCTGGCGAGTTCGACCACGGCTTCGCGGTGGAGTGGATGCGCAAGGATCTCGCCATCTGCCTTGCGGAAGCCCGCCGCAACGGCGCAAAACTGCCCATCGCCGCGCTGGTCGACCAATTTTACGCCGAGGTCGAATCAATGGGCGGCAAACGCTGGGATACGTCGAGCCTTATTGCCAGGCTTGAGCAGTAGGGCGCAATTGTGGCGGGCAAGCCTCGCCGAAAGAAATTTTTTGTGGACCGACGCAACCATTCCTCGGGCTCGGCGTTTCCCTCCCAACAAAAGGAACCCCCGAGCGCTGGCCTAACAGGCGCACGCCAGGGACAAGACCTATCGTCGTAACTTGGGAGGGCCGTTATGGCCGTTACGCGCGAAAGCCCGTTTGCAGGCCGCACGGCGCGGATTGTCCTGGGAGGCGCCGTCGCCTTCGGTCTTTGCGCCGCCGTTGCCGCGGCGCCTACCGCGCCGGTGGCGAAGGGACAATCAATCGCAGCCGTCAAGGCTGCGGTCAGCGTCAACGACGATGGCTTGCGCCCGCTCGCGCGTGGACCGGCGATCAAGGTGGGACGCGCTTATGGCGCCGAGGACGAGGACTGCACGCTCTTGCTAAAACCAAGCACAGACGAGCGCGGCCGCGTTCGTTATATGCGCAGCGTGACGTGCGCCAACTGAGCGCCCCCTGATCGCATGGTCGAAGGCCATTGGAAGGCGAAGGCGGCTCGCAAGGAGCGCCTCCGCCTTCTGTTTTTTTGGCAATTTTCAAAAAAGCGGAACCTGCCCCTTGGGGCTCTATCGTTCTCGATAGGCGGGAGGAGAGGCAAGCGGCTAATCGTTTACGTCGGTTTCCGTGAAATCATTGCCTTTGTAGATCATTCTTGCCTGCCAAGAGCGCGCCGCCGCGTAAGAGAGGCAATCGCCCATGTTCAAACCGCTGCGCCCCGCTCCGTACCTTTCGCGGGCCAGGGCGGCAAGCGGCATCATTTCTGGCGTCACGGAGAGGATTTGAACCCCAAGGCTGGCGGCGGCGGCTTCTGCGATTTCGAGGGCTTCCGCCGGGGCAACTCCAAGCTCGCGAACGAGGGCCAATGACGTATCAAAGATGGCGACGCATGTCGTCGCGGCGTCTGCGTCAGCGATTGCTGCGCGAGGGCCTGCCAGTCGTCTTCCTCAAGGATGATGGCGGCCAAGGCGCTTGTCTCGACCATGACGGGGCGCCTCATTCGGCCTCGCCCCATTCGCGGTCGAAAAACGCCTCGTCAGCCTTCTGGCCGGTACGGCCAGCGGCGCGCACGCGGGCATGAACGGCGGCAAGGCGCGAGGCGACCGGTCGCGCCCGCTGATCGCGCTCCAGGGCTTCCTGACAGGCGGTTTTGACGGCCTCGGTCAGCGTGAGCTTGCGG
>JAMBEQ010000173.1 GCA_024506175.1 Methylocystis sp.
CGATAGCTGGCTTTGTGTAACACACACATTGCCGCCGATATACGCATTGCATTTCGTTTGATTTGGCCACTACATCGCCAAAGCCCCCGCAGCAGCCGCGCCGAGCAGACATAGATCGTGCAAGGCGAGCACAAGCCGCGAGGGTCGCGCGCCTTCATGCAGCAGGCGCAGGCTTGCGACATTCACCGCGCCCCATCCGACGCCGATCGCGAGAAGCCCCGCCGTCACGCTCGCGACCGAGGCGCCCGCAAGCACCGCGGCGGCGCCCGCGAGCATGATCGCGAGGCCCATGCCTGCCGCAGGCAATGGCGGGAACAGCGCCGGCCAGCGGGCGGCGAGCGCCGCCGGCCCATACATCGAGAAAAGATGCCAGCCCATCGCGCCGCCGATGAAGGCGGGCGCGGCGGAGCAGACAGCGAGCGTCAAAGGCCCATGCAGCATGCCGGCCGACATGACGAACCACGCCAAGGCGCCCGCAATCGTCACGATCACGAAACCGCGCGAGATGCGCGATTCGCTTTCGCCCGGCTTGCCAATAATCGCATGCGGCAGCCGCACCGAGAGGGCCAGCGCCGCAATATGCAGGCCCGCCGCCGTCAGCAACGTTGCGCCCGGACTTGCCGCGGCCGAAACGAAGAGGGGCGCAAGCAACGCCGCGCCGGCGCCGCCAGCCAGCACGATCAGTCCGTCGCGCGGGACGCCCTGCGCCGCGATATGGCGGTAGAAAAGCGCAAAGCCCTGCGCGAGCCCGAGCCAGAAGCCGCCGAGGCAAAGGCCGAAGAAATTGCCCTTCCCGATCGAGAAAGCGCAGAGCGCCCCGCCTGCCGCGCCAAGGCTGGCGCCGAGCCCGAAGGCCGCGCGGCGTCCGAAAGAGTCGACGAGCAGCGCGGCCGGAAAGCTCGCCGCCGCCGCGCCGATGAGGAGAAGCGCAAAGGGCCAGCCGATCCGCTCCGCCGTCGGCGCCATCAGCCGGCTTTGCTCGGGCAACACGGTGAGCACGAGCGCCTGCGCCAGCACGGCGAGGCCGAAGCCGGCAGCGAGCGTGAACCGTTTATCCGAGATGTCGGCGCGCGGCATCGACGCCGGACAGGCGCACACGATCTGCCCGACGCGCATGTTCGATCCCTCATCCTGGGAAGCGGCCCAAGGCGGCGTCTCAACGCTCATGCTCGCCCTCGATATCGTCATCCATCAACACGCGATGCGCCGCGCCGTCGAGATCGTCGAACTGCCCGCGCTTCAACGACCACATGAAGGCGCCGAGGGCGATCAGGCCCAGCAACTGAGCAAGCGGAATGAGAAAGAGAAGGACAATCACCGGGCCGCCTCCATGCGAGTCTTTTGTCCCGAAGAGTCAGCCAAAGCGACAAGCTGCGCTCTCTCCCGCAAAGCGGGGGAGAGGTGGAGAGGGGACGCGCCCGCCCGCAAGGCGTTCAGCGTCACGAGGATCGACGAACCCGACATCGCCGCCGCCGCGATCAAAGGCGTGAGCCAGCCCGCCATGGCAAGCGGCACGGCGAAAAGATTGTAGATCACCGACAGCGCCAGATTCTCGCGCATCCGCGCGCGCGCCTTGCGCGCGAGATCGAGCGTGAGGACGATCGGCGCGAGGCGCTCGCCGAGAAACACCGCATCGGCGGCGGCCTGTGTGATCTGGGTGGCGTCGATTGGAGAGATGGAGACATAGGCCGCGGCGAGCGCCGGCGCATCATTCAAGCCATCGCCGATCATGAGAACCCTGCGCCCTTCCGCGCGCAGCGCCTCGAGCCGCGCCACTTTGTGGGCGGGCTTCAATCCGCCGGACCACGCCGAAAGGCCAAGGGCGCGCGCAATCTTTTCGACCGCCTCGATGCGATCTCCCGAAAGTATTTCGATCACGAAGCCGCGCGCCTGCAGCGCCGCGATCGTCTCGACGGCGTCGCTGCGCAAGACCTGACGAATCTGAAAGAGCGCGCGCCTTTCGCCGTGGCGGAAAGCGACGAGCGAAAGGTCGTCCTCGAGCGCCCCGAGACGCGCCGCCTCGTCCTCTAGCCCGCAAAAAGCCGGCGAGCCGAGACGCGCCTCGACGCCCTCGACCATGGCGCAAACGCCCTGCCCGTGTGCTTCGCGCGCCTCCAGCGGTTCAGCACGCGGCCGCTCTTGCGCCACGGCGCGCGCGAGAGGATGGCGGCTGGCGCGGGCGAGACGCGCCGCGAGGTCGATCACGCCAGCGTCGATGCCGCTTGCATTGACGACACGCGGCTCGGGCGACGTGAGCGTGCCGGTCTTGTCGAAGACGATCGTGTCGGCTTCCGCAAGACGCTCGATGGCGTCGGTGCTGTTGAGCAGCACGCCGGCGCGAAAGAGCGCGCCGCTCGCCACGACCTGCACCGCCGGCACGGCGAGCGCCAGAGCGCAGGGGCAGGTGATGATGAGCACGCAAATTGCGGTGATGAGCGCGTCATGCAAGCTCGCGCCGCGCCACAGCCAGAAGAGCGCCGTGGAGAGCGCGGCGAGATGCACCATCGGCGCGTAAAGCCGTGAGACGCGATCGGCCAGGCGCATATAACGCGAACGCGCATTGGTTGCTTTCTCGAGCAGGCGCTCGATGTCATCGAGCAAGGTCGCGCCATTTGCGGCCTCCACGCGAATAGTAAGCGCGCCGTCGTAGTTCATGCTGCCGGCGTAGACCTGATCGCCGCACGCGACGGCGCGCCGTTTCGTCTCTCCCGTAACGAGGCTTTCATCGAGCTGCGAGGCGCCTGTCGCCACGACGCCGTCGACCGGAAGACGCTCGCCCGGCCTCACGCGCACAATGTCGCCCGGCGCAATCTTCACGAGCGGGACAACCGTCTCGGCGCCGTCGCTCGACAGGCGGCAGGCCAGCGGCGCGCGCAGCGCCGCGAGATTGGCCGCGACCGCGCGGGTCTTGCGACGCATGGCGTGATCGAGAAAGCGCCCGAGCAGCAGGAAGGCAAGCAGCATGGTCGCACTATCGAAATAGGCGTGCTCGGCGTGTGTCAGCGTCTCATAGACCGACATGGCGAGCGCGAGCAGCACGCCGAGCGAGATCGGCACGTCCATATTGAGACGGCCCGCCCGAAGCGCCGTAAAGGCGCTTTTGAAGAAAGGCTTGCCCGCGAAGGCAGCCGCCGGCAAGGCGATGAGCGCAGACACGCCGTGAAAGAGATCGCGCGTCGACGGATCGATGTCGCCGCCGACCCAGACGCCGACGGAAAGCAGCATGATGTTCATCGCGGCGAATCCCGCGATGGCGAGGCAGCGCAACAGAAAGCGCGACGTTTCGATCTCCTCGCGCTCGCTTTCCGCGAGCTCGAAGGGGCGCACCGTGTAGCCCATAAGTCGCAGGCGCTCGAAAGCAGAAGCAAGATCGAAAGCGTCGTCGCGCCACTCGAGCGCCAGGCGGCGGTTGGTGTAATTCACGCGCGCATGGTCGAGGCCAGGCAGATCGCGCAAGCCCGCCTCGATCTCGCCGATGCAGGCGGCGCAGGTCATGCCCTCGACCGCCGCCTCGAAGCGACGCGCGCCATCTTCGCTATGCGTGACCAGCGAGTCGTAATCGAAAGGGGCCATGCGAGCTCCTATGTGGGCGAGCAATCGTGCGTGATGATCCCCAATACCTCCCCTTTACGGGGAGGTCGGCGGTCGCAGACCGCCGGGTGGGGTTCTCTCAGCAATGACTCTGAGCAGGGCTGAACCCCACCCGACCCCGCTTCCGCGGGGCCACCCTCCCCGTAAAGGGGAGGGACTGCTCACGCCCGCGTTCGCCGATGTCCTATTCCACATCGACCCTGTTCTTCGAACGGAAGACCTCATCGCCGCCACGCGACGCCGTCAAGACGAGATCGCGCTGGCCCGCGGAGATCGCCGCCTTGCCCGCATAACGGCCGGGCGACGTCTCCTGCAGCCTCACGCGCACATCCTTGGATAGATCGGCCGGCGCCGCGAAGAGCGCGGCCATCTCCACGCCTGACACTCCGGCGCCCTCGCTGTCGCGCGCGACGACGCTGATCTCCGTCTCGCCCGAAGCCAGGCGCGAGAGCTGCGCATCCACCTTCCAATCGCGCATCGCCTGCTCCCGAGCCCGCGCAATGTCGCGGTTATAGGCAAGCCCACGCTCGTAAGGATGGGGAACAACTTCACCCGAAAAGGTCATGATCGCCTTGTAGGTCATCACGCCATTGACCGCGCCGACGAAGAAGAAGAAGCCGACGATCATCGCCAGCACTTTCCATCCCGTCAGCGGCTTGCCGCCCGCTTCATAATCGGACTTTTCGTAATCAGGCTTGTGGATGCGTGGATCGCTCATGACCATGCTCATGTCTCGATACCTCACGGCCAGATGAAAACGTCCTTCGCCTCGACAGTAGCGCCGCTCGCGGCGTCTGTCGCGGTGAAAGCTACGGGGATCTGTCCCTTGCTCCCGCCCGCGCCATGGGTCGACAGCAGAACGCGCGCTTCGCGGGTTTGATCCGGGCCGACCTCGATCACGACCTTGCCCTTGCCGTCGGGAGGGACGCCAACAACCTCCATCTGCGCGCCGACGACTCCCGAAACGGAAATCGCGAAGCGACGCGGCTCGGCCTTCTTATTGGCGAAACGCACCGTGTAGCCGTTCCTCGCGCCGCCGTCCTTGAGTCGCACGGCAAGCGGATTGCGGTCATGCAGCACGCTCACATGCATATCGCCGCGGGTCGCCAGCGTCGCCGACATGAAGCCGCCGATAGCGAGAATGAGCAAGGCATAGAGAACAGTTCGGGCGCGAAGCGGCTTGTAGATCGCGCCCTCCCCGCATTGGCGGCGCTTGACGTTCATCTCCGTGTCGTAGCCGATGAGCCGCGTCGGGCGATGGATCTTGTCCATGACCCCGTCGCAGGCGTCGATACAGAGACCGCACTGAATGCAGCCGAGTTGCGAACCCTTGCGAATATCGACCCCTGTGGGACAGACGGCGACGCACTGGCCGCAATCGACGCAATCCCCTGAAGGCGCTCCTGCAGCGCGAACGGCGACCGCCTGCTTCAGCGACATGCGCGGCTCGCCGCGATCGTAGCGATAGGTGACGTTCAGCGCATATTCGTCGGTGAGCGCGGCCTGAATGCGCGGCCAAGGGCACGCGTGCAGACACAGCTTCTCACGCATCACGCCGGCAAAAACATAAGTCGTGAAGGTGAGAATGCCGATCCAGAGATAAGTGTCGAAAGCGCCTTTCTGGAAAGTCGCCAACTTCCACACCATGGTCGGCGCGTCGGTGTAATAAAGCACCCAGGCGCCGCCGGTCCACCAGGCGATGAGCAGCCAGACGAAGTGCTTGGATATCTTCTTGCGAATTTTATCCCTGGTCCACGGACCTTCGTCGAGCTTGATCCGGTCGCGCGCGTCGCCCTCGATCCAGCGCTCGGTTGTCATGAAGAAATCCGTCCACACTGTCTGCGGGCACATATAGCCGCACCAGATGCGCCCTGCGACCGCATTCATGAGGAAGAGCGTCAAAGCCGCGAGGATGAGGAGGCCGGTGAGATAATAGACCTCCTGTGGCCAGATCTCGATGAAGAAGAAATAAAACCGCCGATGCGGGAAATCGACGAGCACGGCCTGGCTCGGCGCGTCCCCTCCGCGGTCCCAGCGCACGAAGGGAAGAAAATAATAGATCGCAAGCGTTGCGAATTGAATTCCCCATTTGATGCGACGAAATTGTCCGTCGACCTTTTTGGGATAGACCTTGTGCGGCGCTTCGACGAAGGATTCGTCGAGTAGGGTTGAATGGGTTTCTGCGCTGGACATGATGATGACTCTGCTTGCGGCGAAGGCCCTCTCCCTGTCCCTCCCCACCCGCTTCGCGGGAGAGGGGACGCTCGCATCAGCGCTCTCGATGGCGGCCACAATGTGCTCCCTCTCCCGCGTTAGCGGGGGAGGGCTGGGGAGGGGGCTTCCTTACTCCCCGTTCCGCGCGCTCACTGCCCGCCGCCGAGCGAATGCACATACACGGCGAGCGCCTTGATCGTCGTGTCGTCGAGCTTGCCTTTCCATGCCGGCATCACGGCGCCGCCGCCATTGCGGATGCGTGAAACGACCGTCGCCTTGTCCGAACCGTAAAGCCAAATCTGATCGTAAAGCGCCGGCGCGCCCATCTCGGGATTGCCCTTGCCTTCGGCGCCATGGCAGGAGGCGCAGTTTTCGGCGTAGAGCTTCTCGCCTTCCGGCGTCGGCGCGTCCGAATCCGGCGTCTCGGCATAGGTGCGCACGTGATCGGCGACGATGGAAATCTGCTGCGCCGTCAGAACGCCGTCGCGGCCAAAGGCCGGCATTGTCGAGGAGCGCGTCTCCTTATCGGACTCCCAGCGCACGCCATGTTCGATCGTCTGCTTGATGTCGGAAAGCTTGCCGCCCCAGATCCAATCGTCGTCATTGAGATTGGCGTAGCCTTTCGCGCCCTGTCCGCCGGCGCCATGGCAGGACGCGCAGTTCGTCGCGAAAGCGACCTTGCCCACCATGCGCGCGGCGGCGAGCAACTCGGGGTCGGATTCGATCTTCTCGAGCGGCGCGGCTGCGATCTTCTCGAGCACGGGGCCGCGCGTCGTCTGAAGATCGGCGACGTCGGCGGCCACCTGCGTGCGGGAGTTCCAAGCGAACAGCCCCTGCGTGCCGCCGGAAAGCGTCGGCCAGGCGGGATAGACGATGGTGTAGCCGATGCCCCACACAATCGTGACCCAGAAGGTCCATACCCACCAGCGCGGCAGCGGCGTGTTCAACTCCTCTATGCCGTCCCATTCATGGCCTGTGGTTGGCACGCCGCTCAACGGGTCGATTCTGACCTTGCCCGGCTTAGCCTGGCCTTTGTCAAACGTGTCGTCAGACATCGTTGTCGTCCTCTCGAAAGGGAATTCGGGCGTCCTGCTCGAATTGCTTCCGGCGCGAGGGCCAGAAGACATAAACAACCACGCCCAGGAAAATCAGGCCGAAGAAGATCAGACCCCAGGAGGCCGCAAACGCGCGCCAGCTTTCGTAGGTCGAGACGACTTCGGCGCTTCCAGCGTTCATGGGATCACCTGATGTTCGCCTTGTCGTCGTAGATCTTGAAATCCACCGACACGCCAAGATGCTGCAGATAGGCGACGAGCGCGTCTTCCTCCGTCACGCCGGCTTTCGACGGCGAGTCCGTAAAGGTTGCGTTGGGATAACGCTTCTGCATCTCGGCGGCGCCCTGGGCGTCGGCGGAAAGCTGCGCGGAGAGATC
This sequence comes from Methylocystis sp., assembly GCA_024506175.1. Lineage (GTDB taxonomy): Bacteria > Pseudomonadota > Alphaproteobacteria > Rhizobiales > Beijerinckiaceae > Methylocystis. The sequence continues at coordinate 7,238 of JAMBEQ010000173.1, forward strand.
GGCCGAGGCATTGTCGATCTGCCCGTCCGTGTAAGGCACGCCGACGACGCGCAGCGTCCGCATCTGCTCTGCGATATGCCCGCCATCGAGCGGCGTGCGCGACAGGAAGGGATAGCCCGGCATGATCGAGGCGGGCACGACCGAGCGCGGGTCTCGCAGATGATCGCGCTGCCAATCGTTGGAATATTTGCCGCCGACCCGCGCGAGATCTGGCCCCGTGCGCTTCGAGCCCCATTGGAAGGGATGGTCGTACATGCTCTCGGCCGCGAGCGAGTAATGGCCGTAGCGCTCGACCTCGTCACGCAGCGGGCGGATCATCTGTGAATGGCAGGTGTAGCAGCCCTCGCGCAGATAGATATTGTAGCCCGCGAGCTCCAGCGGCGAATAGGGGCGAATGCCCTCCACCTTCTCGATCGTGTTCTTCAGATAGAAGAGCGGCACGATCTCGACGATGCCGCCGACCGACACCAGCAGCAGAATGCCGACGATGAGCAGGATCGAGTTGGTTTCGAGGATTTTCTGAAGGCCGCCGCCAGCGGGCGCATGTTGAGAAGAGTGCGACATGGCTTTCGTCCTCACTCGGCGGGAATGGGTGAAACGGCGACGTCTCGCGCGGGTTCAACGGCCGGCGAAGCGAGCGTGCGCCAGATGTTGTACACCATGATCAGCGCGCCGATCACGAAGAGCCCGCCGCCGATCGCTCGGATCACATATTCGGGATGCAGCGCCTCGGTGGTCTCCACGAAGGAATATTCGAGGAAGCCTTGCGGCGTGTAGGCGCGCCACATAAGGCCCTGCATGATGCCCGCAACCCACATGGACGAGATGTAGAAGACGATCCCGATCGTCGAGATCCAGAAGTGCCAGTTGACGAGCTTCAGCGAATAGAGCCGCCTGTTGTAAACCCAGGGGATGAGACAATAGAGCGCGCCGAAGGACACGAAGCCGACCCAGCCGAGCGAGCCCGAGTGCACGTGGCCAATGCCCCAGTCGGTGTAATGGGACAGCGAGTTCACCGCCTTCACCGACATCAGCGGCCCTTCAAAGGTGGACATGCCGTAGAAGGCCACCGACACGACGAGCATGCGCAGCACGGGATCCGTGCGCAGCTTGTCCCAGGCGCCCGAGAGCGTCATCAGGCCGTTGATCATGCCGCCCCAGGAGGGCATCCATAGAACGACCGAAAACACCATGCCGAGCGTCTGCGCCCAATCGGGCAGAGCGGTGTAATGCAGGTGATGGGGGCCGGCCCAGATATAGAGGAAGATCAGCGCCCAGAAATGCACGATCGAGAGCCGATAGGAATAGATCGGCCGCCCCGTGCGCTTCGGGATAAAATAATACATAATGCCGAGGAAGCCGGCCGTGAGGAAGAAGCCCACCGCATTGTGGCCGTACCACCACTGGATCATCGCGTCCTGCACGCCAGCCCAGACGATCACAGATTTCGGGGAAAAAACGGAGACCGGTATCTCGACGTTGTTGCCGAGCACCAGCACGGCGACGGTCACGATGAATGACAGATAGAACCAGTTCGCGACATAGATATGCGGCTCCGCGCGGCGCGCGAGGGTGAAGAGATAGACGAGAAGATAAATCACCCAGACGACGACGAGCCAAAGGATCGCATACCATTCCGGCTCGGCATATTCGTGCCCGCGCGTGACGCCGAGCAGATAGCCCGTGCCCGCGATAAGGATGAAGAAGTTATAGCCGAGCATGACGAACCAGGGCGCGAGATCGCCGGCGATGCGCGCGCGGCTGGTTCGTTGCATGACGTAGAAGGACGTCGCAAGCAGCACATTGCCGCCAAAGGCAAAGATCACCGCGGACGTATGCAGCGGCCGGAGGCGGCCGAAGTTGATCCAGGGCAGATCGAGATTCAACGCCGGATAGGCCAACTCCAACGCAAGATAAAGCCCGACGACAAAGCCCGCGACGCCCCAGAAGAGCGCGGCGAGCGACGCGAATTTGATCGGGCCGTAATTATAGTTGGGCCGGCCGTCGATCATGAGCGGCGCCGGCGCGGCGTCTCTCGCGCGATAACGCAGGAAGATCGCGATAACTGCGCCGATCGAACCCAAGGAGAAAAGCGACGCATGAAAAGCGTAAGCGGAACTATAAGCGTTAATCGCGATGTAGGCCGTGGCGATGGCCAAAGCGAAAAAAATCGCGCTGAGCGACTTCTCGCCGAAGGTCAGTTGTTTGGCGATGGGATGGGTACGCTCCATGATCTTTCCCCTGGAGTTTTCCGCATGTGTTCGCGCATGCGAGCGCCCGCCGACGCCCATAAAGCGTGACAAAGTCTCACTGCGCTCTTATCGATTCACCACGCACATTGTACAGCGCAACAAACGCTCGTTTTTGACAGTGATCAAAAAAAACAGGTTGTGCGCGCAATTGTCACAGATCAAGGAAATTGTACCCTTGTTCGCCCGAGCTATACCTGCATCCCGCGTCATGACACACGCAATCATGACGCTGCGATTACGCGCCAAACAACGTTTCGCGCCTTTATGTCGCATCTCCGGCTCAACAGGGATAATAGCGGTGATAGCCGAGGAGAAATCCGAACGGCTCACTATGGCGCAACCGCGTGAGGGGCTTCGCGGAGAAGTATAGTCCGCTGCCGGAATAGGGATAGCCATAATCGCATGTCGGATCGGGCCCGGAGTGGTCGCTCGGCGCCGCGGCAGCGAGTTGGACGGTCGGCGCGTAAAAAAGCTGACCTTCGAAGTAAACTGGAATCCATTTGCCGCCGATCTCGTAGATAAAAAGCGCAGCGCCCGCCGGCGCGGTGACGACGATGGGCGGCTTTGCACCCGGCCCCGCGCGCAGATCGACTGGCTCGTGCAGCGTCAACCACTCCGCCGACGCAGGGGCGGCGTAAGCAAGAAGAATCGTCAAAGCGCAAAGAAACTGCCGCATATCGCCTCCCCGAGCGCCGGCCTGTGCGCCGGCGCATATTGCCCCTTGGCAAGGCACTCTAGAAGAAACCGGGCCTAGCTCAAATTCTCTATTTGGGGGCGTGCGATGGCGAGTTCTCAGAATAAGGCGGACGGCCTCGACTTTTGCGCGCCGCGAAGCCTATCCTCCCATCGCGGCCCTCGCGCGGTTTGCTTTCGTTATGGTGGCCTCATGCGGCGCATTGCCTTTTCCCTCCTGGCCGCGGGCGCGGCCTACCTCTTTTCCTCCGCCTTCTCGCTCGCCAAGGGTCAAGCTGTCCCGGCCAGGCCGCCCTCGGTCGCGGTCGCGCCCAGGGAAGTTCCACTCGACAAAGATGGCGCGAGCCTCCTCACCATCCCCGCGCCCGGCCGCTATTCCATCCGAGCCAAAAGCCCCACGGGCGCGCGTATGGAGCTCGTCGACATGATTGCAGGGCCGCTCGACTCCGCGGGCGCGGCCGGCCTTCGCGACGGCCGCATCGACGCGCTGCTCGACAAGGGCGTCTACAAGCTGCGGATCGGCGCCGTGAAGGACGCCAAGGGCAACGCGGGCGTCTCTGTCGAGCCTTTCGCCGAAGTTCAGGCGGCGCGTCCCACGCTTGCTGCGGGCGCGGCGCAGAGCGGCGAGCTCGGCGATCTCCAGCAGCGCTCCTATGATTTCGAGGCAAAGAATGACAATCCGGTCTATCTCGAAGCCATCGGCCGTTCGCTGCAGGACCTTCGAGTCTGGCAAGTCAACGGCTCGCTTGTCGATCTTCCCTTCGAGCGCACGACGATCGAGACGAAGCCCGGCCGTCCGGTGAATCGTCTGCGCCTCGAAGGCAAGCTCCCCGCCGGCCGCTACACGGTCACCGCCTACGGCGGCGAGAAGCTCGTGTGGTCTGATGGCGCGACCGCGCAACCTTTCGCCCTGCGCATGGCCGAACCCGCGCTGCTTGCAGCTGCCGCAGCCGAGGGCGTGATCGGGCCCTTCGGCTCGGCGCGCTACGAGGCGCCCGCAAGCTACGACGCTTTTCGGCTCGAGCTACCGCAACAGGCGCCGGCGCGCCTCGAGGCGCGCCGCGGCGCAGCGCGCGACATGGCGTCGATCGGCAAATCCAGCCGTGCGCCGATCGCCACGCTTCGTCTTATTGGCGACGGCGTCACGACCGCGCGGCTCGAAATCACGGGCTATGAGGGCCAGGCCTTCAACCTGCGCGCCGTGCATCAGTCCAACCGCGAGACCTTCGAGGGCTCGGGGCCCCATCTTGTCTCGATCAGCGTCGCGGGCGAAGGCGGCGACGAGGCGCCGTTGACGGCGCTCCTTGCGCGCGTCGAACGGGACGGAAAGACAAGCGTGATCGCCTCGGATATGCCGCGCGTCGGCGCCGGCAAGGCGTGGCGCGGCAAGTTCAATCTACTCGGCCCCGTGTCGCTGCTATTCGAGGCGACTCGCGACGGCCGCGTGGCGATCGACTCCAAGGGCGTGAAGCTGCGCGCCAGCGTCGAGCCCGCGCTGGGCAATCTCGCGCCGCGCGCCGCGGGCAAGGATTCCAACGTCTACGATCTCGTCGCGGGCGTTTACCTGCTCACCCTGGAGCCCGTGAACGGCGCCGGCGGCGTTGTCGACGTAACTGTTGGCCCGCCTGGCCTGGCCGTTTCCGCGCCGGCGACTTTGCCCTCGCGCGCCTCGCTCTCCTTTGGCGAGCACAGGCTCGAATCGGATGACGCCTATCTCATCCTGACGAATCTCGCGCCGCAACTCCTCACCGGCCCCCGCGTCGTCGCTTTGCCGGCGGATATCGCAAAAGCGCCGCTTGCGCTGCATCAGGCGCCGGGACAGGAGATCACGCTTCCCCTGCGCGCGCCGAAAGACGGCAAGATCATCGCCCGCGATGCGACGGGCGCGGACGCGCCCCTCGTCCTTGCAGAAGAGAAGACGGAAAACGACCAGCGCTTCGTGACGGTGAAAATCGCGCCCGTCGAAAAGGAGCGCGCGCTGGGGCTGATCTATCAGCCTGAGCCGCTCGTCTCCATGCCCGAGGCGCCCGATGGCAAGGAGATCAGCAAGACACGCGCGGCCGCCGGCAAGCCCGCCTTTTTCGACCTTGCGCGCGATGAAACGAAAAGCCTCAAGTTCGACGTCGCGCAGGGCGGCCTCTATCGCATCGAGACGCTCGGCCGCATGAAGACGGCGCTGCGAATAGGAGCCACGATTTCCCCAAAGCTTGGCGAAGGCGAAGCCAACGGCCCCGGCAATAATGCGCTCATCACTGCGTACCTGCGTTCCGGAGCCTATCGCGCCGTCGTCACCGCCAAAGACTCCGCCGGCCATCTGGGGCTCTCGGTCTCGCCCGCGTCGCTGACTTCAACCGCAAAGATAATCGATAAAGGCGAAGCGCGCGCGACACTTGCGCCGGGCAAGGGCGCAAGCGTTCCGATCGAGATCACGCGCGCCGGCGATTATCGCCTCGAGCTTTTCAGCCTCACGCAGGAATGGAACGCGCGACTCGAGGACGCCGAGGGCTGGCCGCTGACCAAGCCCGGCGCCTTCAAGCGCGAAACCGAACATCTGGAGCCCGGCGCCTATCGCCTCGTGGTGAGCCCCGCCGACGCCGACGCTCGAATGATCGCGCGCGTGACGCCGATAGTCGCCGAGGCGGCGCTCGATGGCCATGGCCCACACCCCCTGCCCTTCGAAAAGACGCAGAAGCTGCAATGGCGCGAGCCGCAGGCCAAGGACGCCCCGCGCGCCCCCGACCTTTGGCGCTTCACGCTCGCGGGCGGCTCCGACATCGAGCTTTCGATCGGCGAAGGCATGGTCGGCGAGATTATGAAAGGCGAAAGCGACGTCATCGGCAAGGCCGTGGGCGGCCGTCCCTTCAAGGGCAAGCTCGCCGCCGGCGACTATCGGGTCGAGGCGCGAAGCCTCGCCCACGACGACCGGCTCGACTACGAGATCACGCTCTCCTCGAAGCAATTGCAGCCGGACGCGCCGCAGCGCGTCGATCTGCCGGCGACGCTCGATTTCAATCTGGCGAAAAAAAGCATCGTGGATCTCTCGACGTTCGGCGACAAGGAGACGATTGGCGTCTTGAAGACGGCCGAGGGCGAGATCGTGGAGCGCCTGGAGCCGCGCGCCAATGATTGGAACGTCGCGCTTTCCCGCCGCTTGCCCGCGGGCGCCTACAGGCTCGAGCTTGAGGAGCTCGGCGTGGCTCGCAAGCCGTCGAATGAAGCGAGCGACGAACAGGCGTCGGACGATGGCCAGGTGGATTCCGACGAAGACACGGCCACCGACGAAAGCGCGCAGAGCGACAGCGACAGCAACAGCGAAGAGTATCAAAGCGGCGTTGAAGTGCGCCTGGCCATCATGAACGTGAAGGACGGCGCGCCACTCGCCGCGACAGGCGAGACAACGCTTGCCGGCGGCGGCGCGCAGCGCCTCGCTCTGCCGGCGGCGCCATCGGGCGCGCTTGCGCTCGTCGCCGCGCGTTCGGCTGCGGAAGTCGCCATCTCCATCGAACGCCGCGAGCCGAACGGCGACTGGCGCGTCATCGGCGTCGAGCGCCGCCTCGCGCCCGTCGCCGCATGGCCAGCGGCCGAGGACAAGAGCGAATGGCGCGTGACGGCCTGGACGGTCGGCGGGGGCGTCGAGCCGATCGCCATTGCCGCGCGCGTCATCGACCGGCGCGCACGCGGCGCCGGCGACGTCGCTTTCGATGTTCTGAGCGACATCGCGCCGCAACTCTGCGTGGCGAAGGTCGACACGCCCAACGCCGCGCTCGTCGACGTCACGACAACCGACTCCATTGCCGCGGGCTCGTCGCCGGGCCGCATGCTGCGCACGGTGCGCTCGGGCGCGCTCGCGCCGCAGTCGCAGGCTCTTTGGCTCATCGCGCACGACTGCAAGGCCAAGGCGCGCGTCGCCGCCTTCGAATGGCTCGGCGAGGATGTCGCGCTCGACATCGGCGAGGGCGAGCGCGTGTTTCTACCGCCTCTTGGCGCGCCGCGCGGCAAGACGCGGCTGTGGCTGACGCGCTCGACCTTCGCGCAACCGGCGATCGACGCCGGCGCCGGCATGGGCGTCGCGGAGGGCGCCGCGCTGGCGCTCGCGAGCGACGCCGCCCCGCAACTCTGGAGTGCGAGCGCCGCCGGCGCCATGCGGGCGACGCTCTCCGCCATCGACGTGGAGACGCGCCCGGCGCTGAATGGCGGCGCGCTCTTTGCGGGCGTCATTCCGCCGATGAGCGCCCAACCCGTCGAAATGGACAAATCGGACGCGCCGCTCGCCCTCGATCTCGCGGGCGGCATTGCGGCCTTCGTCGACAAGCGCGGGCTCTTCGGCGACGCCGCCGCGGTCTCGCGCATCATCCACGGCGTCGCCGGCGCCCGCGTGCTGCTCGTCAACACGACCAATGCGCCGCTTCCGGCGCGCTTCGCGCGCACGAGCGACTCCAATATCACCTTGAACGCCAAGACAGCGCTCAAACGCTTCTATGGCGCCGCAGGGCAACTCTCCCTGCCTGTCGATGCACAGAGAAACGACCGCCTGATCGTCATCGGCGCCGACGCGACGTTCATCTCGCGCAGCGGCCGCGTCATGCGCGGGCGCGATCTTGCCCTCGACGGCGCCGGCGAGCTCGTTCTCGCCTACAAACCCGGCCTCGTCGCGGCCTGGATCGAGCGCGGAGGCGCGGCGCCGTGGCCGCAGCCGGCCGTGCGTGCGGCGCAACTGCCGCAGCGCGTGGCGCTCGAAGGCTCCGCCATGCGCTTTGCCATCAAGCGCGACGCGCCCGTGATGCTGACGGCGTCGAGCGGCGCCCCTGCGCTTCTTTCCTTCACGCAGAAAGGCAAGCGCGAAACATTCGCCTTCCCCGCCGGCGTCGAATTCCGCCACTATATGGCGGCGGGCGACGCCACGCTCGACATCTATGCGCCGCATGACGGGGCGCTTTCCGGCGCGCTCGATCTCGCTGCGCAAAATGTGATCGAGGCGCATGAGGGCGTGAATGACGCCATCGCCGTCGCGCCCGGCGCAAGCGCCCTCTTCTCTTTCGAAACGAAGCGCGAAGGCGACATCGGCGTCGGCGTGCGCGCTGAGCCCGATCGCGTCTCCGCGCGTCTTCTCGACGCCGGCGGCAACACGCTTCAGGAGGGCGTCGCCCAGATGACGAAGCTCGCGCCCGGCCGCTATTTCCTCGAAGCGCGCGTCCCCGCGGATTCGAGCGCGACGACCATTCGCGCGGCGATCGTCGGCATATCGCCGCCGCCCGCCAGCCCGCCGGAAGAGGCTGTCGCCGAGCTCCTCGAAAAGGCGGGCCTCAAGAAGACGAAGTGATTCGAGCCATGAAAGTTGCAGCTATGAAAAAGACTCTTGCTCTTCTCTTTTGTGCGGCGATCTCTTTCGCAACACCGCTGCATGCCGAAGCGCCGCCCGTCTTCGACCGCGCGCAACGCGCCGACGGCGCTCGCATTGCGCCCGATCGTTTCCTGCGCGCTTATGATCCGCTGACGATCTTCTTTCCCGGCGACGTCGGCCCCAAGGCTGGCGGGCCGGAGGATCTGTCGGCGAAATACGCTTCCATCACGCCGCAGCCCGCCGGCGAATGGCGCTGGATTGGCGCGCGCGCTTTGCAATTTAGGCCCGCGGACCCCTGGAAGCCCCTCTCGCGCATCACGGTGAAGAGCGGAGCCGCAGAGCAGAGCCTCGTTGCATTATTGCCGACGCCGACCTCCACCAACCCGGCCGAGGGCGCTGATCCCACGCCTGAGCTGACGC
>JAMBEQ010000174.1 GCA_024506175.1 Methylocystis sp.
TGGGGCGGCGGCTACATTGGAGCTGGGGCGGCGGCGACAATGGAGGCACACCATGAACAAAAAGCTTCTCGTAGCGGCGCTGGTCGCGCCGAGCCTCGCCCTGAGCTTCAACCCTGCTTGGGCGCACGGGTGCGCGAAGCACCATCGCCACTATTCGAAGACTTCCAGCTATTCGCAGTCTACCTACGGCAGCGGCAAGACGACGAAGAGCAAGAAGCCCAGCTCTCAGAGCCCGAGCTCGAGTCCCGACCAGGGATCGCCGAACGCGGGGAGCAGCTCCAGTGGTGGCGGAAACATGCGCTAGTGCGCTTTTCGCTCACATGGAATCATGCGGGCTAGGAAAGATCGCCATCAAGATTTTGGAGCGCATTCGCATCGCAAAGTCGCTCAACTTTGCAGATGAGCGTGAGCCCGGGTCCAGCCCGGGCTCGTGGCATAGTTCACGAAAATCGAAGCGCGCTTTTGCTTGTGAAGACCGGGGGGTCCTTGCGCAGGCAGGGGCGGCGCGTGGACATTGGAGGCGGAGGATGAACAAGAAGCTCCTCGTAGCGGCGCTTGTTGCGCCCAGCGTCGCCCTGAGCTTCAACCCGGCTTGGGCTGGGCGCTCGAAGCACCATCGCCATTATTCGCAGCAGACCTACGCCAGCGGCAAGACGGCGCCCAGCAACAAACCGACCTCCAGTGGCCGGAGCTCGAAATCTCAGCAGGAGGGAGGCGCGAACGCGTCGCCCGAGTCCGACGGCCCCACCCCGTCTCGGGACCGCGGCCAGGAAATTTGAGCTTTGTCTTTGTGCGCCGGGCCAGTCCGCCGAGCGCCGCCCCGGCGCCTTTGCTTTACATGGAAGCTCTAGTCGAGGACCTTGCCTCCCGCCGCTTCGCAGGCTTGGGCCGATTCCATGTAGAGCCAACCCTTTCCTTTGCAGGCGTTCATGCCCTTACAAGCGTTCTTCGGGGAATGACAATCGCTCTTGCCCTTGCAGCTGTTGGCGCCGAGGCAGTGGACGCGCGCGGCCGTCGTTTCCGCCTTGGCGGCCGGCGCCGCGCCGGCGAGCGCGATGGAGACCGCAGCGACGGCGAGGGTCGCTCCGTTGATCGTTTGCTTTTTCATGTCATTTCTTCCCTGCGCCGGAATGGCGGGGCATTCTTGCACCAAAGCCGTCATCGTCGCCAGCGGCCGCAACGTAACCATTTATTGTCGAACCGGCGGCGGGCCTTATGCGCTGCCGATTCGGACGCCTTTTGTCTCCTGTCTGTGCCGCATGTCCCGTTTCAGGGCGGGGCGCCTGCCATCGCAGTCAACAATCTGGCAACAAACAGCGCGTCAGTGCACGCGGAATTCGCCGTCGACCAGCCGCATCTCCGCGGGCTTGATCAGCTGGGTATGCGCCACGGTCACGCCGTGGAGCGGCCCGTCGAGGCTCTTTACCCAGAAATCCAAGAATTTCTTCAGCTGCGGAAAGTGCGGGTGGAGATCATATTCCTGCCAGATGTAGGATTGGATGATCCTCGGGTGATCGGGCAGGCGATAAAAGATATTCGCTGTCGTGAGACCGTAGCCCTGCAGCTGCAAACGAAATTCCCTGGACGCCATGCTTGCCCCCTTTCCGTTCGAAACGCCTGTACATCTAGGAGCGACAAGCTGAGCAAAGCAACTAATGGGCCAGGAAATACCTAATAAAACAGCTTGTTAGCAGCATAAGAAACAGAGTGCTGGCATTGCGGCCTTGAAGGTGAGCGCCGCATTGCTTACCTCGCGCTGCGGCTCCCCTGTCCTCGCCCGGCGGCGACGCAGGTAATTGTTAACGATACATGCAGGCGCCGCCTTTGGGGGCAGGGAGACGCCATTTTTTCGCCGGGCGCCTTCAACAGCTTGACGAGCCATGATTCGACTTCTCGTTCTTCTGTGTCTTCTCGCTTGTCCGACGCCGCTTCTTGGCGGCGCGCTGCCGCCCGGGCCAAAGGCGTCGGTCGCTTCCGTGGTGCGCGCGGTGACGCCCGGCGTCGTCAACATCGCGACGAAGCGCGTCGAATCGATCGAGGTTCCCGCCGCGGTCGACCCGGTCCTTCAGGAATTTTTCGAAATCCCCAACCAGCGGCTGAAGCGCGAGACAACCTCGGCGGGTTCAGGGGTGATCATCGACGCCGAGGGCGGGCTCGTCCTCACCAATGAGCATGTGGTGCGCGGCGCTTCCCTTATCGAAGTCACGACGAAGGATGGACGGCGCTTCCGCGCCCAGCTCGTCGGCCGCGACAAGGCGACCGACGTTGCCGTGCTGAGGATAAAGGCGGACAATCTCACCGCCGTGCCCCTGGGCGACATCCGGACGCTCGAGGTCGGCGATTTCGTGCTGGCGGTCGGCAACCCCTTCGGTCTGGGCCAGACGGTGACGTCCGGCATTGTCTCGGCGACGGGCCGCGCGGGCCTCGGCATTGAAGGCTATGAGGATTTCATCCAGACGGACGCCTCGATCAATCCGGGAAATTCAGGCGGCGCCTTGGTGACGCTCGATGGCCGTCTCGTCGGCCTCAACACCGCGATTCTCTCAAAGTCTGGCGCAAGCCACGGCATCGGCTTCGCTATCCCGATCGATATGGCGCATCGCGTCATGGCGCAGCTCGTGGTCAGTGGAGAAGTGCATCGAGGTCAAATCGGCGTGTCGATCCGCTCGCCGACGCGCGGCGCCGCGGGCGCGGAGATCGTTTCCGTCGAGACGGCTTCACCCGCCGCCTTGGCCGGGCTCCGGAAAGGCGACGTAATCGTGGCCATCGACGGCCGCGACATCTCCGGGCCCGCGCAATTGCGCGCCCTGCTCGGCGTCATTCCGGCCGGGAGCGAAGTCGATATCCGCTACCACCGCGGGGGGGCGCCGATGCAGGCCCGGCTCCGGGTTCAAATTGCTCGAATGATTCCGAGCGAGCGGAAAGTGCGGTAGCTACCGCAAAACCACGACCTTCGTGCCGACCTTCACGCGCGAATAGAGGTCGATCACGTCATTGTTGGTCATGCGGATGCAGCCCGAGGATACGGCGGCGCCGATCGTATCCGGCTCGTTGGAGCCATGGATGCGATAATCGCTGGAGCCGAGATAGAGCGCGCGGGCGCCGAGCGGGTTTTCCATGCCGCCGGACATATAGCGCGGCAGGTCGGGGCGCCGTTTGAGCATGGGCGCAGGCGGGCGCCAATCCGGCCATTCGCGCTTGCGCGAGATGGTCTTCACGCCCGCCCAGGTAAAGCCCTCGCGGCCGACGCCGACGCCATATTCGATCGCCCGGCCGCCGGCCAGCACATAGTAGAGCCGCCGCTCTTTGGTCGAAATAACGACCGTGCCCGCCTTATATTCCGGATGGCGCCAGGTGACGAGCTGCTTGGCGATGGACTGCTGGCGGAAGATGGTCAGGAAGTCGGCGAGCGGACCGCGATCCAGCGGATTGGCCTGCGCCGCAGCCGGGCCCAGGAGACCGAGGGCAAGGAGCGCTCGATAGATTGATCCAACCCTTTTCGCCATTGCTCTTTCATCCCCTCCAGCGCGCTTTTCTGCTCGCATGGAATATGCGAGCGATAAGAAATCGCGCAGAATCAAAAAGGTGGAGCGCATTCTTGTCGCGAAAGCCTGTGAACCTTTACGGAATGCGATCTAACCGTGAACGCGAGAGTGTTTACGGATGAATACGGCCGAAGAGAGGAAACGAGAGCCATGCCAAAACGCAGCGCCGGCATCCTCATCTACCGCCGCGCAGGAAATGGGCTCGAGGTCTTTCTGGTTCATCCCGGCGGCCCGTTTTGGACCAAGAAGGACGCCGGCGCCTGGTCTATACCGAAGGGAGAAATTGACGCAGGCGAGGACCCGGAAGGCGCAGCTAGGCGCGAATTCAAGGAAGAAACCGGGATGGCGTTGACGGGAGAGCTGGCGCCCCTCGGCGTTTTCGCGCAGCCCAGCGGCAAGCGGGTTTTAGCCTTTGCGCTTGAGGGAGACGCCGATCCCTCGGCCGTCACGAGCAATTACTGCCAGATCGAGTGGCCGCCGAGGACCGGGCGCATGATCGCTATTCCCGAGATCGACCGCGCCGGCTGGTTCCCGCCCGATGAAGCTTTGGCGAAGATCGTGAAGGGCCAGCGCCCGATCATCGAGGCGCTCCTCGCGAAACTGGCCGGGGCGGCCAAGTGACGGCCAGAGGTCACGGGGCTCGCTGCGCCGAGTGTGGCAGCCAGCATTCCACGCCCCTGTGGCATTGCGCGCCGGTATAGCGGTTCTTGTGGAGATAGGGCGAGCTCGCGGGCTCGAAGCGGTTGGCCCAGGCATAGGCGCCGAGCCACAAGAGAATCATCGCGAAAACGACGTTTCGCCACATTTTTCTACCGGGCATTCTCGCGTTTCCCCGCACGGGCGACCCCCGAATGAGGAAATGTGGGCGCTTGGAGCGCGCCGCCCAGAGCGCCTTCCGTAAAAATCCATGCCAGCGAAAACGCGCTAGACTTCCGCCGTGATGGTCGCGCGCACGCCGCCCGGCTCGAAGGCGATGTCGACGTCGCCGCCGAACTGTCTCGCGAGAACCATTTTCATTAGGTATTGCCCCACGCCCGCGCGCGGCGGAGGCGTTGTGGGCGGGCCGCCTTCCTCCACCCAGTCGATTTGCAGCCGCTTTCCCTCATCGTCGGCGATGCGCCATTCGATCTTTACATGCCCTTCTTCCGTCGACAGGGCGCCATGTTGCTCGGCGTTGGAGAGAAGCTCGTGCATCGCCATGCCTAGCGCCAGCGCCACTTCCGAGCGTAGTTCGACCTCTTCGCCTGACATGGAAACGCGGTCGCGCATGGCGAGCGAATCCGAGGCGAGCGCCGTCGTCGCCAGCTCCTTCATAGGGATTTGCGCCCATGACTTTTGCACGAGAAGCGTGGAGAGCCGGCTCAGACACTGGATACGGTCGGAAAAACCATTGCGAAAACTGTTGAAGTCGGTCGCCGTCCTCGCAGTGATGTTCGCGACGCCCTGGATCATCGCCAGCGAATTGTTAACGCGATGGTGCAGCTCGAGGTTCATATGGCGCCGGTGCTCTTCCGCGCCCTTGAGCTCGTCGATGTCGGTCACTGCAATAATCACGGCGATGATGTCGCCCGCTGAATTGCGAATCGGCGCCCCGACAATGCTGATCCATCCCCAGGTGCCGTCGCCGCGCTGGTGACGACATTCCAGCGCCGGCCGTTCTTCTCCGGCGAGCGCGCGCGCGAGTGGGTACTCATTTTCTTGAACCGATTCGCCATTCTCGTGCACGGCGGCCCAGTGATTATATTTACCCAGCCCTTGCGAATAGATCACGGGTCCGCGCCGGATGGTTTCGAGCGCAGAGTTGCCCGCGAGGATACGGCCGCTCGGCGCTTCTGCGATCAGCACGCCGACGGGAAGCGCGTCGATGACCGCGCGGAGATAGTTGTTGAAGCCCTCTGCGCCGCCGCCGCTCTGTCTGATCAGTTCCTCGTTCAGCCGGGTCAGCAGCGCTCGTTTGCGCCTAAGTCTTTGTCCAAATACGCACAGCGCATAGGCGATATTGTCCACGTCGGGAACGGCCGTGACCGTCCATTCCGGCGGCTCGCCTGCTTTCAGGCGCTGAGCCAGTTCCGCGAGCTTATGTGTCGCCAGGACGGTGCGCCGGCGCATGTTGTCGAGTCGGTAGAGCGCGAAAAGCGCAGCGATTAAGGCGACGGCCAGGACAAGAGCGACCGTTTCCGTGGCGAAGACGGGGGATGGCTCGCGCTTTCCGAGCGACTCCACCGCCAACTTGCCGGGCGCTTCCGCAGCTGCGGATATGTAAACAGAAGGAGCGAAACCGAGTGCTCGCTCTATCTTTTCTTCGTTCACTTAAAATGCTCCACGCCAATCGGGCCAATATCGGACTCGTTCCGACGACGCCGAACCTCGTTTGGCGAGGCTCCCCGAGCGTTGCCGGGTACGCTGTAACTGGCGAGGCCTTCGCCGGGTTCCCGAGGTTGGGATCGGCGTGGGTTTTTCGACTTGTTTTAAAGCGCCTTTGTGCTCTTGCGGGCGGCGATGCCCGTCATCGTCGGGTCGTAATCTATCTCTCGGACATCGTTGAGTCCGAGGTGTTCCGCGAGCTTCGCGCGGGCGCGGTTGAGCCTGCTCTTAACCGTGCCGACGGCGATATTGCACACCTGCGCCGCCTCCTCGTAAGAGAGCTCGGTGATTCCGATCATCAGCAGAATTTCGCGATGCTCCGGCGCAAGCTTATCCAGCGCCTTCTGAACGTCTTGCATGGTGACGTTCGATTCCTGTCCACCCTTTACGGGAATCTGCTCGGCGAGTACGTTGTCGCTATCCTGCACCTCGCGACATCGTTTGCGATATTGCGAAAAATAAGTGTTCCGCAGAATCGTGACCAGCCACGCGCGGAAATTGGTGCCCGGCTCGAAACTGTCCGCGTGCGACCATGCCTTTACAAGCGTATCCTGGACGAGATCGTCTGCAACGCTATATGAGCCGGAAAGCGAGATGGCGAAAGCCCGCAGGTAAGGGATTTGCGCCACCATCTGCTCTCCGAAGGCGATGTCGGTCATTTCTTGTCGCGCTGTTTGGCTTCGAGCTGGGCGAGGAGCGCGACGAATTTATCCGGGATCGGCTGGTGGATGAGGTCGTCGCAGAATGAGCGCAGAACACGCCCCAATTGTTCCTGAATTTGAGGCTCGAGAAAGGCCGTTTCGATCCCGTCGACCTGCTCGCCTTCGGCCTGGTTTTCATCAAGGTTCCGCATATGGTCGCTCGTGCTCGTCGGCAGGGCCGTTCGCTCCTCGTTTTTGTTTCCCTGCGTCATCTATCGTCCCGAAAGCGCTGGTCAAGTTGGGCCGGGCGGCGCCGAAGCGCCCTCGCTTCAGGCGCCTAGATAGCCAACCCCGGGACGCCGCATTCGTTCCAGATGGAACTTGTGGATTTTCGATCCGGCGCAACGTAATGCTCAATTGCGCTAACAGCCGCTCCCCAAGATCGCAGGTGTCGTCATGAACATCTCACGCGAAATCGCCCCGCATCTCCCCTATTTGCGCCGCTTCGCTCGAGCTTTGTGCGGCTCCCAAAAAAGCGGCGACGCATACGTCGCGGCAACCCTGGAGGCGCTCATCGCCGATGTCGACGCCTTTCCTTCGAATCTGTCGGCGAAGGTCGGGCTGTACCATTTGTTCATGAGGAGCTGGTCTTCGATCGCGCTGAACGTAGACGAACGGCCAGATGAGGAAATCTCGGCCGCCGAACGGAATGTCAGCCTTCTAACGCCGCGCTCGCGCCAAGCCTTTCTGCTGCGCACGGTCGAGGGATTTTCAGTAGAGGACGTCGCCGACATCATGTCGGTCAGCCCGGCTGAGGTAGAGGCGTTGATCGCCCAGGCGGGGCGCGAAATCGCCGAGCGGGTTGCAACCGACGTGCTGATCATCGAGGACGAGGCGTTGATCGCGCAGGACATCGAATTCATTGCCCGCGATCTCGGGCACCACGTCATCGGCGTTGCGCGCACGCATAAGGAGGCCATCGAGCTCGCCAAGGACCGCCATCCGGGCTTGATCCTTGCGGACATTCAATTGGCTGACGGCAGCTCTGGGCTGAACGCCGTGAATGAGCTGCTGAAAAATTTCGACTGCCCCGTGATCTTCATCACGGCATTTCCCGAGCGGCTTCTTACCGGCGAAAGGCCCGAGCCGGCGTTCCTTATCAGCAAGCCGTACAAGGTCGATACGGTGAAGGCGACGATCAGCCAGGCCCTGTTCTTCGAGCGCAAGGCGACGCGCGTCGCTTGACCTTTCCGCGAGGCGCGCGCTGGAACATTACGCGCGCCTTGCGGGGTCCGTTATTTGAGGCGGTCGCGGAACATCATCTCTGGGCGCTGCGTTTGTCGCGTACTTCGTAGGAGGCGGCGATGACTATGAATGTTGCCGAGAGTAGCGACACCGAACGTGCGGCGCTCAACACCCCGAGTGATTTATCGCCGGAGGCGACGGCGACGCTCGCCGACTGCATCAATCGGCTGGTGGCCGACACTTATGTTCTTTATCTAAAGACAAAGAATTTCCATTGGCATGTCAGCGGGCCCAATTTCCGCGACTTTCACGAGATGTTGGACGAGCAGAGTGAACAGATTCTAGGGTCGATCGACCCTCTTGCGGAGCGGGTGCGCAAGCTTGGCCAGCCGACTCTGAAGTCCCTTGCGCAGATTTTGCAGCTCGCGTCGCTGCGCGAAAGTCAGAAGGATTTCGTCTCGCCTTATGAGATGCTCGTCGAGCTCATGAATGACAATATCGCCGTCGGCAAATCCCTGCGTGAGGCCCATGGCGTTTGTGACGACTGGGACGATGTGGCGTCGGCCGCCCTTATCGAGCAATATCTCGACGAGACGGAAAAAAGAACCTGGTTCCTTTTCGAGGCGGCGCGGGCGGCGGACGCAGGCGGCCATTGAGCCGCTTTGATCCGCTCTTGCGGAAGCCTCGCGAAGACGCATAAGTTTCCGGCGACTCGCGCCCGGTGTCGGGCGCGCCCTGGCGGCGCTGGAAAGGGCGAGATGGCGGCCGAACCCGAGAAGCTTATTGGCGCAGTGACGTCTCATTATGCGGCGGCGCGGGGCGTCTTGTCCCGCCTGTCGGCTCTCGTCGCCAAGGTTACTTTCAAGATCCCTAAGGGCACGCCGGGGGAGACGATCGACGAACTCGGCAAGAGATGGGCGCTCAACGAGGACGAACGCCTGACGCTGCATATTCTCGTCAAAACCAAGCCGGGAGCCGCCTTTTTCGACGAGAAGATACAGAGCATCAACCGGGCCGCTTTCCATCGTTCTGCTTTTGTGCTGAACGCGGCGGCGCAGCTTCTCCTCGTCGACATCGCCGCCCAGCTCTATGTCTCGCTTCCGCAGCTCAAACTGTCGCTGGTCGCCGCCAACGTTCTCATCGCCGCGGTTGCGCATTACGAGATAAAGGGGCTGCTGAGGGCGCTGATCGCCGGGCCTAATTCGCTGCCCCCCAGGCGCCGCTTCTGGGGGCTTTTTTCCAATCCGCAATACAACAAGGCTGTGAAGCGGCACTCGCGCCATTATGCGCGTAGCGCCTGGAAGGAGAAAACGCTCTATCGGCCGGCCTATTTTTTGAACGCTGCGTCGATGTTTCTCGGCGGCCAGTTCATCATCCCGCCTGAAAAGATTGTTTTTCCCTTTGGATTCATCGTCGGCAAGACGACCGGACTGCTGACGACGCTCGTCATGATCTTCGACGTCTGGCGGGGCGTGCGCGCCGGTGAAGATGCGCGCATCGCGAGAGAGCGGGAGATAGCGGTCTATCGCGATCTCGATATATGAAATCTTTTTTCTGGGCCGGGTTGATAATCGCCGCGCGGGCTACTGGGTTCTTGCGTGATCCATTCGACTCATTGGCGTGCAGCCTGCCTCCGCTTCTGGCGCCGGCGTAAGGCTCAAACGGCGTCAATGCGCGCAAAGCGGGCGCGCCGCTCCAAATTGATCAGCCCCGTCGAACGCCGGCCTGGATTACAACTCGCGGCTTTCATAAGCGCATATGACCCGACAAAAGCGGGCGCGCCCCGCGATCGCGTTTCGACCTTGTAGGCGCGCGCATTTCCCTGCACGGCGATGGCGGGCGCGTCCGCCCCAAGCTTGCGGATCATGGGCTCTCTCCCTCGCGTCGCTTTGCGACGCATTGTCGTCCTGTGCTTTTTTCGTGCCAGTTCGTTGGGGCATTCTCTTGGCAAACGGGAGAGAGGGAAAGGACCAGCTGTGGGCGCTTTTGTTGGCGCCATCATAACCAAGCTTTCGCGCCCAATTCCGCGCGAGCGCAAGCTCAAGCATGCGCCAAGGTTTCATGGGTGCGGCAAAGTGAGGGGTTGCAAGTCGAGCGCCCCTCGCCCAAAGATCGCGACATGCTTCGCCCCCAGATTTCTAACGCCGTGGTGCTGTCGATACTTTTTGCCTCGCTTGCCGGCGGCGCGGTCTTGATGCTCATGCAAATTCCAGCAATTCACGGCGTCGCTGCCGATGTCGGCCTATCGGGCCTTGCAACTGTGCGTCCCTAAGCCTCTGGGTTGAGCCTCCCAAGCGAGAATGCGCGTTCCGCATCTTGCGCGGCACCGCAGGGGGCGGGCGAGGCCAGATATTCTCCCGTGCCTGCTTTCCGCCCGATTTCCTGCGCTATCTTGGAAAAGGCGAAAGGCGGAGCAAAATCATGGCCAGCAAGTCGAATTTCGCGCCTGTCGAATGGAAGAAGCTTGTGCAGGCGCCGCTGCTCGCAGGCTATGCGGTGAGCGCGGCCGATCCCAGCGGCTTCATCGGTTTGCTGCAGGAGGCCTTTGCGGCGGCGCGATCGCTCGCGCAGGCGAGGACCGAGCCAGGCAACCCGCTCATCAAGGAGGTCGCGGAAGAACTTCTGACGGCGAGCGGTCGCGCAGACGCCCGCGAAGGCGTTCGCACGGTCGTGCAGGGCGCCGGGCTCGAGGAGATCAAGCATCGCGCCCTCGACGCCTTGAAGGAAACCGGCGCCATCCTGGACGCAAAAGCGGGCGAGCACGCGAAGCCTTTCAAGGAATGGCTCGTCCATGTCGCGCGCCTGGTTGCCGAGGCTGGCCTCGAAGACACTTTTCTCGGCTTCGGCGGAATCAGGATGAGCGAAAAGGAAAAATCCACGCTCGCCGAAATCTCCGCCTTGCTCGGGCTCGGCGAGGGCGGAACAAGCGTGAGCGCGCCGACAACAACGTGAGCGCTGCCTTGGATGCCAATTCGAGGCGGATGCGCTAATGTCCAACCCATGGCGAAGGCCGGGGTTGGGACAAAATGACAAAACGCATTTTATCGAGGCTGATCGCAACGACTTCCGCGGGGCTTGTCTGCGTTGCATCCGCGTCGGCGCAGCAGCAAAGTTCGGGGGACTTGCTCACTCGGGTCGAGCTTCTGGCGCTGATCCAGACTCTGAACGCCTCCCTGCTCGCGAGCCGCAGCGCAACGACGACGTTGGAGAAATGGTGCGCCGATCACAAAATGTCGGCAGAACCGAAGATCGTCGCGAAGCGCCTAACCGGCCAGGACAAAGAGCCAAGTGCGCAAACACGGGAGCGCCTCGGCGTCGGCGCATCGGAGCCCGTCGCGCACCGGCGCGTTCAACTGAGCTGTGGCGGCCATGTGTTCTCCGAGGCCGATAATTGGTACGTTCCGAGCCGGCTTTCCGAGGAAATGAACAGGAGGCTGGAAACGACGGATGCGCCCTTCGGCAAGGTCGTCGCGCCCCTGCAACCGTTCCGCCGCACAATCGACATGACGATGCGCTGGTCGCCCCTGCCCGAAGGCTGGGAGCTTGCTGCGCATCCGAGCCGGGAAGGAAGAGCGGCGCCGCTCCCGAATGAAATCTTCTCGCATACGGCGATTGTTTACGGGCAGGATCAGAAGCCGATTTCCGAAGTCCACGAGACCTATACGCGGGGCATCCTCGATTTTTCGCCACATAGCCGCGAGCCGGCAAAAGATTAGCCGGATTCTCCCCTAATGTGTGAGCGCTTGTCGTCGAAGGCGCACGGGGAGCGGACAATGGTTGATCAGTGGTATTATGCAGATGGTGGCGAGACTTTTGGCCCCGTCGACGCCGGGGAAATTGCCGAACGTATGAAACAGCGGCCGCTCCTCGTGTGGTCCCCCGGCATGCAGGAATGGACCGACGCCCGAGGTGTCCCTCAATTTGCCCCAAAGAAGCCGAGCGCCGCCGGCAAGGCGCCCGTCAACGGCCAAAGCCTCGCGCGGCGCGCGCGGCATGAGCTGATTTCGTACCTGGGCGTGTCAGGCTATTTGATGATCTGGTTCTGCGCGGTCCTTTTCTATAAGGCGACGATCTTACGCAGCGTCGGCGTCGAATTCGCGCCCTTCGGAATTGCTGTCGCGAAGGCGTTGATCCTCGGCAAATTCATGCTGTTGTTGGAAGCCTCGAAGCTTGGCGAGCGTGAGGGCGGCGGCGAGATGCTTATCGTATCGATCGCTAAAAAGGCGGCGCTCTTCACAATTGCGCTATTCCTCATGACCGTCGTCGAAGAAGTTCTCGTCGGCTTTTTCCATGGCCGCGGACCAAGGGATTCACTCAGTGGATTCGGCGGGGGCACGGTTGCTCAGGCCACAGCGACGGCCGCGCTGATGTTTCTCGTGCTGCTTCCCTATCTCGCCTTCCGGCGTCTTGCCTTGGAAATCGGCGAGCTTCCCGAGCTGCTTTTTTCGCGCCGTAGCGTGCGAAAAGCTAGCGAGCGCAAGCTCGGGCGCTGACGCTGGGCGAGCTTACGCTTCCCTTTGGTCGAGGACGAAGTGGAGTAGCGGCGAGACCGAAATTGAAACCGGCGCCAGAAGGTCTAGTTGTCATGGCGGAAGAGTGGTCGCCAGCGCGCGTGGGCATTTCCGCTGGCAGCTCGATCGGACGGAGCCGCAATGGAAGAAACAGACATCCACGACTACGCCAGGCAGCTTTATGAGGCGCATGGCGCTCAAGCTGTCGCCGAGGCCGCCCACAAGGCTGCGGCTGCGGAGGAAAAAGGCGAGAAGGACCAGGCCAGAAACTGGCGCAGGATAGAAGCGATCCTGTATCAAATGCTCGGGCCGCACCAAAGCTAGCTCGCTCGAGCGGGTCACGCGCGCTGCTCGGTGGCGTTCGTGCTGGGCCGCGCCATATATTCGTCGCGTAGCGCGCGGCGCAGGATTTTGCCGACGTTGGTTTTCGGCAGGGTATCGCGGAATTCGTAAAAGCGCGGCGTCTTGTAGCCGGTGAGGCGCTCATGAGCGAAGCGGCGGAGTTCTTCCGCGGTGAGGCTCGGATCGCGCGGCACGACGAAGGCCATGGGCGCCTCGCCGGAGTGAGCGAAAGGCACGCCGATGACGGCGACCTCTTTCACCTTCGGATGTTCGATCAGCGCCGCTTCCACTTCATTGGGATAGACGTTGAAGCCCGAGACCAGAATCATGTCCTTCAAGCGGTCGACCACCTTGAACATGCCGTCGGGCTGCATGACGGCGATATCGCCGGTCTTGAAGAAGCCGTCGGGCGTGATGGCGTTCGCGGTCTCGTCTGGCCGGCGCCAATAGCCCGGCGTCACCTGCGGGCCCCGCGCCCAGAGCTCGCCGCGTTCGCCGAGAGGCGCCGGGTCGCCATGCTCGTCCCGCAGCGTGATTTCCGTCGAGGGAATGGGATAACCGATCCCGCCCGTGAAATCGGCTATGTCGGCGCGGTTGACGGTGAGGATCGGCGAGGTTTCCGAAAGCCCGTAGCCTTCGATGATCGTCTTGCCGGTCAGCGCCTTCCAGTTGCGCGCGACAACTTCCTGAGTGGACATGCCGCCGGAAATGCTCATCTGGAGATGGGAGAAGTCAACCTTCTTGATGTCCGGGTGGTCGGCGAGCGCGGCGTACAGCGTGTTCACCCCCGAAAAAATCGTGAAGCGCGTTTTTCGCAGGGTGGAGATGAAACCTTTGAGGTCCCGCGGATTGGCGATCAGCAGGCAGCACCCGCCGGCCCTGATGACAAGCATGCAGCAGGCCGTGAGCGCGAAGATGTGGTAGAGCGGCAAGGCCGTCACCATCACATGTGGGCCGCGCGGCCCCAGATAGTACTCCAGCCAGGCCCACGTCTGTTCGACATTGGCGGCGATATTGCGGTGAAGCAGCACCGCGCCCTTGGCGACGCCGGTCGTGCCGCCGGTATACTGCAGGAAGGCTATGTCGTCCGGCGCGACCGCCACCGGCATGGCTGGGCGCTTGCCGCCGTCTTTCAAGACTTCGGCAAAGGAGAAGCTTCCCGGAATCTCATAGGCGGGAACCATCTTCTTCACGTAGCGCGAGACGAAATTGACGATTAGGCCTTTGAGCCCCATCAAATCGCCCGGCGTCGCCACCACGGCGCGCTCGATCTTCATGCGCGGCCAGGCGGCTTGGACAGTACGCGCGAAATTTTCGAAAACGAAAAGGAAGCGTGCGCCCGCGTCGTTAATCTGATGTTCGAGCTCACCGGGCGTATAGAGCGGATTGACGTTCACCACCACGCCGCCGGCGATAAGCACGCCAAAGAGAATTGCTGGATAAGCGAGGACATTGGGCGACATGATGGCGACGCGGTCGCCTTTTTCGAGCCCCTGCATTTGCAGCCAGGCGGCTACGGCTTCGGCCGCCCGCGCCAGCTCGCGGTAGCTCAACTGCGCGCCAAAGCTTTCCATCGCCGGTCGATCGGGGTAGGCCGAGACGCTCTTGCGTAGGAGGTCGACAATTGTCGTATAGCTGGACGGGTCGATCGTTGCCGGGGTCCCATTCGGATAGGAGGCGAGCCAGGGCCGCGCCGCATAGGGGTCCTGCTGTCGCTCTGGACTCGTCATTCCACACCTCGAAAAAAGCTCAAATCGGTCCGCTCGTATCGAATCGATCGGCATTAAAAATAGCGCGTATGTAACAGGTTTAGGTGCGGCTCTCGTTGGAATGCTTATTTTTGCGTTCGATATTCTAATCGAAACTTATGTTGCATTGCGGGAGAGACCCAGGCCGAAAAGCAGCGCCAGTCCGAAACCGAGAACGAGCAGCGCCGCGCCCAGCTCGAAGGATCTCGCAAGCAATTCCGCGCCTCTTGAGCCGTGGCCGCCGAGGCGGAGCGCGAGATTCTTGACATGAACCGCGATGGCCGCCAGGGCGCCGGTCGTCACCGCCGTTCCCGCCGACATCGCCATAACAGCGCCCGCGCCAGCCGCCGCCATGCCCTGGGACAAGGTGAAGACAAGAACCAGTATTGCGCCCGAACAGGGTCGCAACCCGGCCGCGACGACCGTCGCCAGCGCGTCGCCCCAGCGGAAGGACGGGCCGGCGAGCGCCGCCGGGTCCGGCGCATGAAAATGACCGCAATCAGGGCCGTGAATATGCGCGGGGTCGATCGCCTCGCAGACGAAACGGCCGGCGCTTTTCGCGCTAGAGCGCATTCCGCAAAAGTTGGCAGACTTTTGCGACAAGAATGCGCTTCCAAGTTTTTCACTTTGCGAGGCAGGTCGCCGCAGCGCCGAAAAAAGGCCACGCCCCTTCAGCCAGACCAGCCGGGCGCCGAGCGCGGCGATGGCCAGATAGCTCGCCAGCTCGACCGCCTGGGCGGCGTTGGTCATTTGCCCGGCGGTGGCGTTGAAGGCAAGCGCCGCCACCCCGACCAGCCCGATGGCGACGAGCCCCTGGAGCAGGGCCGCCAGCGCGGCGAGCG
>JAMBEQ010000175.1 GCA_024506175.1 Methylocystis sp.
CGTGCAGGAGCAACTGGAGCGGCTGCGGGACGCCTTCAGGCAGTAGGCTTTCGGTCACCTCGCGACAGGGAGAAAAGAAAAACGCCGGAGCGGCGGCCGCTCCGGCGTTTTTTTTCAGGAAAATGCGTCCGCTGCTTACTTCTTGCCGAAGCTCAGGCCGCCAAAGCGCGAATTGAAGCGGGAGAGACGGCCGCCGCGATCGAGCAACTGAGTCGAGCCGCCGGTCCAGGCGGGATGCGTCTTGGGGTCGATGTCGAGGTGCATCGTGTCCCCCTCCTTGCCCCAGGTCGAACGCGTCAGATATTCGGAGCCGTCTGTCATCACGACCTTGATCGTGTGGTAGTCCGGATGGATGTCATTTTTCATCGAACGCGTCCTTCTTGCGATTTGAAACGGTAACGCCCCGAGACGCCTTTCGGCGCGGGGCGGCCGGTCGAAGCTCACGATTTGGCCGCGCTCATAGCGCAATGCGCGGTCTTCGGCAAGGTTTTATGGCGCCTTGGCGATCAGGCAAAGGAATTCCTCGCCATGAGGAGGCGCCGCCGGCGCCACGAAGGACGATGAAGTCCGAGAGGCTGCGTCTTCCTCTTCCCGTCCTCCGTGACATGGAAAACGACGCCTCGGCTAGGCCGCCAGCATCCTCTGAACCTCGCCCACGAGGTCGCGCAAATGGAAAGGCTTGGACAGAATCTTCGCCTGACGCGGGGCTTGATTGTCGGGGTTGAGGGCGACGGCAGCGAAGCCCGTGATGAACATCACCTTGATGTCCGGATCGAGCTCGGTTGCGCGGCGCGCGAGTTCAATCCCGTCCATCTCGGGCATGACGATGTCGGTCAGCAGCAGCTCGAACGGCTCGACGCGTAGCTGGTCATAGGCGGAAAGCCCATTATCGAAGGAGGTCACGGAAAAGCCCGCCTGTTGCAGCGCCTTGACCAGAAAGCGGCGCATGTCATTGTCGTCTTCCGCAAGCAGGATTTTCGCCGTCGGCCTCTCGTTCATCACTGTCCTCTCG
Organism: Methylocystis sp.; assembly: GCA_024506175.1. Classification (GTDB taxonomy): domain Bacteria; phylum Pseudomonadota; class Alphaproteobacteria; order Rhizobiales; family Beijerinckiaceae; genus Methylocystis. Next base: position 1,013 of record JAMBEQ010000175.1, read on the forward strand.
TGGTTTTTTCCATATGAGCCGCACCTTTCTAAATATCGAGTGAAAACCCCGGCGCGTCAGGTTAACTTACACGGCTGGGTTACTAAAACTCCGCAAAGCTTGCACCCTTGGGACGGACATGCGCCACAATAAGGGAAGCGTTGGCCCAGGGCGGGGGGCGAGCCGGGGCGATCTGATGAATGGCTGGCAATTAGGGCAAGAAAACGCGGAGGCGAGCGAGAGGCAGCATGAACTCGAGCTCTCGCAGCCCTTCGAGGTGATCGAGCCAGACGAGCTGCTGTCGCCCCTCGTCTTTTCGTCTCCCCATTCTGGGCGCGTCTATCCTGCACGCTTCCTTTCTGAGGCAAAGCTCGACGCGCTCTCGCTGCGCCGTTCTGAAGACGCCTATGTCGACGAATTATTCGCTTCGGCGCGGGCGGTGGGGGCCCCGATGCTGCGCGCGCTGTTCCCGCGCGCCTATCTCGATCTCAACCGCGAGCCGTATGAGCTCGACCCGAAGCTCTTCGAGGGGAGCTTGCCTGAATTCGCCAATACGCGATCGCTCAGGGTCGCCGCGGGGCTCGGCACGATCCCTCGCGTCGCCGCTGACGCGCGCGAAATTTACGCGGGGCGCATTCCCCTCGACGAGGGGCTGCGCCGCATCGAGGCGCTCTATAAACCTTATCACGCGGTTTTGCGCGCGCTCGTGGAGCGCGCGGCCCGGCGCTTCGGAGTCGCCGTCGTCGTCGACTGCCACTCGATGCCGTCGCCCGCCGCCCGAACGCCAGCGATGGAAAAAAAACGCGTGGATTTTGTCATCGGCGACCGCTACGGCGCGAGCGCCGCGCCGGGAATAGTCGACGGCCTTGAGGCTCGGCTGCATGAGCGTGGATATATTGTTCAGCGCAACCGCCCCTACGCCGGCGGTTTCATCACCGAGCATTTCGGCCGCCCGGCGGCCGGCTGGCACGCTCTGCAAATCGAGGTGTCGCGCGGACTTTATATGAATGAGGCGACGCTGGAGAAGAACGAGCAATTTTCCTCGATCGTGTCCGACCTCGCTGGCGTCGTCTCGGGCCTCGCGGAAGATGTCGAACTGGATGAATCCCTTGGCGGCCCTCGTAGGTTGGCCGCCGAATAATTAGGCCCTTTGCTTCCGGAGCAGGAATGACCGTCGTCGATTTCCAAAAGTTCGTCGAAGCGCTCGCCGATGTCTCTGGCGAGGCCATCATGCCCTTCTTCCGCACAGCCATCGCCGCCGACGACAAGGCCCACGGAGGGGCCTTCGATCCGGTGACCGAGGCCGATCGCGCAGCGGAGCTCGCCATGCGACGGCTGATCGAGCGCACCTTCCCCGGACACGGAATCATCGGCGAGGAATTTGGGGCGAAAAACGGAGATGCTGAATATGTCTGGGTGCTCGACCCGATCGACGGGACAAAGAGCTTCATCTCCGGCTTCCCAACCTGGGGCACGCTCATCGGCCTCACCCACCGGGGTCGCCCCTGCTATGGTCTGATGCATCAGCCCTTCACCTGCGAGCGCTTCCATGGCGACGGCGAAGCCGCCTTTTGGCGTGGGCCGTCGCGTCATGCCAAGGTCGGCGAGGAGCGGCGCAAGCTGGTTGCGCGGCCGTGCCCGACGTTGACGCAGGCGACGTTGATGACAACATCTCCGCTTCTCATCGAGCCTGCGCTGCGCGAAAAATTCCACCGCGTTGAAAGCGAGGTTCGCCTCTCGCGCTATGGCGGCGACTGCTACGCCTATTGCGCTCTGGCCGCCGGCCAGGTCGATCTCGTGATCGAATCGGGCTTAAACGCCTACGATATCGTTGCGCTGATTCCGATTGTCGAAGGCGCGGGGGGCGTCGTCACGACATGGGAGGGCGGCGACCCCGCCCAGGGCGGCGCCATCGTGGCGGCGGGCGACAAAGCGCTGCACGAGATGGCTGTGAGGATGTTGAGCCGTTAGATTTTCAGGGGCGCCGGGAAGGCGGGCCTCCTTGAACGAAATGCGACGCTGCGGAGTTTCCCTTTGGCGGCGACAAAGATGTTCCGGAGGGACGCGCCATGGACGATAATCAATCGAATATGCCCAAGGATAAATATACGGGCATGCGCAGCTTCGATCTTGCGGTTACTCCCAATGTCGTCATTTGCGCGGCGGCGGGCGCCGTGCTGGGGCTCATCCTTGCGCTTTGGGGCACGAACGATGTCGGCATCGTAACGGCGACGGTTATCGTCTTTTCGATCCTATCTGGCATTTTCGGTATGTTCGTCTAGCGCGACTCTGCCAGGCCCATGCGCGCCGCTCGCGGGCTTTTCAGACATGTAGACCGCATTCTTATCGCTAAAGTCTGTCAACTTTTGCTGGATGCGCTCTAAGCGGCGGACGCCCGGCCCCGAGGGCCGGGCGATGCCTCAGCTGCGGCCGAGCACCTGCACATGCACCGGGCCTGTGCCAGCGGAAATGAGGCCAAGCTGCGAGGCCGCGCCACGCGAGAGATCCAGGCTGCGGCCGGTCCACGCCGCGGGGCCGCGGTCATTGACGCGCACCACGACAGAGCGGCCGCGGTGCGACACCAGCAGCCGGGTGCCGAGCGGCAATGTGCGGTGGGCGGCTGTCAGGCCCCATTGATTGAAACGCTCGCCGCTCGCCGTGTGGGAGTTGGGCTCATATTTGCGCGGGCCGCCGCCATAAAAGGAGGCGTTGGCCACGAAAGAGCGCGCGTTTTCGGGCATGGCGTAGCCGAAGGCGTTTTCGCTATCTCGGGCGTGGCGGCCAGAGCCATAATGGCCCGTTTGGTTTGACTGCTGTTGTTGAGGGCCAGCGTCAGAGCCGTCGAAGAGTTGTGGAAGAACATCCTGAGCGGCGGCGGGAACACTCATTAGACCTAACGCGGCTACGACAACAGAAACGCGCTTCATTCCGTATTTATCTCCTCATGACTGCCTTTCATGAAATAGAGATTTCAGCGTATCCCGGATGGGATACGTCAAATCTCGTTCGATGAGGCATTGGGGAAGTGAGGATGGGCGGTCTAAAGGTGGAATGTGGCGAAAATGTCCTGCTGCCGGTTGGCTTGTTCCTGGGGCAGACGCCTCTCATTTATGGAGACCCGGGGAATGCTTGATGCGGCGTGTCGAAAAAGGTCTCTAAACCCAGATTTGCGTTGCAGTATAAGGCAAGGATCGCGCCCATTTTTGTCGCAAACGCCTTCCGCTCAAGACAGGCTGACAAATGCGCGGCAAGGCGCCAAAAGGCGGGGGGAGAATTTGCAAATGACCGACACGAAGCGCCCAGCCGTCATCGGCGTCGTCACCGCCTCTGACCGCGCCAGCGCGGGCGTTTACAAGGATGAGAGTGGGCCGGCGATCGAGGCCTATCTGACCGCCGTGCTCACGACGCCCTTTCGCATCGAGCGCCGTGTGATCCCCGACGGTTTCGAGAGCGTGCGCGACACGCTGATCGACCTCGCCGACAATGTTGGTTGCGATCTCGTGGTCACCACCGGCGGCACGGGGCCGAGCCCGCGCGACTTGACGCCGGAGGCGACGCTCGCCGCCTGCCCGCGTGAGCTGCCCGGCTTCGGGGAGCTTATGCGGCAGGTCTCGCTCGCGCAGACGCCAACCGCGATTTTATCGCGCCAGCTTGCGGCGCATAGGGGCAAATGCCTGGTCATCAATCTGCCGGGCAAGCCCGCTGCGATCGAGCTGTGCCTGAATGCAGTGATGCCCGCCGTCCCCTATTGCCTCGACCTCATCGGCGCGGCCTTTCTCGAGACCGACCCTGCGCGGGTGAAGGCGTTCCGGCCGAAGAAGTAGCCACCCGTTCGGATAGGGAGGCTGAAGGCGCGACAATCATAAGGCTTCTCTTAATGTCTTCCCGTCTGTATAGGGGATACGCGTCACAAGGCCCAAGTCGCCGGTTCGCGCGTCTTGGTGCATCCCGCAGGCGAGGGCTTTAAAAGATGAGCGATTTGCGTCTGGTCGTGGTCGGCGCAGCAGGCCGCATGGGCCGTATGCTGACGCAGACCATCCCCGACACGCTGGGCGTGCGGCTGGTCGCGGCGCTCGAAGCCGAAGGCGCCCCTTCAATTGGCGCCGACAGCGGCTCGGCCTTCGGACAGGGCCCCAATGGCGTGCCCGTGACCAGTGACAAAGACGCGGCCATCGCGCAGGCAGACGCCGTCATCGATTTCTCGGGGCCGGCCGCCACCGTCGCCATGGCCAAGGCATGCGCCAAGGCGGGCGTCGCTCATGTCATCGGCACGACGGGCCTGACGGCGGAAGACCTCGCGGCGATTACCCAGGCGGCCGGCCAGACTGTTGTCGTGCGCTCTGGCAATATGAGCCTTGGCGTCAATCTGCTGGCGGTTCTCGTCGAGAAGGCTGCGAAGGCGCTCGGTCCCGGCTGGGACGCTGAGATCGTCGAGATGCATCACAAGATGAAGGTCGACGCCCCGTCGGGGACGGCGCTGCTTCTGGGCGAGGCGGCCGCGAAGGGCAGGGGGATCGATCTTGCCCAGCACAGCGCGCGGGGCCGCGATGGCCTCACCGGACCGCGTAAGGCCGGCGACATCGGCTTTGCGGCGCTGCGGGGCGGCACGGTCGTCGGCGAGCACACGGTGATCTTCGCCGGCATGGGCGAGCGGATCGAACTCTCCCACCGCGCCGAGGATCGCGGCATTTTCGCCCGCGGCGCCATCGCTGCCGCGCTCTGGACGCGAGGCAAGGCGCCGGGGCTTTATTCCATGGCCGACGTGCTCGGCCTCAACGGCGCCTGACTTTCGCGAGACCACAGATGAGCATGCACCGCACACTCGTCCTCGTTCGGCACGGCCAGAGCGAATGGAACGCCAAAAATCTCTTCACAGGCTGGAAGAATCCGGATCTGACGCCGCTCGGCGTCGAGGAGGCGCGTCGCGCGGGTCGTGAGCTGAAAAAACTCGATCTGCTTTTCAGCATCGGCTTCACATCGGCGCTGCTGCGGGCGCAGCACACGCTGCAGCTTATTTTCGAGGAGCTCGGCCAGTCGAATGTGCCGACCATCAAGGACCGGGCGCTGAACGAACGCCATTACGGCGATCTCTCTGGCCTCAACAAGGACGAGGCGCGCGAGAAATGGGGCGAGGAGCAGGTGCGCCTGTGGCGCCGTTCCTATGACGTTCCGCCGCCCGGCGGCGAGAGCCTGAAGGACACCGTGGCGCGCGTCGTTCCGTTTTACGTACAGCGTATCCTGCCGCCGGTGATGCGTGGCGAGCGCGTGCTGGTCGCCGCCCATGGCAATTCGCTGCGTGCGCTCTGCATGGTGCTCGAGCAGCTGACGCCGGAAAGCGTGACAACGCTCGAGCTCACGACCGGCGTGCCGATCATCTACAAGCTCAACGCCGATTCGACCGTGGCGTCGAAGACGGTGCTGGGGCTCTAGGCCCGCTCCGGGACGGATCGACAAAGCGCGATGCCTGATATCGTCCCCGGCGCTTTACACCACCCCGCCTTCCTCGACGCAGACGCGCAGAAGCGTCTGGCGCAAGAGATCGCCGAGGTTATCGCGGCCGCGCCGCTCTTTACCTCGCGCATGCCCAAGTCTGGCCTGCCCATGTCGGTCCGCATGACCAATTGCGGGCCTCTCGGCTGGATGAGCGACAAGGAAAAGGGCTATCGCTACGCGCCGCGCCATCCCGAGACGGGCGCGCCATGGCCGCCGATCCCGCAAATGCTGCTCGACGCATGGGACGCTCTGACCGGCTATCCGAAGCCGCCCGAAGCTTGCCTGATCAATGTCTACTCGGAAGACGCCAAAATGGGTCTTCATCAGGACCGCGACGAAGCGGATTTCGATGCGCCGATTCTCTCTTTCTCGCTTGGCGCCGACTGCCGCTTTCGCCTGGGCGGGGAGAGACGCGCCGAGAAGACAATCGCCTTCACGCTCTGCTCTGGCGACGCGCTGATTCTGTCAGGACCGGCGCGGCTGTGTTTTCACGGAGTCGACCGAGTTTTGCCTTCGATCCTCACGCCACTACCGGCGCCGCTGGCGGGGCAGGGGGCGCGGGTCAATCTGACGTTGCGGCGCGTGACGTGAAATCGGTCGCATGATCGGGACGAACACGGCCCGTCTCGAAACAGGGTTCAGCTCAGGTTTATTTCACGCAGGCTACCGTCCGTGTGGCTGGGGGCGGTATTGTGTCAGGACGGCCCTTCTTGTAGTTTCCAACCCGTCTAAGGAGCGCCCGTGAGGCGCCAATCTTTGGCAGGCGCGTTTCAAAGAAAAAAGGGCGGACGCTAGAAGCGGCCCCCGAGATGAGGAAAGGATCAAGGATGAAGACGATTTCCCTGCTGACGTTCGCTGCGAGCGTCGCTTTCGCCGCCTCCGCCGGCCAGGCCTTCGCCGCGGGCGACGCCGCCGCGGGCGAGAAGGTCTTCGCCAAGTGCAAAGCCTGCCATCAGGTCGGCCCGGGCGCCAAGAACGCCGTAGCGCCGGAGCTCAACGGCCTCAGCGGCCGCAAGGCTGGCTCGGTCGAGGGCTACAACTACTCCGAGCCCATGAAGAGCTCGGGCATCACCTGGGACGAAGCGACCTTCAAGGAGTTCATCAAGAACCCGAAGGCCAAGGTGCCCGGCACCAAAATGATCTTCCAGGGCCTCCCCTCGGAAGGCGACCAGGAAAATGTCTGGGCCTATGTCTCCCAGTTCAAGGCCGACGGCAGCGAGTAATCCACGCTCGGCATTTGTCTCTGCAAAGCGGCCCTGATTCAGGGCCGCTTTTTGTTTCAAAATTATCACAGTCAAGAAAAATAGTAATTGTCTTAGATGAAACAATTCCAACAAGCGATTTGGCGTATTTATTCCAATAACAATGACAAACTTACAAGATTTCCAAGCTCGATGGCGGAGCGTTGACCACCGTCGTTTCGCGGCAATACTCAAGATACGGATT
>JAMBEQ010000176.1 GCA_024506175.1 Methylocystis sp.
AAGGTCGGGTCGAGCCTCGTCGCCCGCAAGCTGATGCGGGAGGTGAAGGCGAAGCCTGGGATGCCCGTCTGGCGTCACGATGCGGACGGCCGCCCGATAAGTCTGGTGATCACTAAGGCGGGACGGAACGCGATTGCGGTCGAGGAAGCGGACGCCGCCACGCCAGATGCCAGCAAGAAAAAGAAGAGCAACGGCGCCAAGCGGCCAACCGCGGGCGCGCCAGAACAGCGAGCCCAGCTGAGTGGATGCGATCCGGATCTGCCTCAGACGCGCGCCGGCTCCAAGCAGGCGTTGGTGATCTCGATGCTCAGCGGCAAGTCCGGCGCGACGCTCGACGCCCTAATACAAGCGACGGGTTGGTTGCCACACACGACGCGGGCGGCGCTCACCGGCTTGCGCAAAAAAGGGTTCTCGATCGAACGCACACGGCAGAAGGACGCCTCGGTCTACCGCATCTCGGAGAAAGCCTCGGCGGCAGGAGCCTGATCATGGCGCGGGCCATTCAGAGCGCTCAGCCGACGCGCGCGCCGACTGAGAGCGTCGAAGAACACATCGCCCGCGTCGACGCGATGAGCATTGGCGAGCTGCGAGCGCACTGGCGAGACGTTTTCTGCTTTGAGCCGCCATTGGCCTTTTCCAAGAATCTCCTCTCCCGCGCCATCGCCTATCGGCTTCAGGAGGAGGCTTACGGCGGTCTCAGTGCATCAACCGCGCGCCTCCTGCGCTCATTCGCAAAGCACGGCGCGGAGCCGCTCCGGTGGGTGAAGGTTGGCTCCGTCATCGTCCGCGAGCATAAGGGCGTGCTGCACGAGGTGATGGTCGTGCCCCGCGGTTTCTGCTGGCGGGGAAAGACCTATGACAGCCTCTCGACCATCGCCCGCAAGATCACAGGGGTCAGCTGGAACGGCCCCCGCTTCTTCGGCCTGCGGCCTCGGAAGGCCATGGACGCGGGCGCGGATTCGTCAGAGGCAGCGGAGGCAACTTCCACTTCGAAGGAGAACCAGCGCTCTTCTAGGCTAACAACTAAGAAAGCCTCATGGAGCAAGCAGGAATCCTCCAGCCGAGCCGGGCGGCGGTCCAGCATTCGGACGGGAGAGCGTCGATGAAACACGCTCCCCCCAAACGCCAGCGCTGCGCCATCTACACCCGCAAGTCGACCGAGCATAATCTCGATCTTGCCTTCAACTCACTCGACGCCCAGCGGGAAGCCTGCGAGGCCTATACCAAGAGTCAGGCCCATGAAGGCTGGACGCTCGTAAGGGAACGCTTCGACGACGGCGGGCTGTCGGGGGCCTCGCTCGACCGCCCCGCCCTGCAGGAGCTCCTGAATCGCGTGCGCGCCCGGCAGATCGACGTCATCGTCGTCTACAAGGTGGACCGGCTCACGAGGTCGCTCGCCGACTTCGCCAAACTCGTCGAACTCTTCGACGCCCATGACGTCTCCTTCGTCTCGGTGACCCAGAGTTTTAACACGACGTCGAGCATGGGGAGGCTGACGCTCAACGTGCTGCTGTCTTTCGCCCAGTTCGAACGGGAAGTGATCGGGGAGCGGGTCCGCGACAAGATCGCCGCCTCGAAGCGCAAGGGAATATGGGTCGGCGGCCCCGTGCCCTTGGGTTACCGCAGCGTGGCCAAGAAGCTGGAGATCATTCCGGAAGAAGCCGCGCTCGTTCGAAAGATCTTCACGGCCTACCTCCGACTCGGCTCCATCGGCGCACTGGCCAATGCGCTCAACGCGGAAGGGCTGAAGCCCAAACCTCGACAGCTCGCCAATGGCCAGACCATTCAAGCTGCCTGCTACCGAGTGGGGCCTCTCGCGCATCTCCTGAAAAACCGCTTCTATCTTGGCGAGGTCGTCTACCGCGGCGAGATCTGCCGCGGGGAGCATGCGCCCATTCTCGACCGGGAGCTGTTCGAGGCGGTTCAGCAGCGTCTCAAGGAACAAGCCGTCGAGCGGTCGAACCGTCGGCTTTCGTCGCCGGCGCTGCTCGCGGGCAAGCTCTTCGACGACCGGGACAATCCGATGACCCCGACCTACGCCAGCAAGAAGGGCGTGCGTTATCGCTATTACGTCTCCCACGCCCTGCTGCAAGGGCGGAAGGTTGGCGCCGGATCGGTCGCCCGCGTCTCGGCGCCGGATGTTGAAAAGCTCGTCGTCGAAGCCCTGCGGGTGAAGGGCGACG
>JAMBEQ010000177.1 GCA_024506175.1 Methylocystis sp.
TGATCGCTGCGCTGCTCAACAAGATCGCCGCGAATTCAGGCCCCGCCGCCGCGAACCGCACCCGCGCGTCACTGTCCGGGTTTTTTAGCTGGGCGATGCGTGAAGGATTGGCTGACGCTAACCCAGTCGCCCTCACGAACCGGGCGATTGAGAATGCTTCGCGCGAGCGCGTGTTGTCTGACGACGAGCTTTGCGACATTTGGCGCGCGCTTGACGGCGACGGCAGTTACGCAACCGTCGTGCGGTTGTTAATTCTCACCGGCGCTCGGCGGCAAGAGATCGGTTCATTGGAATCTGGCGAGATCGACTTCGATCGCGCTCTTATAATGCTGCCCAAGGAGAAGACAAAAAACGCGCGAGCGTTCGAAATCCCGTTGAGTTCGGCTGCGATGGAAATACTATCGGACTGGGAAACCCAAGGATCTTTCCTCTTCGGGCGCAGCGCATCGGGATTTAAAGGATGGAGCTCGTGCAAGCGCGTTCTCGATGGGCGTATCGCCAAGGCGCGCGCGGCTTCCGGCAAAACGCCAATTCTCGCGTGGTCGCTGCATGATTTCAGACGAACAATGAGCACCCGTATGCACGAATCACTTGGCGTACCACCGCATGTCGTTGAAGCTTGCCTGGGCCACGTTGGGCATCAATCGGGGGTCCCGGGAATTTACAACAGGTCGCAATACACAATGGAAAAGCGGCGGGCGCTCGAAATGTGGGGCGAACATATCATGGCGGTTGTCGAAAGCCGCGAGAGCAACATCGTGCCGCTGCGGGCATAAATGACAGCGGACCGACGAGGCGCTCGAACGTCCCGCCGGCCCTAACCAGAACGCGAGTAAGGGTCGCGCTATGGCGGAGAGAAAATATCAAATTTGCGACCTGATCGAAATAAATTGGCTGATGGGCGAGCTGATGGATCCGCATCAGGAAGCAGAAGCTGCTTGCGACGAGGACGGCGTTTGCTGGGAAATCGTCGAAGAGCTTCAAGCGAAGCTGCGTAGCGGCGATCTCACTCCGCTCAAAGTCGTCTGGGACGCTCGGTTGCCCACGGGCTACGATGCGCGCGCCATGGAGCCGCTCGAGCTCGCCGATGGATCGTTCGAAGATTTTTACGAACGCATTCAGCCCTGCGGCGGCCGGGAAGTCCATGTGACGCTTGCAAGCGTTAAAGCGCTTTGGGCTGGAATCCGCTCGGCCCGTGGATATAAGCCGGCCGAGGAGGCCCAGACGCCAGCCCAGGCCGAGGCGCCACAGGGAGTGCCGCAGACTGCTGCTAAGCCGAAAACTCGGAACAATCCGCTGCCCGAGGCTAAAGAGGCTGAGACGGTGGCCCATCTCAGGGCGCTTGGCGAGCTGAACGACAAGGAGGCCGTCGAGGCGGTCGCGGCGCTAGGCTATTACGTGTCGCGAGAAAGGGTTCGTAAGTGGAAATTCCACAGGCGCGGAGTTGGTCAGAAGCGTAAGGCAAAATGCGCCATGAAATGCGCCGAAAAATGAAACGGCGCATTTGGCGCATCTGGACGGCGCATTTGGCGGTCAACATCCTCTCCTCAGTGGACGCAGTGACGCGTCTCTCGAAGAGGAGCAGGGCATGTCGAAGCAGAAGCATGTCGACGTCAACAATTTAGAACTTAGCGCTCTCGAATTACGACGCGTTATTAGCATGCAAGAGGCTGCGCGCCTACGCGGCTGCTCCGTTGACACTCTTAAGCGCCAGAGCCGCGCTGGCATCGGGCCTCGCTTGATTCAGATCTCGCCTCGCCGTGTCGGCTGCAGGCTGGGCGACGTGCTGGCCGACTAAGCGAAATAGGCGCCGCCTCGTCTTCCATAACCACAACAACAGCGAACCCCCGGGACGCGTCCTTGGCGCGCAGCCAATAAGGCTGCCCGCCCCAAGTTCATCAGAAAGGAGAACGGAAGTGCATCTTGAAAAGCTGGAATCTGCAAAAGAGAATGGCTCGCCCCGACAGGCGAGTCACTCGGATGGTTCTGGCAACGACGAGAACGAAAATGCGCTTCCCAAGGAAGAAGGTAAAAAAACCAAAGATAGTCGGCAAACGGAAGCTGTCCCGCCCATCCTCAGTTTTGACGATCCGAACCATCTCATCGCACTTACCACTTTATATGGCGAGCTACTGACGAAGCGGATTATGCGCGACGGCAGCGAGCAGCCTTACGACCACGCGATGTGGTTCAAGGTGAACGTCCTCGATTGCAGCACGGACGAGAGGCTCCTCGACGCCGTCAAGAGGCTCGGCGAGATGCCTCACACCATGCTCGTCCTCGGGGCAGTGAGACCGCGCAAGAATTACGAAAAGATGCTTCGCCGCAAAAAACCGCGGCCGCGCGAGGACGGGAACGTCGAGCCTCCGACGCTGGTCGACGTTCCGCGCTCAATTTACATGTTGGACTGCGACTCGATCGAGCCGCCGCCCGGTCTTGACCCGCACGATTTGGCGGCCGCCGCCAGACATGTGCGCACTCAGTTGCCGCCCGCCTTCCATGGCGTGCGGATGATCCTCGTTGCGACGGCCGGGTATTTGCGCAAACCCGGGCTGCGGTTCCGCATTTTCGTGCGATTGAGCCGGCCGCTGCTCCCGAAGCAGATGAAGGCTTGGTTTTTGTTAACGAAGCCGCTGGCTCTCAAGAAGCCGATTGTCGACCTAGCCGTGTTCGATACGATCCAGGCTAACTACACGGCGTGGCCGGTTTTCGACGATCCGTCCATGGACCCACTGCCTGGCGGGCGGATCGTCGTGCTCGAGGGCGTTCCGGCTGTCCAGACTCCTGACCCCGAGACGCTGATTGCGCCGCCGAAGCCGAAGAAGGGACGGCCGGCGAAACCGCAAAAAGCGGCGACGGGGCCACCGGCCAAGCCGCAAAAGGCCCAGAAGGAAAAGCCGGCTTCCAAGCCACGCCAGCCTCAGAGCGGCCATCCAACCGATGACCGGATCCCGGTCGATCTCTATGCCCACGCCGATCTCGTCGACGACGAGGAGGCGCACCGGCTGGGCCAGCAATTTCTAGAGCACGCTGCGCCAGCCGTTGAAGGGGATGGGGGGCGCAAGCGCACGATGACCGTGCTGATGAAGCTCGGCGACTTCGGCCTCTCTTTCGACGCCGCTCTCGACCTAATGATCGCTACGGGTTGGGCCGAGCGCTGCGACGGGCCCTGGTGCAGGGAGGAGCTCGAGGCGCACTTCGCCGGGCTGTTCGAGGGGCGCGACGGGCCGCTGGGCTGCGGGAGGGTTGAGGACAACTGGGGCAAGGGCGCCAGCGACGATGCGGACGAGCCTGACGGGCGCAGCGGGCGATTGGAGGATTATCTCGTCGACGTTCCCAAGGACGCGCCAACGCTGGAACCGGGCTTCGTCAACCGTCTCCGCGCCGACCGGCTGGTGCGGGAGCGGATCATACCGACTGTGCTCGAACTCGCCACGTCGAAGGGCTCGAATGCGCCGCCCGTGAAAGGCCTCGCCGTCACGACCGGCGGCAAAAAGACCGGAACAGCCATCACCGCCGTCGTCTCGGCGCTCGTTCATATGCGCGGTCAGGGCGACCAGCGGCCGATCGTCTACGCCGTGCCACGGCACAAACTCGGCGGCGAGGTAAAAGACCGGTTCGAAACGACAATCGCGGAACAGGGCGCGGAACTGAAGGTTGCTGTCTGGCGCGGGCGGGAGGCGGATGATCCGCGCGCGCCCGGCAAGACGATGTGCCTCAATGTCGACGCGGTGCGGCAGGCGCAGGCGGTTAAGATGGACGTCGAGCGCCACGTTTGCGCCTCCTGCGAACACCGCGAGAAATGCGCCTATCTGGAGCAGCGCCATCAGCGCGGCGACGTTTGGATTGTCCCGCACCAATCTCTCTTGAACGCGCCGCCGAAAGCGATGATAGCGCGCGGCGAGATCGCCCTCATCGTTATCGACGAGACCATCGAGCAAGCGCCGCTGATCGGACTCGATCCGCCGATCGAACTGCCGCTGGAAGCGCTGCATCCTGGCGGCATGCGCTTGCCAAGCGCGGAGGGGGAGCAAAGGGATTTTTACGCGCAGAAAGCGAAATTGTTGCAAGAAGATCGCGAGCGGCTGCGCAGGGCGTTTGAGGCTGCGCCGCGCGGCCCGGTAAGACGCGAAACGCTCGAGCCGTATTTTACGGGCGCGTCTTCCTACCAGCAGGCAGCGTGGGCGGAAAAGATGCGAATTTATCGCGGCGAGGGCGAAGGATCGTACGAGGACAACCTTTCCATCGACGCGGCTGTTTTAATGTGGCGGCCAGCCGAGCAATTGTTGCAGGACGGCGCGCCAGAAGCATCGGGCCGACTTGAGGTCATCGACGCCAAATCAGCCGAGGGCGTCGTCAGCCGGCGCGTGCGGATGCGCGGCTACGGCAAGATTCACCCGGGGTTCAGTGTCCCGGCGCTGCTACTGGACGCGAATTTCGACGCCGATCGGCTAAGAGCGCTTTTTCCTCAAATCGAGGATATCGGCGCGATCCGGATCGAGGCGCCGCCGCCGCCGGCGGTGACAGTGTTGAAGGCGATAGGAGGCGGTTTTGCAAAATATAAATTGGAGCCGTGGAAATTCAAAAAACCAGAAGAGCCGACGAAAGCGGAATTGGCGCGAGATGACCTGGCGGCCCGTCGGCGGCGCAAATTAAAGGCGTTCATTTGCGCCGTCGCGCGAAAAATGGGCGGCAAAACGCTTGTCATTG
>JAMBEQ010000178.1 GCA_024506175.1 Methylocystis sp.
CGCGATAGGTCGGCATGGGGAAGGAATGAAAATCGCGCGGCGTCAGAAAATCAATTTCGGCGCCGAGAGGCGGCGCCGCTTCAGCAATAGATTCGAGGGATCGCACGACCCCATTGACCTGTGGCCGCCACGCGTCGGTCGCAACGAGTATACGCATATTCTATGCAGCCGCGGCTTTCGGCGCGGGAAGCGCCTTCATCGGCTGATTGGTCGGAGCAACTTCCCGCTCGGCGGCCGTGGTGCGCCAATGCAAGACCTCGAAACTGCCATCATCATGCTCGGCGACCGCCGTGCAGCTCTCGACGAAATCGCCGGTGTTCACGTAAAGAACCCCGTCGATCGTCTTGATCGTCGCATGATGAATGTGGCCGCAGACCACTCCGTCGACGCCCCGACGCACGGCCTCGGCGGCGAGCGTCTGCTCAAAATCGCCGATAAAATTGACGGCCTCCTTGACCTTCAGCTTCGCCCAGGCTGAGAAGGACCAATAGCCGACGCCGAGCATGCGGCGGGCGCGATTGAGCACCGTATTCGCGGCGATGGCCACGTCATAGGCCCAGTCACCGAGCAAAGCCAGCCAGCGGGCGTTGCGCACGACGATGTCGAATTCGTCGCCATGGATGATGAGCATCTTCTTGCCCGCCGCAGTCTCGTGGACCGCATGATGCATGACCTCGACGCCGCCGAAGGTCAGGCCGGTATAGTCGCGCGCGAATTCATCGTGATTTCCAGGAACGTAGATGACGCGGGCGCCTTTGCGAGCCTTGCGAAGCAGCTTCTGCACGACGTCATTGTGCGCCTGCGGCCAGTGCCAGCCTTTTCGCAGCTTCCAGCCGTCGACAATGTCGCCGACGAGATAGATCGTCTCGGCGTCGTTGTGCTTCAGGAAATCGAGCAGGAGATGCGCCTGGGAGGCTTTCGCGCCGAGATGCAGATCGGAAAGAAAAAGGGTGCGGTAGCGTTTGGGCTCGGCTTCGACCACGGGGTTGGCCCGAAAATTCGCAAGATTGGTCTCGGACATGAGCGTCGTCCCTCTCTCCGCCTCCGGCATCTCGAGCCATTCACCAGATTCAGGTCACAAGCAGATGACACGGGCGCGCGCCCCGTATAGCGCTCGGTGAAGAGCCGACGCGGTATGTGGAAAACAAAACTTTCGAGCAGATTATTGCGCCGCTTCCGCCTCTTGCGGCGTCACCCGCAGCGCGGTTACGCGATTCCTGATCCGGCGCAACACCTCGAAGCGGAATCCATGGAAGGTGAAGACCTGGCCGGCTTCGGGGATGGCGCCGGCCTCGTGGATGACGAGGCCGGCAATGGTGGTCGCCTCCTCGTCCGGCAGGCTCCAGGCCATGACGCGGTTCAAATCGCGCACCGGCACGGCGCCGTCGACGAGGACCGAGCCGTCCGGCTGCGGCCGCACGCCCTGCACGGCGAGATCGTGCTCGTCACGAATGTCGCCGACAATTTCCTCCAGTATGTCTTCGAGGGTGACGAGGCCCATCACCTCGCCATATTCGTCGACGACCAGCGCGAAATGCGTCTTGCGCTTGAGGAAAGCCTCCAGCTGGTCCTCGAGCGTTGTCGCCTCCGGCACAAACCAGGGGGCAAACATCACCTCGTCTATGTCGATCTTTGAGGCGTCGCCCCCGGCGGCGTCGAGCGCCCGCAGCAAGTCCTTGGAGTGAAGCACGCCCACGAAATTGTCGGGGCGCTCGCGCCAGAGCGGCATGCGCGTGAAGGGCGAGGCCAAAACCTCGCGCACGATCTGCACGGGGGGCAGGTCGGCGTCGATCGTCCGCATTTTGGTGCGGTGGATCATGACGTCGGCGACATGCAGCACCTGCAGATCGAGAACGCCGCCGAACATATCGCGCGCCGAGCGCTCGACCGTCCCTTCTTCGTGCAGAATATCGACCGCGCCCTTCAGCTCTTCATAGGGCGAGATCATCGTCCGGCCATGCCCGAGCTCGACGCCGGCCAGGCGCAGCACGGAACGCACGATCCATTCGACCGCCGCAAGGACAGGACCGAAGATCGAAACGAACGGGGCAATGAAACGGGCGACATAGAGCGACATCGTGTCCGGGTGGTTGATGGCGAGGGTCTTGGGGAGAACCTCGGCAAAAACCAGGAGGAGCACGGTCATCAGAATGGTGGCGTAGACGGCGCCGTTTTCTCCGGCGACCGCGGTCAACACAGTCGTCGTAAAGGCGGAGCCGCCGATATTGACGAGCGTGCTGCCAAGAAGCAGAGCCGCGATCATGCGGTTGCGCTGCCTGAGTAGGCGGTTGACGACGCCGGCGCGCTTGTCCCCCTCTTTTTCGAGCGTATGCATGCGGGCGTGCGACGCCGCGGTCAGCGCCGTTTCGGAGCCCGAGAAAAAAGCGGAAAGCAATACGCAGGCGAAAACAATCAGCACGTCGGTCCAGGCGAAAGCCGCGCCGCCGCCGGATGGGATGCCGTGCATGTTTGTTACACTCGCGCCAGTTCGTCGTTGAGGAAGCCCGCAACTTCGGTGGGCTCTATCGACTTGGCGATGAAGGCCTCGCCGATCCCGCGCATGAGGATGAAGGTGAGAGCGCCGCCCTCGACCTTCTTGTCTTGATACATGGCGCTGACAATCGCGTGAACATCCGCGCTCCAGCCAGGAATCTGGTGGATTTCGGTTGGCAGGCCGACGCTCGAGAGATGACGCGCGACCCGGTCGGCGTCTTCTTTGGCGCAGAGCCCGAGGCGCGCCGAGAAACGCGCGGCGCAGGCCATGCCGATGGCGACGCCCTCGCCATGGACGAGCCGCTCACTGTCGTAACCGGTCAGAAGCTCGAAGGCGTGCCCGAAGGTGTGGCCGAGATTGAGCAGCGCGCGGTCGCCCTGCTCCGTTTCGTCCCGGGCGACGATCGTCGCCTTGGTCTCGCAGCTCACCGCCACTGCGCAGATTTGCTCGGCGCGGCTATGAAACACCGCTTCAGCGTCGGCCTCCAACCATTCGAAGAAGCGCTTGTCGCCGATCAGTCCATATTTCACGACCTCGGCGTAGCCGGCGCCGAACTCGCGGGTTGAAAGCGTGCGCAGCACATCGACGTCGGCAAGCACCAGCGAGGGTTGATGAAAGGCGCCGATCAGATTTTTGCCGTGAGGGGAATTGATGCCCGTCTTGCCGCCCACGGAGGAGTCCACCTGGGAGAGAAGCGTCGTCGGGATCTGCACGAAGCGCGAGCCGCGCCGCACGCTCGCCGCGACGAAGCCCGCCAGATCGCCGACGACGCCGCCGCCAAAGGCGACGATGAGGTCGCGCCGCTCGATCTTGGCCGCCAGCACCTCGTCACAGACCCGCCCGAAGGTCGCAAGCGATTTCGACCCCTCGCCCGGCTTGACCACAATCGTCGTGTAGCGGATGCCGGCCTTTTTCAGGCTGTCTTCGAGGACAGGCAGATGCAAGCGCGCGACATTCTCGTCGGTGACGACGGCGCAGGCGGCTCCCGGCGCGACGCTCTTGATATGCGCGCCCGCCTCCTGGAGAAGGCCGCCGCCAATCAGAATGTCATAAGAACGCCCGCCCAAAGAGACATGCACGGTCTCGCGATGCGCCGCGCCCTGATCGGCCTGCGGACGGTCAAGATGCAAATGGGTCATGGCTTTGGCAAAATCCTTTTTCTGCGCGTCGCGGGCGGCGGCGGCGCGCGGCAGCTGGGCGAAAAGGGCGTCGAGCGTTTCTTCGACCATAACGTCCTGAGGCTCGTCACGCGACCCGACCCTGATGTCGGCGAGCTCGTAGACCGGCCGGCGCTTCTCCAGGAGCTGGCGAAGCGTCTCCTCGGGATCGTCGGTGTGGAGCAGCGGGCGGTCGTTCTTGCGCCTGACGCGCTTCAAGAGCGTCTTGAGGTCGGCGTCGAGCCATACGGAAACCGCTCGCTCGCCGATTCGCTCGCGGGTGCGCGGGTCCATGAAGGCGCCGCCGCCGGTCGCGAGCACCATCGGCCCGGCGTTCAGCAGGCGCATGATCACCCGGCGCTCGCCGTCGCGAAAATAACGCTCGCCATATTTGGCGAAGATTTCCGGGATCGTCATGCCGGCGGCGGCTTCGACGATCTCTGCATCGGCGTCGACAAAGGGCAGGCCAAGGCGCAGGGCCAGCCGATGGCCGATGGCGCTCTTGCCCGAGCCCATCATGCCGACGAGGACGAGCGCCCGCCCGCCCAGCCCTGCCCGGATGGCGGCGATTCGCTCGTCTGCGCCGCCGAGCTGTAGCGCCGGCGTCGCGCCGAGGGTTTCCGTTCGAGTCATGGCCGGCAATCTATACCGAGGAGCGAGGAAATTCAGCCTGGATTTCAGGACCAGTCCGCCGCCCGGGCCAGAAAAGCCGTCATGAAGGACGGCAGCCTCGGATCGTCATGGCGGCCGGGCGCGAGCATATGCGCGTTTGAAAGCTCCGGCTCAGCCTCCTTGCCAAGGTAGGCGCGGACCCGCTCGATGACCTCTGACGCCGGCGCGGGCCAATCGATGAGCTTGATGCAGGCGATGCGCTGGCGATCGAAAACCACGGTCCAACCCCGCGCCGCCGCCCCTTCAGCGGCGGGAAGCCCCGTCTCTTCGAGAAGCTCTCGCACCAGGCTCCCCTCCAGATCGACCGCGCGGCCGTCCACCACATCGGCAGGGTCCGGCGTGCCGCCCGGGAAATAGCGGCATCCTGCGGCGGAATGGCGAGGGCCCATCTCCCCCAGGAGATAGAGGCCGTCGCTCGAGCGCACGGCGGGCATGGCGAAGCAGTTGAAAACGCTCGTATCCGGCCAGCCGAAGTCGCGCCAGGCGAGGAAGCGCGAAAAACGCGTCTCGAAGGCCTCGAGCCTCAGCGTGCGCTGGCCCGCCTCCTCGTGCACGCCAGCGCGGCAGGCGAGCAGGACAGGTCCATCGTAAAGAGTGGGATTGAGGGCGACCCGCGCCGCCCAATGGCGGTCCATCCGATCGGCCTCGTCCTCGGCATAGGCCCAGCGATGCCCGACGAGCCCGCAATCGACCCGATCAACTTCGATGAGCGCTGGTTCTCCGTTCACAGAAATAACCTTCCTTCCCCGACGCGGACAACCTGGCCGCCGACCGCGACGCGAGCAAGCGCGCCGTCCTCTATCGCAATGCGCAGCGTTATGCGCGACGGGCGGCCCATCGCGTGACCTTGTTCGATGAACAGCTCGTGCTCGCCGTCTCGGGGACTTTCGAATTCCACCGCGACGCCCGCGAAGGCGGCGGCGGCTGAGCCGGTCGCCGGATCTTCGTCGATCCCAAGGCCGTTGGCGAACATTCGAGCGTTTATGGCGCAGGCCGCATCGACCGTCTCGCGCGTATAGAGATAGGCGC
>JAMBEQ010000179.1 GCA_024506175.1 Methylocystis sp.
TCCAGCAGTTCCACCGTATGCACGACCGGGACCGCCGTCCCCGCCCCGATCTGGACCATGCAGCCGAGGTTGCCCGCAGCGATCACATCCGGGGCGACGCTTTCGATATTGACGACCTTACGCGCGCGAAGCTGCTCGGCCAGCTCAGACTGCAAGAGGTTGTAGGTTCCCGCCGAGCCGCAGCAGATATGCCCCTCCGGCACGGCGACGACCTCGAAGCCCGCGCGCTCCAATGCTGCAACCGGCTCGCGCATAATCTTTTGGCCGTGCTGCAGAGAACAGGCAGAGTGATAAGCGACTCTGAGGCGCGGGACAGCGACGCTCTTCAGCTCCAACCTATCGACAAGCTCGCTCACGTCGCAGGCGAGCGCTGAAATGCTGGCAGCCTTCTCGGCAAGCCCAAGCTCGTTGCGGAACATGAAGCCGTAATCCTTCACGCTCGTTCCGCAGCCGGAGGTGTTGACGACAACATGGTCGAGTCCGCCTGCCTCGATCTCGCGCGTCCACGCCTCGATATTCTTGCGCGCAAAGGCGTGGGACTGGTCGAGCTTGCCGAGGTGATGCGGCAGCGCCCCGCAACATCCGGCGCCCTCGGCGACGACCACCTCGACTCCGTGACGCGTCAAGAGCCGCACGGTCGCCTCGTTGATGCGCGTATCCAAAACGGTCTGCGCGCAGCCGCTCAAGAGCGCGACGCGCATCTTGCGCTTGCTTTCCGAGGGAAAGACCTGGGGCGAGTCGACGGCCGAAGCCGGCGGCAGCTTGTCAGGCGCCACCGCCAACAGCGTGCGCAGCCGCTTTGGCATATATCGAGCGAGAGGCTTCGCAAGGCCTGAAGCCCGCAAGGCCAGCCTGAACAACGTGGGGTGTGGCAAGAAGAAAGCAAGCAGCGCGCGCCGCGCCTTATCCGCAAAGGGCCGCTGGAATGTCTTCTCGATATGGGCGCGGGCGTGGTCGACGAGATGCATGTAATGCACGCTCGACGGACAAGTCGTCATGCAGGAAAGGCAGGAAAGGCAGCGATCGACATGGCGAACGGTGTGCGCGTCGGCGGCGCGCCCGTTCTCCAGCATTTCTTTGATCAGATAGATGCGCCCACGCGGCGAATCGAGCTCGTCGCCGGTCAGGAGATAGGTCGGGCAGGTGGCGGTGCAAAAGCCGCAATGCACGCAGGCGCGCAGGATTTTCTCCGATTGCGCCATATCCAGGTCCGCGAGCGCGGCCAAAGAGAAATGCGTCTGCATCTCAAAAAGCCTCGCGCATGCGCCCGCGCTCCAGAATATGGCCGGGATCGAAGCTTTCCTTCACCCGCTTGGCAAGCGCGGCGAGCGGAGCCGGCTGGGGATGAAACACGTCCACGCGCGAACGAATATCGTCCGAGGCGCGGATCAGCGTCGCATGGCCGCGATGGGCGTCGACGGCGTTGCGCATCGCCGCTGCATGCGCGTCTTCAGCGGATTCGAGACAGAGCCAGACGAGCCCGCCCGCCCAGTCATAGAAATGCGCGAGGATCGGCGCATTGGCGCGGCGCAGCGTCTCGACCACTTTGATCCCATCGGTCGGCGCCACGGAGACGCGCCAGACCTGGCCAGATAGCGGGGCGAGCGGCGCTGCGTCGCGCACCGCCGCCCAAAGCGCAGCGGACTCCGCTTGCGGCAACGTGTCGAAACGCGCCCCGCTGTCGCCGAGCTGCGCAATCAGCGCGTCGCATCGCGTTGCGACTGAAATCTGCGGACCTTCGATCCGCAATAGCGCGGCGTTCGCCTCGAGCCGCAACGGCGAGGCGTCGGCCGGCAACATCGCGAAAGACGAGACTTCATGAGGCGAGCCAGACGCGCGGCGCAATTGCGCCAGGCACGACGTTTCGTCGAGGCCAAGAACAAGAAGCGTCTGCTCAGTTTCCGCCTTGGGCAAAACTTTCAGCGTCACCTCGGTCAAGAGCGCCAACGTGCCATAGGAGCCGCAGACGAGCTTGGAAAGATCGTAGCCGGTGACGTTCTTCATCACGCGCCCCCCGGATTTTACCATCTCGCCGCGCCCGGTCACGCAATGAAAGCCCAGCAGATGGTCGCGCGCAGCGCCGGCCTTGATGCGGCGCGGGCCCGAGGCGTTCACCGCGATGACCCCGCCGATCGTGGCGCTTTGCGCCGCGCCGCCAAGCAGCGGCGCATAATCCATCGGCTCGAAAGCGAGCTGCTGATGATGCGCGTCGAGCAGCTCTTCGATCTCGCGCAAAGCCGTGCCGGCGCGCGCCGAGAGCACGAGCTCCTCCGGCTCGTAGAGCGTGACGCCCGTCAGCGCGCGCGTTGAGATCTGCTCTTGCAGGGGCGAATGGCGACCGAGGCGCTTCTTCGAGCCCGCGCCCAAAATGGCGTGCGGCATATGGCGAGCGTTGGCGACCCGCAGCGCCTCGACGGCATCTGCGGCGTCACGAATGTCGAGCGTGGCGAGAGCGGCGTCCATCTCAAAATCTCGGCAGGTCGGGAAAAGGCGTCTTGCCGCCCGAAACATGCATCATGCCGAACTCGGCGCAGCGATGCAGCGTAGGAAAAACTTTGCCCGGATTGAGCCTGTTGAATGAATCGAAAGCGCATTTCACCCGCAGCTGCTGTTTCAAATCCATTTCGTTGAACATTTCGCCCATCAGATTGCGCTTTTCGACGCCGACGCCATGCTCGCCTGTAAGAACGCCGCCGACGGCGACGCAAAGACGCAAGATGTCGAACCCGACCTTCTCCGCCCGCTCCATCTCCCCCTCGATCGACGCGTCATAGAGAATGAGCGGGTGCAGATTGCCGTCGCCTGCATGAAAGACATTGGCGACCTGCAGGCCCTCACGCTTTGCGATCTCGTCCATGCCCGCAAGCACTTCGGGCAGGCGCGCGCGCGGAATCGTGCCATCCATGCAGAGATAATCGGGCTTGATGCAGGAAACCGCGGGAAAGGCGTTTTTGCGGCCGGCCCAGAATTGCAAGCGCTCGACTTCGCTATTGGAAACCTTGGTCGTCGTTGCGCCTTCCTCGCGCGCGATCGCTTCGACGAGGTCCACGAGGTAATCGACTTCGGCTTGGGTTCCGTCGAGTTCGACGATCACGACAGCCTCGGCGTCGAGCGGATAGCCGCAAGGCTGAAAGCGCTCGACGGCGTGGATCGTCGCCTTGTCCATCATCTCCATGCCGCCGGGGATGATTCCGCGCGCAATGACGGCGCCCACGAAACGCGCGCCGCTCGCGACGCTCGGGAAGCCGAGAAGAAGGCATCGCGCCATGACGGGCTTTTGCAAAATGCGCACGGTGACTTCCGTGACGACGCCGAGAAGTCCTTCAGACCCTGTCATTAATCCCAGGAGGTCGTATGCCTCGCTGTCGAGATGTTTGCCGCCCAGTCGAATAACTTCACCGCCCATGAGCACGACCTCGAGCCCAAGGATATTGTTTGTCGTGAGCCCGTATTTGAGGCAATGCACGCCGCCGGCGTTTTCGGCGACATTGCCGCCGATGGAGCAGGCGATCTGCGACGAAGGATCGGGCGCGTAATAAAACCCCCTGCCCTCGACCGCCCTTGAGATGGCGAGGTTTTGCACGCCGGGTTGCACGCGCGCGCAGCGGTTTTCATAGTCGATTTCGAGGATGCGGTTGAACTTCGACATGCCCAACAGAATCCCGTCTTCGAGGGGCATCGAGCCGCCTGAAAGCGAGGTGCCGGAGCCGCGCGGCACGACCTTGACGTTCATCTCCGCCGCGAGCGCAAGAATGGCGCTGACCTGCGCCACGGTCTCCGGCAGCGCGACCACGAGCGGCAGCGCCCGATACATGGTGAAAGCGTCGCATTCATAGGCGCGGCGCGCAGTCTCGTCGATGATGAGGTTTTGGGCCGGCAGAATGGCGCGCAGGCGCTCGATCAACTCGTCGCGCCGCGCAAGAATCTCTGGCTCGGGCGCGGGCATGATGAGCGTCACGGCTTGGCGCCTCCTCCTGCGCTCGGGTTCGGCCGTTGCGGGGAATAGCGTCTCGGCCTTACAAAAATTCCCTATTCGAGGCGCATGATCGACGCAAGTCCGCCCAAAGCGCCAACCACACAGGAGACCCGATGAAAATGAAGTTCATTCTGACGCTCGCCGACGCCAAGCGCGTCGCGGCGGCCGCCGCGGAAGAAGCTCGGCGCAACAACTGGAGCGTGGTGATCGCCGTCGTCGACGACGCCGGCCTGCTCGTCTACCTCGAGCGTCTCGACGGGGTGCAGCCAGCCTCTTGCGACATCGCCCAGGCCAAGGCGCGCGCGGCGGCGCTGTTTCGCCGGCCGACCAAGGCGCTGGAAGAGACGGTCGCCGGCGGCCGCGTTGCGCTGCTCAGCCTGCCCCATATCACCCCGGTCGAGGGCGGGCTGCCGCTCGTCTATGAAGGCCAGATCGTCGGTGCGGTTGGCGTCTCGGGCGTGCAGTCCTTCGAGGACGGGATCGTCGCGAAGGCGGGCGCGGAAGCGCTCGCCATCGAGGGTTGAGGTTTCATTAAGAATGCAGCCGAAACCCGCTGGCGGCGTTCGATCGACGGGCGGGCCAGAGCAATTTAGTCACCGCCGCCGAGAGCCCTGCGGGCGCGCCCCATGGCCTCGGGCGGCAATCCCTCCGCAGCGGCGAATTCCAGCAGCATCGCCTCGTCGCCAGCCAGATGGTCGAGAACAGCGAGATGGAAGCCACGATCTCCAAGAAGGGCGCGCACGTCGCCCGCGTCGAGCCCGGTCAAGGCAAGAAAACGCGAGAGGCGGTCCTCATCTCGCGTCAGGAAGGCGAGCGCCCGCACGGCGAGCTCCCCCGCCGGCGGGTCGATGTTTTTCGGAGCCCAAATGTCTCGCGCATTCCTTCCGGTTTTCATTAATACTCCCATGTTAGGCATGGTCGAAAGAGCTCCGCCGATCCATTCGAGGCGCAGCCGTCGCCTTCCAAGAGTTGGCCCATGAAGAAGATCGTCCTCATCGTAGAGGATAATGAACTCAACATGAAACTCTTCAACGACCTGTTGGAGGCGAACGGGCACGCGACGCTGCGGACGAAAAGCGGCGTCGAGGCGATCTCATTGGCGCGCGCTCATCGACCCGATCTTATTCTGATGGACATTCAATTGCCGGAGGTCAGCGGACTCGAGGTCACCCGCTGGCTGAAGGATGATGACGAGCTGAAAGCAATTCCCATCGTCGCGATTACCGCCTTCGCCATGAAGGGCGACGAAGAGAAAATCCGGCAAGGCGGATGCGAGGCTTATCTCTCCAAGCCGATCTCGGTCGCGAAATTTCTGGAAACGGTAAATTCCTTCCTTTCGGAAAAGAACTAGGAAAAAGCACCAGGGAGACGTCAGCTCAATGACTGCGCGCATTCTGATCGTCGACGATCTGATTCCGAACATCAAACTGCTCGAAGCGCGCCTTTCTGCGGAATATTTCGACGTTGTATCGGCGACGAGCGGCCCGGATGCTCTCGAGCTATGCCGCGATGGCCGCTGCGACATCGTCCTCCTCGATGTCATGATGCCAGGCATGGATGGCTTCGAGGTCTGCAGGCGTTTGAAAGCGGATCCGTCGACCATGCATCTGCCTGTGGTCATGGTCACGGCGCTGGACCAACCCGCGGACCGCGTGCGCGGCCTCGAATGCGGCGCGGACGACTTCCTCACCAAGCCCGTCGACGAGATCGCGCTGATCGCCCGCGTCCGCTCTCTGTCGCGCCTCAAGATCACACTCGACGAGCTGCGCGCCCGCGCCAGCACTTCCGCCAATCTCGGCCTTGCCTCCCGCGAGCCCAACGACGGGGCGCGCGGCCGCATCCTTCTCGTCGAGGATCGGCCGAGCTCAGCCGATCGCATCGTCTCCGCCTTGCAAGACTTCCATGATATCGACCTCGATAAACATCCTCAGGAGGCGGTGTTTCGCGCTGCCGAGAACAATTACGACCTTGTGGTCGCCAGCCTGAGCCTCGCCAATTTCGATGCGCTGCGCCTGTGCAGCCAGTTGCGCTCGCTCGAGCGCACGCGCGCGCTGCCGATTTTACTGCTGGCCGACACCGAGGATCGCCAGCGGGTCCTACGCGGGCTCGATCTCGGCGTAAACGACTACATTGTGCGGCCGATCGATCGCAACGAGCTGCTCGCCCGCGTCCGCACGCAACTGCGCCGCAAGCGCTACGCCGAGTCCTTGCATGAAAATGTGCAGGCCGCGCTCGAGCTCGCGGTGGTCGATGCGCTGACGGGACTGAACAACCGCCGCTTCCTCGAAACGCACCTCGCCAGCGCGCTCGATCAAGCGGCGCACAAGGGCCGTCCCCTCTCGCTGATGATTCTCGACATCGACCACTTCAAATCGGTCAACGACACCTATGGCCACGATGCCGGCGACGAAGTGCTGAGGATCTTTGCTAGACGAATAAAGCGGGTGCTGCGCAGCGCCGACCTCGTTTGCCGCCTCGGCGGCGAGGAGTTTGTCGTCGTCATGCCCGAAACGCCGCTCGCGGTGGCCGAAAGAGTCGCAGAACGCGTGCGCTCCGCGGTAGAAAAGGACCGCTTCCCCATCGACGCCAAAGCGACGCGCACAATTCCCGTCACCACCTCGATCGGCCTCGCAGAGCGCGGAGCCGACGCCAACGCCGACGCCCTGATGCGACGCGCCGACAAGGCCCTTTACGCCTCGAAAAGTTCGGGCCGCAACCGGGTGACCGCCGCGGCCGCCTGAGGCTTGTGAGAATGTTGCCACAAAACTGCACGCCGGGCTTGCAGACCGGCCGCGGCTGAACTATACAGCGCCCGTCGACGCCGCGTCGGCCACGGCCTCCCCCAAGAGGCTCGTAGAAAAACGTGGGGCCATAGCTCAGTTGGGAGAGCGCTTCAATGGCATTGAAGAGGTCGTCGGTTCGATTCCGTCTGGCTCCACCAAAAAACAAGAAATCCGAGCCGAAAAGCCGAGCCGAGAAATCGGCTTCCTGAAAATTCGTCCACGTGTCGGCACGGCGCTCAGCCACGCTCCGGTCATGTCTCCTCCCTCCCACTCGCCCACGCTGCGATAAGGCGGGGCGGAGGTTCCTCGCGACATGAAGGCCAAAAAAAGCGCCCGACCTGGGAGCGCGGGCGCTGGTAAGTAGGAGAAGTTGAGAATCCAACTCGGGGTCCGAGAACTTTGTTCCAGCCTATGCTGTAATCAACTGAGACACCCGCCAGCTCCTCCTCCCGCTCGCCCGATCCGAGGCCAGCCCTGGCCCTGCCCCGCCGGTTTTTGTCAGTGATCGGCGTGCGACCACCAGTGCTCGTGCCCGTGCGGCTTCATGAGCACATGGAAGAGAAGAACGCCCAAGCGGTGCTTCTGCGCATCGTCGAGGCTGTCGAAGAGCGGTTTAGCTGCGTCTGCGAGTTTGCTCAGCTCTGCTCCCCGTGACGTGAGGCCCTGGGCTCGCAGCCGCAGGCCGTCGACGACATTATGATGCTCGCGAATCTCTTTCCATTTTTCGCGAAATTCGGCGGCGCGGTCCGTGCGCGCTTTCCAAACTTCGCGCAAGGCGGTTTCGAACGCGGGCCACGCTTTTTCCTGCGCGGCAGTAAGCTTCAAACCCGCTTTGAGGGCTGCTACCCGCGCATCTAGAAAAGCTGCGCGGTCTTCTGGAGAGAAACCGTGATCACTGGCTTGAGCAGGCGGATTGGTTGCAGGTGGATCGGCAAGGGCAGGCCCTGACAGACCCGCTGCAGCGAGCATCGCTGCGGAGATCATGGGGAGGAGTCGTTTAGGCAAGACGCGGCCTCGATTGCATAGGAGGGATGGTTAGCCTCACGTATGTCCGCCCCTAAGAATCGCAAATTAAGCTTTTGTAACCAGTGACTTCCCCCCGTCGCGCTGCGGCCTCCGGATAACGTCGCAACAAGCGCGGATTGCGGCGCTCTCTCCTCTCCCAGGAGCGCGGTCACAATCGACAAGCACTTAGACATCCTGCTCGAGACGCCCAGGCAATTCCGCGGCGCGGCGGCGATGAGTGTTCGAGAGAACAGGGGTAATTTTCACGCCCTCGGTGAGCGCCGAAACGCCGATCTCATCCACACCGCCGCGCCTCACGTCGCCGATTGGGCCCTTTTCATATTGCGCACCATTTGCATATGCTGCTGAAGCACGGGAAGCCCTTGGCCAGCAAGGTTTCTCAGTTTCTCGTCGGCTCCATAGTCCCGATAGGTGCGAAAGAGCGTTATCGCAGTGTCGTGGGCGGCTTCTTGTTGCGAAAGGTAGCGCTTGTCAAAATCCTCCTCCGAGGCGCTTTCGAGATCGCCCACCAGAATCTGGTGCATGGGATCCAGCGCGTCTGGCGGGCTCTTCGGCCTCTGCATCCCTTGCATGTAGGACTCGAGCTTGCGGTTTAGCTCGCTGTGATCCTCTCTCATCGAGAGGGCAAATTCTTTCACGTCGCTCCGCCTCGAACGACGTAGCGCAATTTCCGCTGCTTTAATTTCATACATGCCGCTGAGCGCGGCGAGATTCGTGAACGCCTCCACCGTCACCGCCGTGCTCGCCGCAAGATTGGTCGTAGCGCGGATCACGCTGTCTCGCACCGAGCTCGCGGCTGCCGATTTAGATCGGGGTAATTGAGATTTCTCCTGCATGCCGCCACTCCGAAGACAAATGCCGCGACCTTCTAACGATCTCTATATGTGTCGCCGCGCTCAACTTTCGGGTAGGGGGAGAGGTCCTCTTTCATGGCTCGGCCTGCGAAGCGTCAAACCAGCTCCGGGTGCGAGCGGCTCACGCTTGCGCCGTCGGACGCGCGCAGCGTCCAGAAGGACAAGGACGAAAGGATGGTCAAGGCGCCGAGAAACACATAGGCCTTATGGAGCGCAGCGATAACCGCCTGAGGATCGGATTGGGGCGCTGCGCCGAGAAACCAGGCCGCAACCAAGGATCCGATCGCGAGGCCGAAGCTCATGGATAATTGTTGGAAGGAGCTTGCGATGGTGGCGGCCATGCTCGATTCTTCCGGCTCGATGTCCGCATAGGCCATGCTATTCATGCTGGTGAACTGAAGCGAATTGAAAAAGCCCAGAGCAAAGCCGATGACCATGAGGGCTGCCAGAGGCGTCGCGTCTGTCACCAAGGCATAGAGGCAGGTCGTGACGCCGATCATCACCGTATTCACGATCAGAACGATGCGGTAGCCGAACCGGGCAAGTATGGGCGCCGAGATAAGCTTCATTCCCATGGCGGCGGCCGCCGTCGGCATCATCAGCAGTCCCGACTCCCAAGCCGGCAGCCCCAGCCCGACCTGAAGCAGCACGGGTGTCAGAAATGGCAAGCCTCCCACGCCGAGCCTAGTGACGAAGCCGCCCGAGATCGAAACTCGGAACGTCCGCTTTCTGAAAAGGGCAAGGTCGAGCAAGGGATATGGCGCCCCGCGGGCGTGCAGCCAATACGCAAAAAGAAGCGACATCGCGACCGCGAAAAGGGCTACGCCCTCGTAAGGGTCGATGCGATGTTCGCCGAATATTTCGAGGAGCCAGGAAAGAAGCGCCGTGCCCGATCCAAACAGTCCGAACCCAAGCCAGTCAAAAGGACGTTCGGCTTCTCCCCGGTAGTTCGGCATGTAGCGATGAACCAGCCATTGCGCGACAAGCCCAATCGGAACGTTGACGAAGAATATTTCGCGCCATGAGAGCCAATGCACGATCAGCCCGCCGACAGTAGGCCCGAGAAGAGGGCCGATAAGCGCCGGTATGATGACGAAATTCATCGCCCTCAGCAGCTCCGCCTTTCCGAAGGTTCGGACCACGGTCAATCTGCCGACCGGCGTCATGAGAGCGGCGCCGGCTCCCTGCAAGATGCGGGCGGCGACCATCTCTCCCGCGTTCTGAGACAAGCCGCAGAATATCGACGCTATCGTGAAAACGGCGATCGCGGTCGCGAAGACTTTTCTGGCGCCGTAGCGATCGGCGATCCATCCGCTCACGGGAATGCCCACCGCCAAGCTCAAAACATAGCTCGCGGCGATTGTTTTGAGGCTGAGTGGCGTCACCTGCAAGCTTTCGGCAATGGCTGGAACCGCCGTGTTCACGATCGTCGCATCCAGCTGCTCCATAAAAAGCGCTGTCGCTACGACCCAAGGGAGGAAGCGCTTGATCCTGGTTTCGTCCATCACTCTCCCCTTCGGGAAGCACCGCGCGCGGAAGCGCCAACCAGTTTCATTCTGCAGCCGGCTTTAGACGCAACCCGCGCGGCACAAGAAAGAACTCGACAAGCGAAAAGAAACCCTGCGCCGCGAGCGCGAGCATTGCGGCGGGCACGGCGCCTTCGAGGATCAAGCCGAAATTATCCAGACGCACGCCGGTGAAAATCGGTTGTCCGTAGCCTCCTGCTCCAATCAAGGCTCCGAGCGTCGCCGTGCCGACGTTGATCACCGCCGCCGTCTTTATGCCCGCAAGGATCGCGGGAGAAGCGATGGGGAGCTCGATCAGCCTGAGGCGCTGCAGAGGCGTCAGACCGAGCGCGATCGCTGAATTGCGAATTGCAAGGGGGATGTCCGCCAGTCCCGATGCGGTGTTCCGGATGATCGGCAGCAGGCTGTAGAGGAACAACGCCATTATGGCGGGCGTGGCTCCTATGCCCAGAATAGGAATCATGAACACGAGAAGGGCGAGCGAGGGAATCGTCTGCACGATGCTGGCTGCGGTCAGGATCGCCTGCCCCAGAAGCGGGCGTCGGGCCGAGATGACTCCTAGCGGCAAAGCGACAAGGATCGCCGCGCCGAGCGACAAGGCCGTGAGCCGCAGATGTTCGACCGTGCGCTGAAGGATTCGGCCCACCATCCCCTCGCTGGGCGCTGGGCCGAAAATCCCAAATTTGGCGGCGAGGAACCCGGCCGCCGCCGCCGTTTCCGAGCGTCGGTCGATCTTCACGGCGCGGTTCAAGGCCATCATCGACTTCTCATCGACGCGACCTTCGAGCCGCAGAATAGCGGAGAGGGCTGCGGGCGCGCGTCGATCGAGATCCGCGCGGTAGATGAGGACGGCCTTGTTGCCGCGGAAAAGATTACGATCGTCTTCGAGAATTTTAAGCCCGTAAAATTCGATCTCCGCGTCGGTCGTGTAGACGTCGATCACATCGATTGAACCCTGGGCGAGGCCTTTGTACGCAAGGTCATGATCCACGCCGCGCACATTCACATGGCCGAAGCCGTAGGCCGCGCGCAAAGCCAGCCAGCCGTCCGCGCGATCAATAAACTCGTGGCTGAATCCCAAGCGCAGAGAGGGATGCTGCGAAAGATCCGAAATCTTGCTTATCCCGAGCCTTTGCGCTTCTTTCGCCATCATCCCGAGCGCGTAAGAGTCGCTGAAGCCGAGGGGCCGACTTATTCGCACTCCTTTCTTGGCAAGCGCCTGCGCAAGAGTCTCCTCGTCGACGACGCCCGCGTTTGCCAGTATCTCGCCGGTGAGCGTGCCCTCATATTCAGGATAGAGGTCGATTTCATTCGCCAACAAGGCGTCCCATAGCAGCCGCGTGCCGCCGAGCTCCCGTCGCTGCGTCACACTCGCGCCCGTAGAGGCGGAAAGCCTTGCCGCAAGCTCGGCAAGGATGACCGACTCCGTGAATGTTTTCGAGCCGATGCGAATCTTCTCAGCCGCAGATATCGCAACCGAAGGCGTCGCCAAGGCGAGAGCCAGGCAAAGGACGCGCAAGAGCTTCGTGATGTTAGCGCTCACTCGCGCTCCTTGTGCATCGCCGTTTCTCTCAACGCCGCAAGACGGCTCGTCTGCGCGTTTACGAACCGAGTCACAAAAGGCTCTGCCGGGCGCTCGAAAAGATCGGCGAATTGCCCCTGTTGGGCGATACGACCCTGGCTCATCAGCACGATTGTTTCGCCGAAGAAGGCCGCCTCGGCGAGGTCATGGGTGACGAGCACGACAGTTTTCCCGAGACGCTGGAAAATGGCGTGGAGCTCGTCTTGAAGCTCGGCTCGGATCATGGGATCGAGCGCGCCGAGGGGCTCATCCATGAGAAGAATGTCCGGGTCGAGCATCAGGGCGCGCATCAGGGAAACGCGCTGACGCTGACCACCGGATAGCTCGGCCGGATAGCGGTCGAGCGCGAGAGCCGGGAAAGAGGCAAGCATGGCCATTTTCTCCATGCGCGCCCGGCGCCTTTCGACCGGCCAGCCCGCCTCCTTGGCCATAAGCTCGATATTCTCTCTGGCTGTAAGATGAGGGAAAAGACCGCCGTCTTGAATAACGTAGCCCATACGCCGTCGCAGGAGGACCGCCGTTCGACGCGTCAGCGGGCTGCCGTCGATCGAAATGGCGCCCCTATCCGGCGCGACGAGGCCGATCATCAGTGACAGGAGCGTGGACTTCCCCGACCCAGACGGCCCGATCAAGACCGTGGTCCTGCCTCGATCGATCGTCAGGCTGACCCCATCGATCACGACCGATCCCTCATAGAACTTGCTGACGTTCTCGAGCCTGATCATTTCGCTCCTCCACCCTCACCTGTCGATCTAGGGCGGCGATCGAGGTTCAGCCGATGACGAACGCCTAGCCTGAGCAGGGCGCCAACGAGCGTCAGCAGCCCTATATGCAGCATGCGGCCTCGAATCCGCGCTGGTGAAGCTTGAAGCCAAAGAGATGGAGAATGGACCGACTAGCCTTCCCTTCATCCCTTCCGTCGTTTTCCGAGAGCGCCCCCCGCGCCTTGGCGGGCCGCTTGTTCGAAACGCGTAAGCTTTCAGTGGAACTTGCGGCTCCGCTGACCGCGGAGGACATGACCGTCCAGGCTATGGACGACGCCAGCCCCACCAAATGGCACCTTGCGCACACCACCTGGTTTTTTGAGACCCTTGTCCTGGCGCCGCATTTGGTCGGCTATTGCCACTTCGACGAAACATTCAACTATTGCTTCAACTCCTATTACGAGGGCTTGGGACCTCGTCAGCCGCGACCCAAGCGCGGGCTTCTCACGAGGCCCTCGCTTAATCGCGTTCTCGCTTATCGCGAGCATGTGGATCACGCGTTGATGCAGCTTTTCGAACAGGACGCCGCCAGCGAGCCGGCGTGGGCTTGCCTGATTGAGATTGGCGTCAATCACGAGCAACAGCACCAGGAGTTGATGCTTACCGACATCCTCGCTTTATTCGCAGCAAACCCCCTCCGACCGGCCTATCGCGCGGCGCAACCTCGCTCAACGCAGGCACGGCGCGAACCGCCGCGCTGGATCGATTTTCCCGGCGGCGTTCGCCAGATTGGCCACGACAACGTGGGCTTCGGTTGGGACAATGAGAAGCCTCGTCACGATGCGCTCATCCACCCATTCAGACTTGCAGACCGCCTGGTCACAAACGCCGAATGGCTGGAATTCATCGACGACGGCGGCTACGAGACAGCGGCTTTGTGGTTATCGGACGGCTGGGCCGCCGTTAGCCGGGAAGATTGGCGCGCGCCACTCTATTGGGAGCCAGGCGACGGCGCGTGGCTCGGAATGACGCTGGAAGGGTTGCAGCCGCTCGATCTCGACGCGCCTGTCGCTCATGTGAGCTATTATGAGGCCGACGCTTTTGCGCGTTGGGCCGGAAAGCGCTTAGCGACCGAATTCGAATGGGAGATCGCCGCGACGGCCGCGCGCCGAACAGGTAATTTTCTCGAGTCCGGCGCCTCGCGCCCGATGCCGGCGAAAGGCGCGCCGATAGATCAGCCTCGCCAGATGTTCGGCGACGTATGGGAATGGACCCAAAGCGCTTATCTGCCCTACCCCGGCTATCGCCCGCCCGAAGGCGCGCTGGGCGAATACAATGGCAAGTTCATGGTCAATCAGCATGTGTTGCGCGGGGGGTCCTGCGTGACGCAACGGCGCCATATGCGCGCGAGCTACCGCAATTTCTTTTATCCGCACCAGCGCTGGCAGTTCATGGGCCTGCGCCTCGCCTCGGACATCGACTGATGTCGCAGGCAGCCGAACGCGCAGCTTCGTGCGCCGGACCGTGCGACGATTTCGCCGCCAGCGTTCTTGAAGGCCTGTCGAAGCCGGCGAAAAGCCTCCCGTGCCGCTTTTTCTACGACAGCATCGGCAGCGCGCTCTTCGAGGAAATCACGCGTCTGCCAGAATATTATCCGACAGGAACCGAGATCGCGATTTTGGAAGCGCACGCGCGCCAGATGGTCGAGGGCGAACGCGGCGACGCTGTCCTTGTCGAGTTTGGCTCCGGCTCGAGCATCAAGACGGAAATCCTTTTACGGCATATGACGCGGCTGCGGGCCTATGCGCCGATCGACATTTCGGAAAGCGCGCTCTCGGAGGCAAAGAGGCGGCTGATGTCGCGTTTCAGCGACCTCGACATGCAGCCGATCGTGGGCGATTTCACCCACCCGGTCGCCTTGCCGCCTGAATTCCAGCAACGGCCGAAGCTCGGCTTTTTCCCAGGCTCGACGATCGGCAACTTCACGCCGACCGAGGCGGCGCTGATGCTGCGCAGGATGCGCATGACTCTTTCGCCGCGCGGTCGGCTGCTCATCGGCGTCGATCTGAAAAAGGACGTTGGCCGCCTGCTTCGCGCCTACGATGACTCGAAAGGCGTCACCGCCGCTTTCAACCTCAACCTGCTTGCGCGCATCAATCGTGAGCTGGATGGAACCTTCGATCTCGAGGCGTTCCGCCACGAGGCCACCTACGACCCGCTCGAGGGGCGCGTCGAGATGCATCTCGTGAGCATCAAAGAACAAACCGCCGAGGTCGCGAACGCGCAATTTCACTTCCGCGCGGGAGAGGCGATCCACACCGAGAACGCCTATAAATACACTGTTGAAGAGTTTCAGGGGGTGGCCCGATCCGCGGGGTGGACGCCGCAGCGCGTGTGGCTGGACGGTTCGCTCTGGTTCAGCGTCCACGAGCTGATCTGAGCTCCGCCGCGCCTCGGGCGGTCTACTTCCCTTCCTTGCGCGCTTTCGCGGTCTCGCCTTTGCGTTCCTTGGCCTTGGTCTTGCGGAGGTTTTCCGCGTTCTTTTGCGGGCTCTCCTCCTTCGAGGCGCCGGCTTCATGCAGGGCGATGGCGATCGCCTGCCTGGGGTTTTTCACCTCCTTGCCGGCGCCGCTCTCGAGTTCGCCATGCTTGTATTCGTGCATGACGCGGCTCACGGTTTTCTTCTGTTCTGGCGATTGCTTGGGCATGACAGCGCTCCCATCGGCTTCCGAAGGGAACGCGCGGGAAGGTCCGATGATCCGCTATTGCGGCTCGCTTACGGACGGCGAGCTATGACTCCTCCCCGTCACGCGCCGATGCCCCTCATGCTTCGAGACCTGCTTCGCAGGCTCCCCAGCATGATGGATTTGTGCATATACGCCAACCACTTAGGCCTCACCCCGAGGAGCGAGCGAAGCTCGCATCTCGAAGGACGAGGCCGCCATGGGGCTTGTTAACGGCCTCACTCCACCAGCGCGGCCTTTGCCTTCCCGAACCGCTTGCGGTCGTTCGGATCGAGATACACCTTGCGCAGGCGGATCGACTTTGGCGTCACTTCCACGCGCTCGTCGTCCTCGATATAGGCCAGCGCCTTTTCCAGCGTCATCTGGATCGGCGGCGTCAGGCGCACGGCCTCGTCCTTCGATTGCGTGCGGATGTTGGTGAGCTGCTTGCCCTTGAGCACGTTGATCTCGAGATCGTTGTCGCGCGTGTGCTCGCCGACGATCATGCCGCGATAGACCTTCCAGCCCGGCTCGATCATCATCGGGCCGCGATCTTCCAGCTTCCACATGGCGTAGGCCACGGCCTCGCCCTGATCGTTCGAGATCAAGACGCCGTTACGGCGGCCCTGAATCTCGCCCTTATAGGGCGCATAGCTGTGGAACAGGCGGTTCATGATCGCCGTGCCGCGCGTGTCGGTGAGCAATTCGCCCTGGTAGCCGATGAGGCCGCGCGTCGGCGCGTGGAACACGAGACGCAGGCGATTGCCGCCGGACGGGCGCATCTCGATCATGTCGGCCTTGCGCTCGGCCATCTTCTGCACGACGACGCCGGAATGCTCCTCGTCGACGTCGATCACGACTTCCTCGATGGGCTCCAGTATCTCGTCGCCCTCGCCCCTCTTGAAGACGACCTTGGGACGAGAGACGCCCAGCTCGAAGCCCTCGCGGCGCATGGTCTCGATCAGGATGCCGAGCTGCAGTTCGCCGCGGCCAGAGACGATGAAGGCGTCGCCCATGGGTGCGTCCTCGACGCGTAGCGCGACATTGCCCTCGGCCTCCTTCATCAGCCGCGCGCGGATCATGCGGCTCGTGACCTTGTCGCCCTCCGTGCCCGCGAGCGGCGAGTCATTGACGAGGAAGGTCATGGACAGCGTCGGCGGATCGATCGGCTGCGCCTGCAGCGGCTCGTTGACGTCGAGCGCGCAAAGCGTGTCGGCGACGTTGAACTTTTCGAGGCCGGCAATGGCGACGATGTCGCCCGCCTCGGCCTCGTCGATCGGCTGGCGCTCGATGCCACGGAAGGCGAGGATTTTGGAGACGCGGCCCTGCTCGACCACTTTGCCCGTGCGGTCGAGCACCTTCACAGCCTGGTTCGGCTTCACGCTGCCGGAGAAGACGCGGCCGGTGATGATGCGGCCGAGATAGGGGTTCGCCTCGAGCAGCGTGCCGAGCATGCGGAAGCCGCCGTCCTCGACGGTGGGCGCCGGCACATGCTTCAGCACGAGATCGAAGAGCGGCGCCATGCCGTCCTGCGGGCCGGTCGGCTCCTCGGCCATCCACCCCTGCTTGGCGGAACCGTAGATGATCGGAAAGTCGAGCTGCTCGTCGGTGGCGTCGAGCGCGGCGAAGAGGTCGAAAACCTCATTGACGACTTCAGACACACGCGCGTCGGGCTTGTCGACCTTGTTGACGCAGACGATGGGTTTCAGGCCGATCTTGAGCGCCTTGCCGACGACGAATTTGGTTTGCGGCATCGGGCCTTCGGCGGCGTCCACCAGCACGATGGCGCCGTCGACCATGGAGAGAATGCGCTCCACCTCGCCGCCGAAATCGGCGTGGCCGGGCGTGTCGACGATGTTGATGCGCACATCCTTCCAGGTGATGGACGTGGCCTTGGCCATGATGGTGATGCCGCGCTCTTTTTCGAGATCGTTCGAATCCATCACGCGCTCGGCGACGCGCTGGTTCTCGCGGAAAGCGCCCGACTGCTGGAGGAGGCGGTCGACGAGCGTGGTCTTGCCGTGGTCGACGTGGGCGATGATGGCGATATTGCGAAGCTGCATGGCGGCTTTCGTAGAAACAGCCGCGACCCGTTCCGTGAGCTCGAGCTCGCCCGGAAGACGCGGCGGCGACTTATGTTGCGATGCGGCGTATTTACAGGAGCGCGCGCGGGAAGGGAATAGAAAAGGGCGGGTCCGCCAAGGGGTGGAGCCTGGGCGTGAGCCAAGCCATCACCTTTACGGGGAGGGTGGCGCAGCGAAGCTGCGTCGGGTGGGGTAAAGCCCCAACCAAAGTGATAACGGCTCGAACCCCACCCGGCTGCCTTTGGCCGCCGACCTCCCCTTCACGGGGAGGTATTCGTGAAGCCATTGCCCCTCGCCCGCGCGCGGACTAGCTTTGCCTCATGTTCGAAGCAAAATTCCAATCCTTCGCCGACGCCTCCTCCCCCCATGACAGCGCCGCTCGGGTCGCCGCCCTACGCGAGGAGCTCGCCCGCCAGGGCCTCGACGGCTTTCTCCTTCCCCGCGCCGACGCGCATCAAAACGAATATGTGCCCAAGAGCGCCGAGCGCCTGGCCTGGCTCACGGGCTTCACCGGCTCGGCGGGCTTCGCCGTCGTGCTGGCGGCCGAAGCCGCGATCTTCGTCGACGGGCGCTATGTGATTCAGGTGCGCCAGGAGATCGACGGCAAGACATTCACGCCGGTCGACATTTCCGAAACCGCGCCTTCCGCCTGGCTCGCCGAACATGCCCGCGCGGGCGCCCGCATCGGCTACGACCCCTGGGTTCACACGCGCGGGCAGATCGAACGTTACGAAAAGGCGCTGGCCGAAAAGAAGATCGAACTC
>JAMBEQ010000180.1 GCA_024506175.1 Methylocystis sp.
GGATGTCCTGCGGATTCCCGACCAGGCGCTGCGCTATCAGCCTGGCCGCGTTCCCGGACTTGCCGGCGCTCCACCGCCGGTCGATCTGAACGGCGGCGTCCGGGTCTGGGCGTTACGCGGAGGGGAGCCGCAGATGCTTGTGATCATGCCTGGACTCGACGATGACACCTTCACGGAAGTGATCAAGGGAGACCTTCAGGCCGGCGACGAGATCATCGTGGGCGAGGCGACCCCGAACCCGTCGCCCTGACCCCTGAGCATCGAAACATGAAGCTTTGATGGTGACCGCGTCGAATATCGTCATGGAGGTCACAGGGCTGACCCGAACCTTCAGCGTGGGGGACGTGGACGTTCGCGCCTTGCATGGCGTGAACCTCTCCATCGAGCGCGGAGAGTTCGTGGCGATCATGGGCGCGTCCGGCTCCGGAAAATCGACGCTCATGGCGATACTGGGTTGCCTGGATTCGCCGACTGGCGGGCGTTACTTTTTCGAAGGTCTCGACGTCGCGGCGCTCGACGAACCGCAGCTTGCGAGGCTGCGTCGCGAAAAGCTCGGTTTTGTCTTCCAGAGCTTTAACCTGCTCGCCCGCACGAGCGCGATCGAGAATGTCGCTTTGCCGCTCTTCTATTCGGATGAGGCGATCGAGGGCGCGCAACGGCTCGAAAGGGCGCGCGCCGCCCTCGAACTGCTTGGCCTCGGGGAACGGGCGCAGAATACGCCGGCGCAGCTTTCGGGCGGCCAGCAACAACGGGTGGCGATCGCGCGGGCCCTCATCAATGGGCCTTCAGTGCTGTTCGCAGATGAGCCGACGGGCAATCTGGACACGAAGACCTCACATGAAATCATGGAGAGCCTCGTCTCGCTGAATAGGGAACAGGGGTTGACTGTAATTGTCGTCACGCATGAGCCAGACATCGCCGACTACGCTGGTCGGGTGATCACCATGCGCGATGGCCAGATCCTCTCAGACGAGCGGCGCGCGGGACCGGCGCCTTCGCGCCCGCCGACTCCGCAGAAAGCGGGGTCGGCCGCGACGACGATCTTTCATCCCTCGCGGGCGGCGAAAGGGGCGCTCGTGCAGGTTTCGACCCTCGCCTTCGCATCTATGATCGTATCAGCCGCCGTTCAGGCGATCGCGCGCAACAAGCTGCGCTCGGCGTTGACCATGCTCGGCGTCTTCATTGGCGTCGCCGCGCTCATCGCGATGGTGGCGGTGGGCAATGGCGCGAACGCCGCGGTGCGCAAGCAGATCGAAAGCCTAGGAACGAATCTCGCCGTCGTGTTGCCCGGCGCCGTGCTGACGGGCGGGGCGCGCGCGGGATTTGGCAGCGCCTCTACGCTGACGGTGGCGGATGCGCAGGCGATACGCCGAGAGGCCCCGGAGGTTGGTCTCGTCGCCTATCTGATGCGGCAGATGGGCCAGGTGCAGCTGCGCAACCAAAACTGGACGACAAACATTCAGGCAGTCTCGCTGAATTATCCTCCCGTCACGAATTGGCGGATCGCCGAGGGGCGCGGGATCGGCGCCGACGACGAAAGAAGCGGCGCTCTAGTCGTTGTGATCGGCCACACTGTCTACAAGCAGCTGTTTGGGCGTGGCGAGAATCCGCTCGGGACCACAATATTCGTCAAAGGGTCGCCGTTGCGCGTGATCGGCGTGCTTGCGACAAAAGGGCAGAGCATGTGGGGGCAGGATCAGGACGATCTGGTCATGATTCCCTTCAAGACGGGGGAACGGAAGGTTCTCGGCGTCGCTGCGCCCAACCAGCCCACAAATCTCACCAGCCTCTATCCACCGCCACCCAATCCGTTCAATCTGCAACCGCGCCTGACCGGCTACGTCAATTCAATCTATGTTCAGGCCACGGCGCAGAACAGGATTCCCGCGGCAATCGGCGACATCAACCGCATCCTGATGCGGCGCCATCGGATCAAGCCGACGGACATCAAGGATTTCGACATCCGCAACCTGAGCCAGATCGCCGAGACAGCAGAAGGCAGCAGCAAGGTCATGGCCA
>JAMBEQ010000181.1 GCA_024506175.1 Methylocystis sp.
CAGCTGATTAGCCGAGGCGCCGTGAAAATCCTCCGAAGTAGGTAACCACTTGGCAGGATTCGCGTCTATTTGCGATCAGCTCGCAACCGCCTATCCACAGCTGACGGTCGAGCCGAACCGAATCTTCGTGCGAGATGGGGGCGTTTATACTTCGGGCGGAATCACCGCGGGCCTCGATCTTGCGCTGGCGCTGATCGAGGAAGACCTTGGCCGCGAGGTGCCGCGCCTCATAGCAGCGACGATGGTTGTCTTCCTGCGACGGCCCGGCGGACAAACGCAGTTCACGCCCTTTTTGCAGGGCGAAACCACGAATTGCAACGACATCGTCGAGCTGAAGTCGTGGATCTCGGCAATTCGAGCGAAGACCTTACGGTTGAAGCGCTCGCGGAAAAGGTTTCCATGAGCCCGCGCAATTTTGCGCGTCGTTTTCGCGCCGAGACTGGCATGACGCCGGCGCGCTTCGTCGACTACGCGCGCGTCGAGGCGGCGCGATGCCGTCTCGAACAGACACGGCTTCCTCTGCCAACGATTGCGGAGCTCTGCGGCTTCGCAACCCTGGAACGGATGCGGCGCTCCTTTAGACGCCATCTCGACATCGGGCCGCGCGAATATCGCGAACGCTTTCAGTCGAGCTTGCCCAATAGTTACTTTCCTCGGATGACGGGAGCTCATCATGAAGATCCTCTTTTTGACAACGGCGCATAACAGCCTCAGCCAGCGTCTCCTGATCGAGTTGACCGAGCGCGCTCATATGGTCAGCGTCGCGATCGCCGAAAGTGAAAAAGCGATGCTCGACGCAGTCACAGCGGAAAACCCCGACGTTATCATCGCCCCCATGCTGAAGGCGGCCGTGCCTGAGGCGGTTTGGAAGCATCGCGTCTGCCTCATCGTCCATCCCGGCGTCATGGGGGATCGCGGGCCTTCATCGCTCGACTGGGCCATCACGGAGGGCGAAAGCCGCTGGGGGGTCACCATTCTGCAGGCCAACGCCGAAATGGACGCGGGGCCGATCTGGGCGAGCCATGAATTCCCACTGCCCGAGGTAGCCGACTCCAAGGGCAGCGTTTATCGAAACGACGTCACGGAAGCGGCGGTGCGTGGCGTTCTGGAGGCGATCGAGAAATTAGAATCGCGCGCGTTCGAGCCCTCGCGGCTCGATTACTCCTGCCCGCTCACGCAGGGACGGCTGCGCCCGACCATGATGCAAAAGGATCGCGCAATCGACTGGACGGGCGACTCGACGGATGAGGTGGTCCGCAAGATTCGCGCGGCGGACAGCGCGCCAGGGGTTTTGGATGAACTTTTCGGCCTGCCCGTATTTCTTTATGGCGCGCATTACGAAGACGGGCTGAAGGGGCCGCCCGGAACAGTCATCGCCAAGCGCGACGGCGCGATCTGCCGCGCGACGGTCGACGGCGCCGTCTGGATCACTCATCTCAAGCTGAAGAGCGACGCGCATGACGTCGATTGCCGCTTGGCGGACGTGGGCTGCGCCTATTGCGACGCCGACTTCCGTCCGATTCCGGCGATCAAATTATCCACCGCGGAAGTCCTCGGTCCTTTCCTGCGCGGCGTTCCCGAATCCCCTCTCGCCATCACGGAGAACCCCGATTATCGGACCTACCGTGAGATCCGCTATGTCGAGCGCGACAACGTCGGCCATATCTACTTCGAATTCTATAATGGCGCGATGAGCACGGAGCAGTGCTATCGTCTGCGCGACGCTTTCCTCCTCGCCCGTAGCCGGCCGACGCGCGTGATCGTGCTGCACGGGGGGAAGGACTATTTCTCGAATGGCATCCACCTGAACGTCATCGAGGCAGCGGAAGATCCGGCGATCGAATCCTGGGGCAACATCGTTGCGATGGACGATCTCGTCGGCGAGATCATCAACACGATGTCGCATCTCATCATCGCGTCCATGCGCGGCAACTCTGGCGCGGGCGGCTCCATTCTCGCGCTCGCCGCCGATCGCGTGTTCGCGCGCGAGGGTGTTGTCCTCAATCCACATTACAGGAGCATGGGCGGGCTCTACGGCTCCGAATATTGGACCTGTCTGCTCCCCAAACGCGTCGGCGCAGAGTGCGCGCATGACTTGATGGAAGCCTGCCGGCCAATGGGAGCGCAAGAGGCGAAGGCGATCGGCTTCGTCGACAACGTCTTGGGCGGAGATGCGGAAGCTGTCGAGCGGGAAGTTACGGAAAGGGCGGCCAATTTGGGTCGCCGCATGGATTTCTGGAACCTGCTGCGCGACAAGCATGAAAAGCGCGTGAAGGACGAGCGGGTGAAGCAGCTTGCGGCCTATCGCGCCGAGGAGCTCGCGCGGATGCGGATCAATTTCTTCGGGCCAGACCCCTCGTACCACTTGGCGCGAGAGAAATTTGTCTTCAAAGGCCGTGCGCCCGCGCCGAGGCCGAAGGTTGCGCGGAGTCGCGCGCTGGCTGAGTGATCCGGGAGCACTGGGGCCTACCCGCTAGGCTTTTGCCCCGCGTCTGGCGAGAGACCAGGAACGATAAGCTCCCGGCGTCATGCCGGCATAGCGCCGAAACGCTCGCCGGAAGCTCGTCTCATCCGCATAGCCCGACGCCGTGGCGAGCTGCTTGACCGAGCTTTGCGTCGTTTCCAAGAGCATTCGCGCGGCCTCGAAACGCACGCGGTCGAGGAAATGTTTGGGCGTCTCGCCTGTCGCCTCCTTCAGCCGCCGATGAAGCGTGCGTTCCGATACTTTGAGCGCGCATGCGAGTTGTATCGAGGTGATCGGCGCGTCGCCTGCCTGTCGAACCACACGTTCGGCCTCGAGCACAAAGGGATTCGACGCGGTGAGATGGCCCGGCGGAATATAGATCGTCTGCGTGGAAGGGACCGTGTCGACGACGGTGAAATCCGCCGCTTTCTTCGCGGCCTCGGCGCCGCACAGCTTGCGGATGACATGCAGCGAAAGGTCGATCCACGACAGAGGGCCGCCTGCGGTCACGACGCGCCGGTCCTCGATGAGCGAGGCGCCCCAGGCGGCGTCGGCGCGCGGGTAGCGCGCTCTCAGCTCCTCGTGACGCCACCATGTCGTCGTGCAGCGCCTGCCGTCAAGAAGCCCGGCCTCGCCGAGCAGGAAGCCGCCGTTGCAAGACCCCGCGACGATCGCGCCGACCGCATGTTGGCGCCTGAGCCAGCCGGCAGCTGCGTTGACCGACGGGGCGCTCGGCATGGGGTCGTCGCAACTGCAAAGGAAGGGCGGGACGATTACTGCAGCGCAGGCGTCGAGCGCCGCGAAAGAGGCGTCAACGGCATGGGTGCGGCCAAAGCCGTCTCGGATCGGCGCCCCGTCGTGGCTGACTGTCACCACGCGATAGGGGTCCGGCCGCTCCTTCGTTTTCAGCATCCGGCGGCTCATCGCGAGGAGATCGGCGGCGCCGATGAAGCCCTGCCCCAGACATTCGTCGTAACCGAGAATGGCGATGTCCACTGATGCTCTCCGCGTTTGGCAGGATTTGCACGTCTATTGGCAAATTCGCTGTCAGACTTTGCTAGACTAATGGCGAACCTGCCATGCTGGCAAGCGCAAGGCGCTCATTATCCTCCTTCGCACCGGAAACGCCGGTCGTTTCCCGGTTGAAATGGAGAAAAAGAAATGAGCGCAACAACACAGACAACGGCAGGCGCTGCGACGGCGGAAAAGCCGATCGTCGATCTGAGAGGCATGTGGATCGGATTGGGGCTGCTGAACAGCTTCTATTTGATTGTGCGCGTCTATGAGCAGATCTACGGCTGGCGCGCAGGCCTCGATTCATTCGCTCCCGAGTTTCAGACCTATTGGATGTCCATCCTCTGGTCGGAAATCCCGTTGGAGCTGGTCTCGGGCCTCGCCCTTGCCGGCTATCTCTGGAAAACGCGCGTGCGCGACATGTCCGCGGTGACGCCGCGCCAGGAGATGCGCGCCATCGTCGATAATGTGAAATGGCTCGTCGCTTATGCGGCGGCGATCTACTGGGGCGCGTCCTTCTTCACGGAGCAGGACGGCACGTGGCACATGACGGTGATTCGCGACACGGACTTCACGCCGTCGCACATCATCGAGTTCTACATGAGCTATCCGATCTATTCGGTGATCGCGGTTGGCGCGTTCTTCTATGCGAAGACCCGCATTCCGTATTTTGCTCATGGCTACTCGCTGGCGTTCCTGATCGTCGCCATCGGCCCGTTCATGATCATCCCGAACGTCGGCCTGAACGAGTGGGG
>JAMBEQ010000182.1 GCA_024506175.1 Methylocystis sp.
ATCGAGCCCGCGATGATCGAGGCGAAGCCGAGCCGAAGGGTCATATCCAACAGGCGGGCGCACAAGACGCGCGCGGTTATCGCCTCGTCCAGGGCCTTGACCACCGCGTTGGCGGTGGCGATCCTGATCAGGAGCAAGTCTTCGGGCGTCAATCTCGATCCATCGTAACGTTATTGGGTGACAAAATTGGCAAAAATCGCACGCATCTGGACCAATTCTGTTATCCAGCCATGAGCTTGGCGGATCAAGGGAAAAAATCATGTTGAGTGCATTTTTCTTGAAGACCGTTGGTTCGTTCACGCTCTCGAAGCGGGGTCCAATGCATCGACATGTAACCGAGGCGGGCGCGATCCTTGCGCCGAGGCTCAGGGGGGCGGGGACGATCATTTGCGCCGGCGTCCTCTCTTTTGCCGCGCTCGCCGCGCAGGCGCGGGCGGAGGATCTCCCGCGGGTTCTCGAGGAATGCGCCGCCTGCCATGGCGCGGACGGGATCGGGCGGGATGAGGAGATTCCCAATCTCGCGGGCCAGCACGAGCGTTATCTCCATACGCAGCTTCAGGCCTTCAAAT
Organism: Methylocystis sp.; assembly: GCA_024506175.1. Lineage (GTDB taxonomy): Bacteria > Pseudomonadota > Alphaproteobacteria > Rhizobiales > Beijerinckiaceae > Methylocystis. Next base: position 570 of record JAMBEQ010000182.1, read on the forward strand.
CCGGCAAGCGCCCGCACAAGGAGATGCGCTATGAGAGCCGCCATCTCTCCGACGAGGAGATGCAGGCGCTCGCGCGCTATTACGCCCAGCTTCCCCGCTGATGGCTATCGTTCGCCAGCTCACGGCCTATGCGTCGGTCGGCGCGGCGGCGACGGCTTTCCATTACGCCGTCCTGATCGCACTCGTGGAGGCGGGCGGCTGGCGGCCGTTGCCCGCGACGCTCTGCGGCTATGTCGTCGGCGGCGTGGTCGCTTATGTCCTCAACCGCCGCCATACGTTCGCTAGCGACCGTTCGCACGCCGAAGCGGGCTGGCGCTTCGCGTTGACGGCCTTTCTTGGTTTCTGCGTCACCTATGTGTTGATGAGCCTCTTCGTCGAGCGGCTCGGCGCGCCCTATCTGCTTGCGCAGGCCATCACGACCCTCATCGCCATGTTCGTCACATTTGCGATCAACAGGTCGTGGACCTTCGGATAACCCTCAGGGCCATTTCACCGAGGGCGGCATCGAGGACAGGATCGAATCGACGTTGCCGCCGGTCTTCAGGCCGAAAATCGTGCCTCGGTCATAGAGCAGATTATATTCGACATAGCGTCCCCGCCGGACAAGCTGCTCCTCGCGCTGCGCCGGGCTCCAGGGGGTCGAGAAATTCCGACGCACCAGCTCGGGATAGACTGCGAGAAAGCTTTCGCCGACGTCGCGGGTGAAGGCGAAGTCCTTGTCCCACGCGCTGTTGGCGGGGTCGCCGGCGCTGTTGAAATAGTCGTAGAAAATGCCGCCGATGCCGCGCGGCTCCTTGCGATGGGGCAGGTAAAAATACTCGTCGCACCATTCCTTGAAGCGCTTGTAATCGGCGACCCGATGCCGCTCGCAGGCACGGCGCATGGCCACGTGGAAGTCGATGGAATCCGGGTCTTCCTGCGTGCGGCGGGCGTCGAGGACGGGGGTGAGGTCCGCCCCGCCGCCGAACCAGGCCTTGGTCGTCACGACGAAGCGGGTGTTCATGTGCACCGCCGGGACGTTCGGATTCCAGGGGTGGGCGATCAGCGAAATGCCCGTCGCGAAGAAGCGCGGGTCCTCGGCGGCGCCCGGTATCTGCTTGGCAAATTCCGGCTGGAAGGTCCCGAACACCGTCGAGCAATGGACGCCGGCTTTTTCGAACACCCGCCCATGGATCATGCCCATGCGCCCGCCGCCGCCCGGAGCGCCGTCGTGATTCTGCCGCTCCCAGGGGGTGAGCTGGAAGCGCCCGGGAGCGGTCGTCTCGGCGAAGGGGCCGGTCGCCTCCTCCTCGAGCTTCTCGAAGGCGGCGACGATACGCAGCTGCAACGCCTCGAACCAGTCGCGCGCGGCGGATTTGCGCTGTTCCAAAAGGTCGTTCGTCATGCTGTCGCCTTCCGAGGTCGGGGGAGGTCTTCGGTTGGCGGGTCTTTTGGGATCGGCGGCCCTGCCTGTCAATTCCAGAGCGCATTTCGCAAAAGTTCGCAGACTTTTCCGATAAGAAATCGCTCCAAATTTTTGATTCTTTGGGCCGCGCCGCGGCTATTGCCGCTGAGAGATTTTCAGCCGCCGATCAACGGGAGCCGCCGCCATTGCGGCTTTAGGGCGCTCCGCCTTCGCTGACGCGCCGCTATGCGGGGTCGACGCAGCCGGCTCGACCTTTTGGTTCTCGTCCTTGGCGGGTTGCGCGCCGCGCGCAAAATAGTCCCCCAGCGCATAGGCGACGGCCGTTCTCACGTCGAAACCCCGCGCCGACGGCTTCATCGTATAGCACTTGACCGGCGCGCCCAGCTCGGGATCGAGGGTTTTGTCGGCTGCGACTTTCGCCCTGATTTCATCAGACTCATGCAACTCGACGAGCCCAAGGTCGCGAAGCTTGTAATCTGCCGCCACATTATCGAGCAGCCCCCGCTTGTGCCCGTCGAAAAGGCAGAGGTCGTTCAAAGAGCCGGCGTTGAGCAGGCGCGCGAGCAGGCGGGGGTCGAGATTGCGCAAATCCTTCGAGGCGGCCTCGCCGTCAAACCGCATTTCTTGAGGGCGGATGGCGCTGTCCAGGCTTTTCTGGTCGAAGGTCAGCTTTGCGCCCATCATCTCGACCTGAGAGAGGCCGTCGAGCAAGGAGGAGAGCCGCGTTTCGACGGCGCCGTGATTATAGGCGCCCCAGGCGACGACCCCCGCGAAACCAGCTGAGAGGAGCGCGCGATTAAAGATGCTCGGAAGCGCTTGAGCTGTTTCCATTTTCATGGGGCGACCCCCTGGCGTAAATCATTATCGAACGGCTCAATGGTCGCGCGCATGCGCCCCCGGCGCCGTGCGCTGCCGCACGGGGAGGTTAATTTCAGTTAATTATTTGCCGATCTGCCGCAGCGCCTCGCCAACGACCATGGCCGCCGCAACTGCGACATTGAGCGACCGCGCCTGTGGGCGCATGGGGATGGTCACGGCGAGATCGGCCGCGGCGAAGACCGCATCGGGCACGCCCGCCGACTCGCGCCCCACCATGAGAATGTCGCCGGACTCATATTCGCAGGCGGCGTAGGGGAGGGTCGCTCGGGTCGACAAGAGAATGAGCCTTCGGCGCTCGCCGCTCGCCTTCCAAGTCTGCAAGCGCCAAGTTTGAAACTCTTCGAAAGAGGCGTGTCGGCAAATCGTCGCCAGATCGAGGTAGTCCATGCCGGCGCGGCGGAAGGCGGCGTCGGTAGTTGGAAAGCCTGCCGGACCAATGATCGCCGCCTCGACGCCAAGGCAGGCGCACATGCGCAACATGGTTCCGGCGTTCTGGGGGATATCCGGTTGATAAAGGGCAAGCGTGAGCGGCGTCATCGGGCCTCATCCTGTCGAAAAGTCAAAGCTTTTGCGGCATTTCGCCGCGATTGTGCGTTGCAGCGGGAAGGAGGCGGGAAAGCGCGCAAAAATCCCGGTTCACGCTTGTGGACATGATGGCGGAATGGCGCCACATAAGCCGCGCGCCGGGCTTAACCACCGCGCAATTGGCCGAAGGAGCCGGCTTGCAGGCTGGCGCGCGGTCTGGAAAAGTGGAACGATTGCTCCGAGTGGAGCTTGCGCTTGTCCGTCGAGCGCTCTTTATTCGTAGCGATTGGAAGAGGTCAGGCGTGAGCACCAAGAACGTCACAGAACATACGCCGGCTGAGCCGAGCCGTCGAGATATTCTCTACATCGCGACAGGGGCGGCCGCGACAGTCGCCGCCGGCGGGATGATCTGGCCGCTGATCTCGCAGATGAACCCCGACGCATCGACGTTGGCCCTGGCCTCCACGGAAGTGGATTTGTCGGCAATCCCCGTCGGCCAGATCGTAACGGTCAAGTGGCGCGGCAAGCCGGTGTTCGTGCGGCATCGCACCCCGGAAGAGATCAAGGCCGCTGAAGACGTTCCGTTGGCTGAGCTTCCGGACCCCGAGCCCGACTCCAAGCGCGTGCAAAAGCCCGAATGGCTCGTCGTGATCGGCGTGTGCACGCATCTTGGCTGCATTCCGACCGGCAAGTCGGGCGAATACGACGGCTGGTTCTGCCCCTGCCACGGCTCGACCTACGATGTTTCGGGGCGCATCCGCAGCGGCCCGGCGCCCAGCAATCTGGAAGTGCCGAAATACGCTTTCGTCAGCGACACGAAAATCAAGATCGGTTAGGCGCTCCGCCTGATTCGTCCTTCCGCGCCTTCCATCGCCATCGACGCATTCGAGAAAGTTCCAATGAGCGGACATTCCCAATACACGCCCAAGAGCGGCTTCGCCCGTTGGCTGGAGCGCCGGCTGCCGATCATAAGCTTTGTCTACGACTCCTTCGTCGCATATCCGACGCCGAAGAACCTGAACTACCTGTGGACCTTCGGTGCCATCCTCTCCTTCATGCTGGTGGCGCAGATCGTCACGGGCGTCGTCCTCGCCATGCATTATACCGGCGAGACGACGCTTGCCTTCGACTCGGTCGAAAAGATCATGCGCGACGTGAACTGGGGGTGGGCGCTGCGCTATGCGCACGCGAACGGCGCCTCCATGTTCTTCCTCGCAGTCTATATCCACATCTTTCGGGGCATGTATTACGGCTCCTACAAGGAGCCGCGCGAGGTGCTCTGGATTCTCGGCGTCGTGATCTTCCTGGTGATGATGGCGACCGGCTTCCTGGGCTATGTCCTCCCCTGGGGCCAGATGTCCTTCTGGGCGGCGACGGTCATCACCAATCTTTTCTCGGCGATCCCCGTTGTCGGAACCTCCATCACGACCTGGCTCCTCGGCGGCTATTCGGTCGATAATCCAACGCTGAACCGCTTCTTCGCCCTGCATTACCTCCTGCCCTTCATCATCGTGGCCATTGTCGCGCTCCATGTCTGGGCGCTGCATGTGACGGGCCAAAACAATCCGACGGGCGTCGAGGTCAAAGACATCAAGAAGGACACCCTGCCCTTCACGCCTTATGCGACGCTGAAGGACGGTTTCGCGATCGGCGCCTTCCTGCTGCTTTACGCCTGGATGATGTTCTTCGTGCCGAATTATCTCGGCCATCCGGACAATTACATCGAGGCGAACCCGCTGGTGACGCCGCCGCATATCGTGCCGGAATGGTATTTCCTCCCCTTCTACGCGATCTTGCGGGCCATCCCGAACAAGCTCCTGGGCGTCATTGCGCTCTTCCTGTCGATCCTGATCACGGCGGCGCTGCCGTGGCTCGACACGTCGAAGGTGAAGTCGGGGAGCTTCCGGCCGCTTTTCC
>JAMBEQ010000183.1 GCA_024506175.1 Methylocystis sp.
AGCTCTCCCGCCTCACCGACGAGCTGCGCGCGCGCTTCCAGATCAAGGACTCCATCAAGAACGGCGTCCTGATCACCTCTGTCGACCCGTCGTCGAGCGCCGCCGAGAAACGCCTGCAGCCGGGCGAAATCATCCTCGAGGTCAATCAGGAGCCGGTGAATGAGCCCTCCGACGCCGTGAAGAAGATCAAGGCGCTAAAAGACGCCGGCAAGAAGACCGCGCTGCTGATCGTCGCCAACGGCCAGGGCGACGCGCATTTCGTCGCGGTCCCGGTGGAGTAATTTGCGCCGCATCGGCCGGCGCTTCCCAGACGAAGGAAGGAGCCTTGTCGATGTCACGTATTATTCCTAGCCTTTGGTATTCGGAGAAGGCGGCGGAAGCCGCCGCCTTCTACGCTTCGCTCCTGCCGAACTCGCGGGTGGACAGCGTGACGGCGCTGCCCGCCGAGAGCCCGAGTGGTCCGCCCGGCTCCGTTCGGGTCGTCGAGTTTACTTTGCTCGGCCAACCTTTCATGGCCATGAGCGCGGGACCCTTCGAGTCCTTTAATCACGCCATCTCTTTCACCATCGAATGCGACGACCAGGCCGAGGTCGACCGGCTTTGGGACGCGCTCTCCGAAGGCGGCAAGACCGAGGCTTGCGGCTGGTTGAAGGACCGCTACGGCCTTTCATGGCAGATCGTACCCAGGGCGCTGGGCGAAATGATGAAGGACCCTGACAGGATCCGCGCGAAGAGAGTCGCGGAGGCGATGCTGAAGATGGTCAAGATCGACCTGGCGGCGCCGAAACGGGCTTACGAGGGAGAGTGATCGCTCGCCGGAGAGCGCGGTCTCTGGTTACTTATCGACCTGCAACCCACAAGCTCATCCCGCCGATACCCCTGCGCAGGGGCCTTTGCCGTCCACGACAACCTGCATAATGGTTGAGTGGTTCCGATATAAACAAATGTAAAGGGAAAAGGGCTCTGAGGTTGACGCCAGGGCCCGCGATACCGCATGCTTCGACGATTAGGCGCGCAAACCTGATTGGAGCATCCCAAGATGAATTTTTCTTGGAGAAAAAGAAAGAACCTAATCGTCGCTTCGCTTGTTACCATCGCAAATACACTGATATCATTAAATATCGCCTCGTATGCTGCGCTTCGTTACCTCTACAATGTGAACATATACGACAATACATCTTATGGAGATTATAAGAAGAGGACCTTATTTGATAACAGAAACGGCTCAATCGCGCACCCATATGTAGGAAAAATGGAACTAGGCAGTGTCCCCTTTCAAAATGAAATTTCAACGGAACCGCTTTTCCAAAGGATAGATAAAGCAAGCGGCGAAAGCGATGTTAAAATTCTTATCCTTGGCGGGTCCGTCGCCGCGCACCTGTCGGTGCATCCTGAAAGTATTGGCCTGTTCGCTCGAAAACTCAATGAGCGATTTAATACAGACAAATTTTCAGTTTATAGCGCAGCATTCGGCGGAGGAAAGCAGCCACAGCAATATTTTAAGATGATATACTTGGACTTGCTCGGATTTAGGCCTGATATTGTGATAAATTATGATGGCTTTAATGAGATTGCCCTCCCTATTGCAGAAAATTACGTCCTAAAGAATCCTGCGATATTTCCGAGAGCCTACTCAATCCACCTTGATAACAGCTCCAATGCCGGCAGGGCTTGCGCAATTTTTAGCGACAAAATGATCGAATCGGGCAGCCACACTCCTTTAGCCGCGCTCATTGTCCATTTATATGCGCAGGTCTGCAAAAACAACTTAGAGCGAATCGCCCTCCCCTGGTGGAGTGATTTTCTTGGCAATGGCGACGTTAAGTCTTATGCTCAGAGAAGTCACGCAATCTGGAGGGAGTCTTCAAACAGAATTCATGATTTCACGAATGCGCATGGCATTGACTACATTCACGTTTTGCAACCCAACCAATATTACCCCGACAGCAAACCCCTTTCTGAAGCTGAAAAAGCACAATATGTGAGCCGAGGAAATTATGGGGAGCCGATAAGAAGCTATTATTGGATGCTTTCGCGGGAAGGTATAAAAACTGAACATTTTTATGACCAGCGCCTACTTTTTAAACATGCCAATAGTACAATATATAGTGATAGCTGTTGTCATTTTAATAAGACTGGGATGGAGAAAATTGCCGACGACATAATTGAAAGGTTTCATGCCGTGTTTAAAGCAAGACTGAGCAGCATCGAAAGCAGTCAAGCTACAAATAATAGTCCCTGAAGCACGTGTCACCGCAAGTCATTGAGTTTTATTATGTCTTCGGTTCTATACCCCTGCGCATAGAGCAGCGCGGTCAGATCGGCATGGTCGATCCGCGCATGCGCCGACTCTGCGACTTTCGGCTTTGCATGGAAGGCGACGCCGAGCCCCGCCTCGCGCAGCATGTCGAGATCATTGGCGCCGTCGCCGATCGCGAGGGTCGCAGCGCGCGATAATCCAAGTTTCTCGCGCAGGCGCACAAGCGCGGCGCGCTTTCCCTCCCTGCCCTGCACCGGCTCCACCACAACGCCTGTCAGAGCGCGCTCCACGATCTCTAGCCGGTTGGCGAAAGTCTCGTCGAAACCGATGCGCGCGGCGACCGGCGTCGTAAACTGCGTAAAGCCGCCGGTGACGAGCGCCGTATGCGCCCCATGCGCCCGCATGGTCTGCACCAGCGCGCGGGCGCCGGGCGTGAGCGAAATGCGAGACACGATCGTCTCGATCTGTTCGAGGGTCACGCCGGACAGCAGCGCGACGCGCTCTTTCAACGCCGTCTCGAAGTTCAACTCGCCCGCCATCGCCCGGTCAGTTATGGCGGAGATGCGGTCGCGAATGCCGATCAAACCCGCAAGCTCGTCGATGCATTCCTGCTCGATCATGGTCGAGTCCATGTCGGCGACAAGGAGAAGCTTGCGGCGCCCGGCAACCGGCTGCACGATGACGTCGACTGGCGCCACTGCGAGCGCGGCCTGCAGACGCACGCGCGCCGCGTCGAGATTCTGTGCCTCGAAAAAGGCGTCGGCGGCGACGTCGGGCGCGAGCCAGTCGAGCGGCAAATCGCCAAGCCCGGCTTCGATCAGCGCGCGCCGGACGGCCTCGTGCGCGAGCATGGCGGAACGCCCGGCGACAAAGGTCGCCACCATTGTTGCGCCCGCCCGATTTGCCTTTGACATTCCGCCCGTTTCCGCCGCAATTGCCGCAATGTCCGCGCGCGCCATTCTCATTGCAGGTCCCACAGCCTCGGGCAAGTCGGCATTGGCGCTCGCCATCGCGAAGCGCGTCGGCGGCGCGGTGGTGAACGCCGACTCCATGCAGGTCTATCGCGACCTGCGCATCATCACGGCGCGGCCGACGCCGGAGGAAGAAGCCGAGGTCGAGCATCTCCTCTTCGGCCACGTCGACGCCGCCGTGAACTATTCCGTGGGCCGTTATCTCGGCGACCTGGCCGCCACGCTGCGCGGGCTCGACGCGCGCGGCGTTGCGCCAGTGGTTGTCGGCGGCACGGGCATGTATTTCAAGGCGGCGCTTTATGGGCTCTCCGATATTCCCGCCGTGGCGGAAGAGCTGCGCGCCCAAGTGCGCGCCGCCGCGGAAGGCAAACGCCCGCAGGAGCTCCATGCGGAGCTTGCGTCGAAAGACCCCGAGACCGCCGCGCGACTGCGCCCGACCGACCTACAGCGCATTCTGCGCGCATTGGAAGTCTTCGCCGCGACGGGCAAGCCGCTCGCTTCCTTCCAGGGGCCGCGCGCCACGCCGCTGCTCGATCCGGCGCAATGCCTGGCCTTTTTCCTCGCGCCCGACCGCGAGACGCTTTACGCGCGCATTGACGCACGTTTCAACAAAATGATGGAAATGGGCGCGCTAGATGAGGTCGCGGCTTTACGCGATCGGCGGCTCAATCCGGCGCTCCCAGCGATGCGCGCGCATGGCGTGCCGCATCTCCTCGCTTATCTCGACGGGCGCATGTCGCTCGATGAGGCCATCATGCGCGGCAAGCTGGACACGCGCCATTACGCGAAGCGGCAATTCACTTTCGCGCGGCACCAATTGCCCTACTTCGAATGGCTTTCAGTGGGCGATCCATGGGCGGCGGTGGAGGCGGCCTGCATCTCGCGGATGTAATGCTGCCCGGTGAAAATCTCGAAGAGAGATAGGCCGATCTCCATCGCGATCAGCACAATGATGATCCACTCGAGCCGCACCGAGCGGTCGGCGTCGATGAGATCGGTGAGCGCCCGCGCGGTCTCTCCGATCACATCGATCTTGGCGTTGAGCGTGCGACCGCGCGCCTCCAGCTCATATTCGTCTTCCAGACGCGCATAGAGACGCTCGAGATCCGGCCGATCCCAAAGGACGTCAGGCTTGTCCTCGACGGCGACGCGGCCGGACACGCGGTGGCGAACGAGGAGCGTCTGGCCGATGAGCTCCAGCATGGATTTACGCCGCCATGGCGGGCGTCCCTTGCTCGCAAGCTCCGCCGCAAAAGGTTCGATCGTATCGAAGACCGCATTGACTCGGCGCTCGTCGCGTCCCAACGCCACGCTTTTCGCCAGAGCGTCAGCGATGACGAGAAGGCGCTCCTCGGAGAGGTCCTTCACGGCGAGGCGGCCGTTGGGCAGCGCCTTATCCTCGCCGTCCTGAGTGGTCTCGATGACGAGCGTCTCGTCGTCGCCTCGCGAGGCGCCGGCGACGCGGGCGCCGATCTTCGTGACGATCTCATCCTCTTCGAGCGGCGAAAGGCCGAAGAGCACGGCGACGCCGAAACGGTAGAGCACGGCGAACCCCGCCTGCCCGGCGTGGAAGGCGAGCGGCGCCGTCGAAACCAGATCCGCGCGCTCCAGGCCGGCCGTGTCGATCCGTTCGCCCAGCATCAAGGCGCGCGCTGTCATGGTCTGGGTGGTGGAGGCTGTCGCTATGAGCTCGAAGTCCGTCATTATCGTTCCGTTGGAAGCTCACTGTAGCCACTTCGAGGCGGCGTCAAAATCACTTTTGTGCATGCCTTGCATGACGGCGGCAAAAACGCTAGCTAGCGCAGCAATCGTCGCGAGACCCACGGATTTTCGTCGAAAGACGCTCAAGAGACCCTCACATGACTTATGTCGTCACGGAAAACTGCATCAAGTGCAAGTATATGGACTGCGTGGAGGTGTGTCCGGTGGACTGCTTCTACGAGGGCGCGAACATGCTCGTCATCCATCCGGACGAATGTATCGATTGCGGCGTCTGCGAGCCCGAGTGCCCGGCGGAGGCGATCAAGCCCGACACCGAGGAAGGCTTGGAGAAGTGGCTGCAGCTGAACGCGGAAATGGCGCAGAACTGGCCCAATATCACCATCAAGAGAGAGCCGCCGGCCGACGCCAAGGAATGGGACGGCAAGCCCGGCAAGTTCGAGGCCTATTTCTCGGCCGAACCCGGCGAGGGCGACTGATCTATCGCGGGGGGCCCATAAATGGGCTCCGATTCGGCCGGCTGCCGCCAAAGAGGCGGTCAAGCTGGCCCTTTTCTTTCCACATCCTTCTTACCTTCGCCACAAAACGGCGTATTTTTCGTAACTTACTCGTGGCCCCTTTGCCCTCCCGGCCAAGGCTGGGCGGCGTTCTCTTTGATTTTGGCGCTGCGGCGTGATATAGATATTGCTAATAAACATTGCCTGTCCGGAACAGGCCAATGTCGGTTTGCTTCACGGCATGAGAAAGCGCGCCAGAGGGCGTCAAGACACCGGCTACGCCCGCGCCTCTAGCTAAAGTGACAAATCCGTAACTTGACCGCCGAAGGCGCGTTGCTCTTTTTGCGGCAAGAGGACAGCAGGATCGTCCCGTCTCCACAGCGGGACGCAGAAGGAGTGCCCCGCGTATGCCGTCCGCCAAGCAGAACGAGAAGAGAAAAAGGGGGAGCGCGGTCTCCTCGGCTTCAACCCCCTCGGCCCATAGTTCGGTGACGAAAAGCACGGCGAAGACGGATCAAGCCAGCGGCCTAACCTCTCGGACGGCCACGCAGCCACCTTCAACCGGCAAGAAAGCGGCGGCTTCGAAGAGCGCGGCGGAAACCGAGACCGCGAAAAGGGCAGAAACAAAGGCGGCTTCATCCAAAACGGCGGCAAAGGCGGCAACCGAGGTGGTGGCGACCCCGACACGCAAGAACCGGGCCAGCGCGAAAGCGCCGAGCGCCGCAGGCGCGTCTGCGGGTAAGACCCTCAAGACCGCCGCCAAGGTTGCGGCGACGGATGCCGTAAAGACGACCACAAGAGCGGCGCCTGCGAAAGCGCCCAAGAGCGTTTCCGACTCGAAGAAGTCGCCCCAGACTGGAAAAACGAGAGCAACCGCGGACCTTGCGATGACGCCAGCGGCTGCCCATGTCTCCAAGGTTGAGGCGATCGGGCCTAAGCCCGCCACAGTGGCGCAATCCGGCAAAGCCGTCAGGGCCTCTGCGCCTGCAACGGCAGCGCCTGCGTCAGAACCCGTTTCCCCCGCCAAACCCGCCGCTCCTGCGACGGTCGAGGCCGGCAAGAACTCATCCACCACGACAGCTGGCGAAGAAAAAAAATTGGCAAAGAGAAACGAGCCCCCCGTTGAAACGGCGACGCCCGTCGCCGCCGAAAAGCCCGCAATCGATTCGAAGGCCAGCGCCAAGGCCGCGCCCGCCAAATCGAAGCCTGCCGCGCAGAAGCACGGCTTCAAGCTCAATGAGCACATTGTCTATCCGGCCCATGGCGTCGGTCAGATCATCGGCGTCGAAACCCAGGAAGTCGCGGGCTTCAGCCTCGAATTGTTCGTCGTCAGCTTCGTCAAGGACAAAATGATTCTCAAGGTCCCGACGAGCAAGATCGCCAATGTCGGCATGCGCAAGCTGGCCGAAGCCGGTGTGGTCGAGAAGGCGCTGGCGACGCTTTCCGGTCGCGCGCGCATCAAGCGCACCATGTGGTCGCGTCGCGCCCAGGAATATGAGGCCAAGATCAACTCGGGCGATCTGGTCACCATCGCCGAGGTGGTGCGCGATCTCTATCGTTCCGACACACAGCCGGAGCAGTCCTATTCGGAGCGCCAGCTCTACGAGGCGGCCCTTGACCGCATGGCGCGCGAGGTTGCGGCTGTGCGCAAGCTGATCGACTCCGAAGCGTTGGCGCTGATCGAGTCCTTCCTGCAGAAAGGCCCACGCCGCGGGCAGAAAGCAGACGCGGAAGCCGCTGAAGACGGCGACGAAGAAGACGTCGATCGCGCAGCGTGATGTGATCTTCCCCAAAGCCAACGAAGCAACCCAGGCCCACTCCTGAGTTGCTTCGTTCGTCTCGTCTGTCGGGAGACCTTTACGCCGATGGCGCGGCGCCGTCCGGCATATCGTCATCCTTGAGACGAGATAGGGCCCTCCGCAGCTTGGTCAGCGCACGGCTTTCGATCTGGCGCACGCGCTCTTTCGAAATGCCAAGCTTGTCGCCCAGCGTCTCCAGCGTCACGAGATTTTCCGTCAGCCTGCGCTCCTGGACGATCCGCAACTCACGTTCGGAGAGAATGGCGAGGGCGTCCCTCAACCAGCGCGCGCGGCGATCCGAGTCGAAATTCTGTTCGACCACCTCGTCGGGCAAAGGCGCCTCGTCCACGAGGAAATCCATGCGCTGAGCGGATCCCGCCGATTCGTCATCGACGAGTTGAGCGTTGAGGGACACGTCCGAGCCGGAAAGGCGAGAGTCCATCATCTCGACATCCGCAACTGAGACGCCCAGCGTCTGGGCGATGCTCTGGTAAGCGTCGCCCGCCGACACCCCGCCGGGCTCGCGGGAGAGCCTCGCCCGCAGCCGCCGCAAATTGAAGAAAAGCGCCTTTTGCGTGGAGCTGGTGCCGCCGCGCACAATCGACCAGTTGCGAAGCACATAGTCCTGGATAGAGGCGCGAATCCACCAAGTCGCGTAGGTTGAGAAGCGCACGTCGCGCTCGGGCGCGAAACGCGCGGCGGCTTCGAGAAGCCCGACATGGCCTTCCTGAACCAGATCGGCGATCGGCAGACCGTAGTGACGGAATTTCGCTGAAATGGCGATGACGAGCCGCATATGAGCCGCCGTCAGCTTATGGAGCGCCACCGGATCTCCTCTGTCGCGCCAAGCCAGAGCGAGGTCTTTCTCTTCTTCTCTCTCCAGGAAAGGGGCGTCGGCCGCCGCCTTCATCAACTCTCTGCCAAGACCGGGAAGATACGCCATGGTCAAATCTCCATAGCGCGCTATCTCAGGGGCATCATGGGCGAGATATGCGCGTTTGAACAACTCTCATCGTTCAAACACCTGGGCCCATGTCATGTTCCCCCGGCGTTGGCAGTCACTCCGTTACAATTTTGTAACGCTCGCCGGTTACGATCGGCTCGTTTTCTTCCAAACCGTTGAGAAGCCTAAAATATTCGAGTGGCCGATTGGGTGTCGTCATCCGGGCCGCAAGGCTTTCGGCCGAATCGCCGATTCCCGCGGTGGCGACGGAAATCTTGAGACCGTGCGCCTCACGCGCTTCCTCCGGCGTAAGCGCCCGGAACGACGCAATGGATTCGCCAAACTCTTTTTCGGCTTCTTCCGTCAGAGCCTTGGCTGCGAAAATGAGACGATAGAGGTAGTCGCCTGATTGGATGACGGCCAGGCGGAAGTTCCATTCCCCGGCGCGCGCCACGGCCGTAATCGCCCGTAGGCCGTTCACGTCGATCTTCTTCACTGAAGACGGCAGCAGCCCGTCGACCCATCCCGAGGCCACATAGGCTTCGAGACTCCCGGACTGGGGCGCGCGAACGGTGTCGAGCCGCAGCGCCTCGTTGTCGGCCTGGCGAACGCCGAAAACAGCCTCGCTCGAATTCTCGAGCAAAAAGCCCTCGGGCGCAATAAAGGCAAAGCGCAAGCGAGGATGAGTGAACTTGCGGTCGCGAACAAAGCCTTCCATGGGATCGTCGCCGAAGGCTACGCCGTTGATCGCGGCGAGATAGCCAGCCCGATCTCGGCTTCCGATGCCCGGCGCGCCGATCTGGCGAGCGATGCCGATAGCGCGCGCCACGCGCTCCGGCGTCGAAGGATGCGTCGACATGATGTCGAAGCCGGCCGAATCCTTGCGCTTGCCATACAGCGCCGCCCGCAGCTCGGACGAGCGGCCGAGCGCCGTCAAGAAGCGCGACGCTCCATAAGGATCATACCCGGCTCTGGCGATCACCCTCACGCCCGTTTCGTCGGCGTCGAGCTCCTGCTGACGGGAGAAGCTCGCGATAGAGAGGCGTTGCTTGGAGCGTTCCTCCTCACCCTTCTGCCGGCTTTGGATGACGCTCGCGGCCTGGGAGATCAGCGCCGCCGCGCGTTCCTTTTCGGCGCGCAGCGCGCTATGGCGCAGCGTGACATGAGCGATCTCATGCGCCATGACCGCCGCAGCCTCGGAGGCGTCGCTGGCGAGCGCCAGAAGGCCGCGCGTCACATAGAGATTACCCGAGGGCAGCGCGAAGGCGTTGACGACCGGCGTGTTCAGGATCGTCACCTTATAGGCGGTCTGTCCGGGGGTCTCGCTTGCCTGAGCGAGCTTGGCGAGAATCTCATTCAGATAGCGTTCGGCCGCCGGCGCTTGATATTCCCCGCCGAACTGAGCCAGAAGCTCCTTGTGCTGCACAGAGGCGCGGTTTTCCGCCTTTGACGAGACAAGCTTTGTGGGCGATGGGGGCACAGGCGCAAAAAGCTGGCCCTGCCGTTCGAGCTCGGCGCAGCTCGCAAGCGTGAAGGCGCATGCGACGGCCAGAGTCACGCGCCGGAAGTCATCACGGCGAATCCGCGAGCATTTCCATCTCGGCCGGCGCAGAAATCGCCATGCGCGGTCCAAAGCCTGTTTCAATAAGTCCTCGCACGCGCGCCCGGCGCCCGATGAGCGTTCGGGGTTCGATTCCCGAGGCCGCAAACATAGCCAAATCGCGCCGCGAAATCACGACCGAGAAATCGTCGACGCGCTTTTCGCCGAAATTCAGGTAGATGGCCCCCGGGCTTTCCCCGAGGCCGCGAATTTTCCCCTCGACCACGACCATTCCCTTGCGACGCAGCAACGCTGCGCCGGCCCCTTTGGCGTTGGCGCCAACCGGCCGCATCTCGTCATCGGCCCATAGGCCCCGCGCCGCCTCCCGGGCCGGGGCTTCAGCCGCCAGATAGGCGCGAACGCAGGGAGTCGCTGGCGGATCGGGCCGGAAACGCGCGAGGCCTTCTTCGAGCAGCGCC
>JAMBEQ010000184.1 GCA_024506175.1 Methylocystis sp.
CCCGCAAGGGGGAGGGAAAGTGGCTCGCGCCCGAGTTTGCTTATCGCCGATCCCGAACCTCTCCGCGAACCTCCCTCCCCCCACGGAGTGGCGGGGAGGGGCAGGGGTGGGGGGCGATGCAGCTCCATGAATGCCTCCGTCAAGCCGGCCCCAGCGCCAAATTCCCCGCCGCCGTTCGCCGGCGCGAGGCATGGACAGGAAGCCGGGACGCTTCGGCCCCGTTCGGCCGAGAGCGTGAGAAATAAGCGCGTCGGAACCGAAAGCGTCCCGGCTGCGGTCTTTCTCCGCGACGCACCTTTCCAGCCGGGGTTCACGTCATCTTGTGATGTTTCGCCCGCCCGGCGTCAGACGGCGGCCGCTTCTTTCCCGGAGGCTTTTTGAAACCTCCGAGCGCATCGCAAGGGTCTTGACTACGCCGCCTTGGGCCGAGGGTGTTTTCCAAGTTTCGGTAATCATCCCCAGCGTGCGGCCGCAACTGCTATGCCCAGCCATTTTTGCGAAAAAATCCGCCCTCCACGCATCGGGAGGAAGCCCGGCCAGCGGCGCAAGACCCACACAAGGCGAGGGGCGCCGCCTTGCGTTTAACCCACCCCACCGGCGCCGCCGACCCGACGACGCCCCTGCAGTTGGCGAGGCGGGGCAAGAATAAGGGAGGATTGGAGGGTGGGGATAGATAAATGTAGGCCCTCGGCGAACCCTAGGACCGCCATGCTCGCTGATCGCATTAGCAGCGTAAGCTTGAGCCCGCCTCTAAAGTTTATATGAGCCTCGAAGACGCGCTTAAGCAATCTTGTCAACGGATAATCAAGGGGTAAGAGACCTGACGGGGTCGTTTGGGTATCGCTGGGGGATCATCGGCCTTGCCGTTCTGATCGTGCTTCTTAGCCAGTCGCGCGCTAGCTTCGCTTCGATAGACGCGCCTCGAGGCCCGTCGCGCGAGGCCGCAAATGTACGAAGCCATCCTCCGGCGCATGGAAACCAATCGCGTCACGCTTTCTAACGGCGTGAGCGTCGGGCTCCCGCTTCGCTGCCTGGACTGGACAGGAATTGTGGCGCATTTCCCCGCGCCAATTGCGGGCGTTCGCAACCTCTTGCCCAGCAGGAAGCTGAGACCGGTGCAAATCTCTCCCGGAACCGCGATTTTATCCCTCGCAGCCCTGGAATATCGACGTCTTGCCGATATCGCTCCGTATAACGAAGTGGCGATTATGACGCCGGTTCTCAACAATCCGCTTCTGAATATACCGGCTTTACCTTTTTTCTTTCCAGGCTGGTTCAGAAGCGCCGGCTTCTTCGTTCACCAGATGCCCGTAACGACGCAGGAGGCCTGCGAGCTTGGCCAGAAAGTTTGGGGCTACCCGAAATTTGTCGCCGATATTGGGTTCCAGGAAATCGACGACCTTCGGCGCTGCCGTCTTTGCATCGATGGGAAAGAGGTTTTGACCTTGGATGTGGAGCGGGGACCCGCCAAGATCCAGCGCATCGACTATCGCATCTATACAATCAAGGAAGACCGTCTCCTTCGGCATACGATCCAGACCGAAGGCCTCTACTATTTTTCGCTATTGAGCGGCCACGCCTCCTTTACGCTCGGCGATCACCCGATTGCGGAGGAGCTGAGAAGGCTTGGCGTCGGGACGCGCGCCATCTCTCGGGTTTTCGCGAGCACGGCAAGCAGCCTCCTCTACGAGGCAGACAAGCGGTCGCCAAAGTGAGTTTAATCCGCCCGGCGTAACCCTTTGCTTGCATCCCGAGAAAGCTGGGGCCGCGCCTAAAGGAACAGGGCGCTGGAAGCGCCCTGTTCGGTCTTTTTCTTTTTGGACGTTTCAGCGATCGCCGCCCTGCCCGTGCTGGTCGCCATCCTCGTCGTGAGCGAAGGCGAAGAGGTTCGTCAGATCGCCGATCGCCGGACGGTTCTTCGGGCGGTAAGGGTTATCCTCGCTGGCGATCGGATTGGGAAGATTGTCGCGGCTGAGGTTAGAGATCGTCGGCAGCTTCCAGTTGCGCTCGATGAACTTCAGCATCGAAACGTGGTCGTAGTACGTGTGGTCGACGTAGCCCTTCTTCGCGTGAGGCGACACGATGACGAAGGGAATGCGCGTGCCGTCGCCGAAGAAGTCGACGGGCTGCACATAGCCGGAGTCGTAATAGCCGCCGCCTTCGTCATAGGTGATGAAGATCGCGGTCGACGACCAGGCCGAACTGTTCTGCACCCTCGCGATCAGCGCCTTCAGGAACATCTCGTAGAGGCCGTTGTTGGAGTTCGCCGGATGGCCGGCCAGGAACTCGAACGGCCGCACGAAGGAGACCGCAGGCAGGGTTCCCGCCGCGAGGTCCTTGAGGAAGGCGCCGTAATTCTGGAGCTTCGCCTCCTCCGAGGGGTTTTTCATGATCTGCGCATAGGCGGTGAGCGGATCGCAAATGCCGCAGTAGGAGTGATAGGCGAGCGGAACGCCATCGACGTCGTTGGGGAAATTGGCGGCGTCGTCGCCACGATCCGCGCTGTAATATTTCCAGGAGACGCCGGCCTTCGTCATCACGTCGGCGATGGTCGGCGCCGTCTGCGGCGGCAGAACGAAGCTGTTCGCGCCGAGGGCGCGAGTCTTGGCGCTCGTCTGGTCCCAATACATGCTGTAGTTGTTGACCAGATAGTAGTGGCCGCCCGCGCAGGCGTTCTTGGCGACGCCGTTCTCGTGGAGCTGCTCGTTGACCGCCGAGACGCCCGGCTGTTTCTTGTCGGCGCAGTTCACATAGGAGCCGCCGCCGTAGCCATCCTGGACGTAATAGTTGTTGCTGCCAGGCGCCGGGTTCGGATTTTCGATCTGGTTCGACCAAGGCGTCGCCTGCGAGCCATCGAGCTTGTTGGGGTCGGTGAAAAAGGCGGCGTGGCCGGTGACGACGGCCTGGAAATTGGCGCCTGTGCCGCCCATGATCGCCTGATGATAGTTGTCACTGATCGCGTAATTGTCGGCGAGGTCCTTGAAGACCAATCCATCGCCGGCATGCTGCGCGCCCTGGGCGTCCTTGTAGGGATTCATATTATAGAAGCCCATGGAGATCGCGCCTTCCTTCGGGTTGAACCCGCCGGCGGGATAGGGCTTGCCATTTGAACCGGTGCCGATCGTCGCCTCGACCCAGACGAATTTATCGTGCTTTCCGCCGTCGATATCCTGCCACATCTGGAAGAAGCGATGGACCGGGTCGCCGGTGAAGGAGAGATAGGGGACGTATTTGGTGATCTGGAACGGTCCGTTCGGCAGATCCGCCGGGAAGCGCGCGTCAGGAACGCCTTGCGGCTGCTGCAGCGCATAGGTGGTGTAAGGCTGGGGCAGGGTCGAATAGGCGCCGATCGAAGGCGTTTCAACCTTGTAGTTTTCCGCGAAGGGGCCGTCCGAGCCGATACGCTGCTTGGCGAGATCGAAATGCGGGCCGGGCGTTCCGTCTTCGTTGACAATGCCCTTGCTGAGCAGATTGTCGATCTTCTGGCCGGCCTTCGGCTTGTACGTGCCGTAGACGTTGTCGAAGGTGTGGTTCTCGCCGAGGACGATGATGACGTGCTGGATCGGCGTCGTGGTCGATCCCGCAAGGGCGGGGACAGCGCATAGCGCGGTGGTGGCAAGACAAAGCGACTTGAATATCGAACGCATGATTTCCCCTCAAAAAACATCCCCCGCCGCGCCGCCGGCGGGCGGGAGGGGTCCCACCGGGACCGTTGCGGGGCGAAAACTGGGGCTGGTTTATTGCCGCGGAATGTCAAAGCGGCTGCGTTCGCGTGACATGCCGCCAGCGCGGCGAAAGCACCTTGAAAGGCAACCGGAAAATACGAAAAATAAAGTTGGACGACGTAGTTAGGGACCGCTCAGTCCGCGCTCGGCAGCCGCCGAATGACGAATTCGATGCGCCCGTCGTCGAGCTCGCGCCAGAACTCGATCTCGGTCATATAGGCGGCCTTCGGATAACGGTCGAACCACTCCCGCGCCTTGGCGCGGGCGTCGATGCGCGGCAGGGTGAAGGTCTCGCGCCGCCAGCCGTCGGTTTTCGTCCGGCTTTTCTCCGCAATCTTGCGGGCGATGTCTCTCGGCGCTTTCGTTACGCTCATACCGATGCTCCCGCCCCGCGCAAAAAACATAACGCGCGACCCACGCGAAGGCGAGTCCGCGATTCGGCCTTCGCTTCCGGCGTCGCTTAAGGCTTTAATCGCGGCTTTGTTTCCGGGAGATGAACGTGCGGTTCTTGCGAGCGATCCTCCTGCGGGATTGCCGCCGCGCCCGCGCGCGCCACCGCGCCTCCTGTTCGCTCGGGTGAATGGCGCAGGCAGCGACTTCCCCGCGTCTCAAAAGCGCGCTATCTCGGGCGCCATGTCAGACCGCCCCACCTATATGATCTCCACGGCCATTCCCTACGCGAATGGCGCGCCCCACATCGGCCACGCCTACGAGCGCATCGCCACGGACGCCTTCGCGCGCTTCAAGCGGCTCGACGGCTTCGACGTGCTCTTCGTCACGGGCATGGACGAGCACGGCCAGAAGGTGCAGCGCACCGCCGAGAAAGAGGGCGTGACGCCGCAGCAGTTCGTGGACGGCATCGCCGCGCAATTCGCGCGTATGGGCGAGGCGCTGAACGCGCGCGCCGACGACATCGTCCGAACGACGCAGGAGCGCCACAAGGAGGCTGTGCTCGAAATCTGGCGGCGCATGGAGGCGAATGGGGACATCTACCTGTCGAAATACGCCGGCTGGTATTCGGTCCGCGACGAGGCCTATTACGACGAAAGCGAGCTGACCGAGCGCGAAGGCAAGAAATACGCGCCGACCGGCACGCCCGTCGAATGGGTCGAGGAGGAGAGCTGGTTCTTCAGGCTCTCGGCCTATGCCGAGAAGCTCCTGGCGCATTACGAAGCGCATCCGGAGTTCATAACCCCCGAGCACTACAAGAACGAGATCGTCGCATTCGTGAAGCGTGGGCTATCGGACCTATCCGTGTCGCGCACGACCTTCGACTGGGGCATTCGCATTCCGCCGAGCTCCGAGACGACCGCGAACCACGTCATGTATGTGTGGGTGGATGCGCTCACCAATTACATCACGGCGACCGGCTGGCTCACCGGCGGCGAGAAGGCCCGCTACTGGCCCGCCGACGCCCATGTCCTCGGCAAGGACATCACGCGCTTCCACGCCATCTACTGGCCGGCCTTTCTGATGTCGGCCGGCGCGCCGCTGCCGAAACAAATCGTGGTGCACGGCTTTCTCTTCTCGCGCGGCGAGAAGATGTCGAAGTCGCTTGGCAATGTCGTCGGGCCGCAGGAACTGATCGAGCGCTACGGCGTCGATCAACTGCGCTATTTCTTCCTGCGTGAAGTGCCCTTCGGCAATGACGGCAATTATTCGCATGAAGCGATCGTCATGCGCATCAACGCGGACCTCGCCAACGACCTCGGCAATCTGGCGCAGCGGTCGCTCTCCATGATCGCCAAGAATTGCGGCGGCGCCGTTCCAAAGAAGGGCGAATTCACCGACGCCGATAGAGACATTCTCGCGCAGGCGGCGGGCGTCTTGGAGAAGGCGCGCGCGGCGATGGACGCCTATCAGCCCCACCATGCGCTCTCCGAAATCTTTCGCGTGGTGGCGGAGGCCAACCGCTATTTCGCGGGCGAGGAGCCCTGGGCGAAGAAGAAGACCGACCCCGCGCGCATGGAGACGATCCTTTATGTGACGGCGGAGACCCTGCGCCGGCTGGTGATCCCGCTGCAGGCATTTATCCCCGAGGCGGCGGGGAAGTTCCTCGATTCTTTGGGCGTCGGGCCGGACGAGCGCGATTTCGTCCATGCGGAGCAGGGGAACGCCCTGCAGGAAGGCGCGCCACTGCCGCCGCCGGCGCCGGTGTTCCCGAGGTATGTGGAGGAGGAAAATGGCTGAAGAGGAACAGCATGAAACTCACGGTGGGCTTTGTTATCCTTCTGGGTATAGGCGCAACAGTCATCGCGGCCTCATTTTTTCCGCAAAAAACAGACATAGCCATTTTAGACTGGGCAGATAAAAACAATCCAGAGATTCTGCAAATCGAATGCCCTTTCCATGGGATTTCAGTCTAGGTCTTTTTTCTTGATGGCAAATATTTTATTTAATTCGATATAATTCGGGTACTGACGGCCTTCAGCATGAGGCCGTCGTTTTGGTAGGGTCGTTTTTCTTTGGCGAGGCAGTTGCGGCGTGGTCGGTGCGGCGCGATGTGCTTGTATAATGGCCCTACTGCGCGACCGTCATCAATTCCAACACGTGGCCGTCGGGGCTTTTGAAATAGACCCCGCGCCCGCCGTTCCAATTATTGAGCTTGCCATCCTCGAAATTGCCTGGCGCGCTGCCGAACTTCAGGCCGCTCGCCTGCACCCGGCCGAAGATCGCGTCGAACTCCGCCTCGCTGACATGGAAGGCGTAATGACTCGGCGGCAAGCTCGGCTCGTCGTCGAAGAGCAGTGTCAACGTGTCGTTGATCCGGACGGGCGCGAAATGTGTCGCGGCCGCCTCGTCGAAAGGCAGATCGAAGATTTGCGCAAACCAGCGCGCAGCGTCCCGCTTGTTTCGCGCCGGCACGATGGTGTGGTTGAGGACGATCGTCATCTCCGGTCCCTTGCCCGCTCCCTTGCCGGTCCCTTGTCTTTTTCGCTGCCTCGTAAAATGGTGATGGGGCGGGGGCCAGTCACGAGCGTTGCAGCTCCTCGCGAGAGAGGGCAGCAATGACCAACGATCCCGCCCGCTTCATCGGCGACATCCCTCGCCATTACGACCGCGGCCTCGGCCCGGTGATCTTCGAGGCCTATGCGGAGGAGACCGCGCGGCGGGCGGCGCTATGGGCCCCGCGCGAAGCCCTGGAGATCGCCGCCGGCACGGGCATTCTCACGCGCAAGCTGCGCGATGTGCTGCCCGCCGGGGCGCGGCTGACCGCGACCGACCTCAACGCGCCCATGCTGGAAGTCGCGCGGGAGAAGTTTCGGCCTGAGGAGCAGGTAAATTTCGACGTCGCCGACGCGCTCGTCCTCCCTTTCGCCGATCAAGCCTTCGACGCCGTCATCTGCCAGTTCGGCTTGATGTTTTTCCCCGACAAGGACGCTGCCCATCGCGAAGCGGCTCGCGTGTTGAAACCTCATGGCCGCTATCTGACGAGCGTCTGGGACGCGCCGCGCTACAATCCCTTCGCCCGCATCGGCGTGGAGGTGGTCGAGCGCTTCTTTTCCGACGATCCGCCGCAATTCCTCAAAACGCCTTTCTCCTGGCCGGAAATCGATCCGACCAAAGAAGCGCTGATCTCAGCGGGTTTTACCAATATTGTGATTTCCGTGATCCCGCGCGCGCACGAAGTCGCTGACCTGAGGAGCCTTGCAGTGGGCTTCGTCTTCGGCACGCCGCTCATCGACCAGATCCGTGCGCGCGACGAGGTTGCGCCCGCGACAATCGTGGACGCTTTCGCGGAGCGGTTGACGCAGGAATTTGGCGCGCCGGCGCGCATACCGATGCAGGCGATTCTTTTCGAGGCCTCCCGGACATGAAAAAGCTGGTCCTCCTTTTCCTTTTCATCTCCTCACCCATCGCCGCCCAGGCGGGCGGCTGGCAGACCTACCGCAACGATCGTTTCGGCGCGACCGCCGACATTCCGGCCGGCTGGCGCATGGGGGAGGCGCCGGCGAATGACGACGGGCGTGTTTTCACCTCGCCTGACGGGCGCGCGACCATCACCGTCTCCGGCTCTTTAGACGTCCTGCCGCGCTTTCAGGAAATCGAGATCATGACCCAGCCCAACGCGGGCGAAACGATCGACTACAAGCGCCAGGGCAGGGACTGGATCGTCGTCTCCGGCCGCAAGGGCGACCGCATCTTCTACAAAAGGTCGCTGCTCTCCTGCGGCGGCACGGTTTGGAACACCGTCTATCTGGATTACCCCGCGGCGGAGAAAGCGGCTTTCGACCCGATCGTCGGCCACGTCGCAGGCTCGCTGCGCGGCGGGAAGGGCTGGGGAACGGGCAAATGCAGGTGAGGGCGCACGCGGCGCCGCCGATTTGTGACGTTCTCGAGCAGCCTCCGAAGCGACGCTTTACGTAAAAGCTATTTTGCCTTGTCGCACGGGCATTCGGCCATGGCGTGCCCCTTGGACGCGACCTTGTCGAAATCCTGTCCTATCTCACCGGGAGGCGGGCGCGCGACGCGCGGCGCGAAACAAGGCGACGTGTCTATGAGCAATACGGTTCATGGGCGCCTGATCGGGGCGCTCTCCCTCCTTCCCGTTTGCCTCGGCGTTCTTGCGGATTCGGCGCGGGCCGGTCCCGCACACGCCGCCACGCCGCCGGTCTCGGCTTTCGACGGCCAATGGGTGATCGACGCCACGACCTCGAGCTTCTTGTGCCCGGTCAAGAGAAAGCGGCTGGTGGCGATCGTGCATGACGGGCAAGTGGCGAAGCTTTCAGGCTTGCCAGGAACGGCCTCGGGCCGCGTTGGCCCTGACGGCGACGTCGCCATCAACTTGCGTGTGTTCAGCGTTACTGCGACTGTTCGCGGCAAGCTGATCGGCGGGGCTGGAGCAGGCGACTGGTCGGCCAATACTATGATATGCGGGCGGGGCGATTGGCGCGCTCACGCAGGACAATGAACTCCAAATGCTCATCGACACCCATTGCCATCTGGATTTTCCCGATTTCGCGCCCGAGCAGGGCGATGTCGTCGCGCGGGCAAAGGCGCGGGGCGTCGGCCGGATGATCACCATTTCCACGCATCTATCGCGTTTCGAGCGCGTCAAGGCCGTGGCCGAGGCCTATCCGGAGGTGTTTTGCACGGTGGGCACGCATCCGCACCATTCGCATGAGGAGGCCGAGCCGACGGTCGAGCAGCTCGTGACGCTTTCGCAGCATCCGAAATGCGTGGGGCTCGGCGAAGCGGGGCTCGACTACCATTATGACCACGCGCCGCGCGACGTCTCGCAGCGCGTGTTCCGCACCCATATCGCCGCTGCGCGCGAAACCGGCCTGCCGCTCGTCATCCATACGCGAGACGCGGACGAAGACTGCGCCGCGATCCTACGTGAGGAGATGGGGAAGGGGGCCTTCCCCGCCCTGCTCCATTGCTTCACCTCAAGCCGCGCTCTAGCCGAAACCGCCGTGAAGCTCGGGCTCTATATCTCATTTTCCGGCGTCGTGACCTTCAAAAACTCAGCCGAATTGCGCGAGACGGCCAAGGCCGTGCCGCTGGAGCGCATGCTGATTGAGACCGACGCGCCTTTCCTCGCGCCCGCGCCACACCGCGGCAAGCGCAACGAGCCGGCCTTCGTCGTCGACACGGCGCGCCTGCTCGCAGAGATCAAGGGCGTGTCAGAAGCGGAGTTCGCCCGCGCCACGACCGAGAACGCGCTAAGGCTCTTCAAGAAGATGCCGCCGCTCGAGGCGGTTGCGTGAAGCTCACAGTCACGATCCTCGGCTGCTCCTCCTCCGGCGGCGTGCCGCGCGTCGGGCAGGGGTGGGGCAAATGCAATCCGCATAACCCCAAAAACCGGCGGCGGCGTTGCTCGATCCTGGTCGCGCGCGGCGCTGAAGCCGCAAAAACCCAGGTGCTGGTCGACACGGGCCCGGATTTGCGCGAGCAGCTCATCGACGCCGAAGTGAAGCGGCTCGACGCCGTGCTCTATACCCATCCCCACGCCGACCATACCCATGGCGTCGACGACCTGCGCGGGCTCGTCATTCTCAATGGCCGGCGCATTCCAGCCTACATGGACGAGCCCACGTCCCGCGAGGTGACGCATAAGTTCGGCTATATCTTTGTCACGCCGCCCGGAAGCTTTTACCCGCCCTTGATGACCGAGCACCGGCTACATCCGGGCCGGCCGGTGACAATCGAAGG
The DNA here is from genome assembly GCA_024506175.1 of Methylocystis sp. Lineage (GTDB taxonomy): Bacteria > Pseudomonadota > Alphaproteobacteria > Rhizobiales > Beijerinckiaceae > Methylocystis. Next base: position 9,882 of record JAMBEQ010000184.1, read on the forward strand.
CCCGGGCGGCGCTATAGAAGCCACGCCGTTCCGCCTGGATCACGGCGACATGGACGCGCTGGGCTTCCGCTTCGGCAATGTGGCCTATACCCCCGACCTGCACGCCATCCCGCCGGAGAGCGCGCGGTTCCTGGAGGGCCTCGACCTCTGGATCATCGACGCGCTGCGCTGGCAGCGGCATGGCACGCATCTCTCAGTCGAACAGGCGCTGGCCTATATCGATCTCTATCGCCCGAAACGCGCCGTGCTGACCGACCTCCATGTCGATCTCGATTATGATGCGCTGGCCGCCGTGCTGCCGGCCAATGTCGTGCCGGCCTACGACGGGCTAAATATCGAGGTGTAGCTCATTACTTTTCAAGCGTATTCGTCTGGGAACGCTAAGCTTGGTTCCATAATATCGATTATGCGAATAACGGCCGCCGTCTGCGGCTGGCCATTCCCCCCGATCTGCATGAGCTCTTTCTCGGTCAGTCGGATCCCAAATTCGCACGCCCGCGCGTTTAGCGGGCTTTCGCAGGGAGAAGCGTTTCGCTCGACGCGCATGGACGCTCGAGGGGCGCCTTCTCCTTCGGTCCCGCACATTCCGGGCCTCGGCGCGCGTCCCGCTCTTTCCGGTAAATCTCTGAAATAACGGTATATCTGCTCAGCAGGAGCGCTGCATTTCTTTGGTTTTTTAGCTAGGCTAACGAAAATCTCTGGCCAGAACGGTCAAAAATCTGCTAAAAGCCCTGTCGCGCGGGACTATATGGCATTCAACTGGCAACATCCCATCTCACCGAAGCGGGTGCATTTTTCGCGCCCGGACGGCTCTGCATGGGCGCACGCGTTTGGCATAAGAGTCTTGCCTTTTTTGGCGGAGACGAGCAGGTAGACATGAGCAAAGGTAGAGATTTCCGGGGACCCCGTAAGCGTGGGTTCGACGACGATGGTCCGTTTGGCTACGAAGCGCCGCGGCCGAGTCGCTCTCCGAGGTCGCCGTTCGGCGGCGGCGGATTCCCGGATTCGGCCCCCCCGATGATGAGCAACGAGCCGGCGGTCGACGCCGTCGTCAAATGGTTCAAGGCGGACAAAGGCTTTGGCTTTGTCGAGCTGGCCAATGGGACCGGCGACGCTTTCCTCCACATCGGCGCTGTTCAGGCGGCGGGCTATGAAGCGCTGCCGCCCGGCGCGAAGCTGCAGGTGGCCGTGACGAGCTCCGTCAAGGGTCAGCAGGTCTCTCGCATTCTCGACGTCGATCTCGCCGGCGCCGCGGAACGCGCTCCTCCGCCGCCGCCCCGTAGCGGCGGTTTCGGCGGCGGCGGCGGCTATGACAGCCCCCGTCCCCGTCGTCAGGCGCCCGATCCGTCGACCGCCGTGCCGGTCTCCGGCAAGGTCAAATGGTTCGACGAGACCAAGGGCTTCGGCTTCGTCCAGTCGAATGACGGCGGCAAGGATGTCTTCGTCCATATTTCGATCCTCGGCCCTTCGGGCGTGAGCCGCCTGCTCGAAGGCCAGCCGGTGACCATGCAGGTCGTGGACACCGCCAAGGGGCGCGAGGCTTTGTCCATCACCGTGGACTGATAAATGAGAGCGCCGCAGGTTGCGGCGCTCGTCCTGTCGGCGAGCCCGAAGGCTTGCGGTCCTGGCGCCGTTGGACCGCGAGCCTTCGGGCTCGCTGCGTCGTGAGCTAAATATGTCTCAAAAAATCGAGCGCCTCATCGAGATCATGGCGGCCCTGCGCACGCCGGGAACCGGCTGCCCCTGGGACCTCGAGCAGGATTTCCGCTCGATCGCCCCTTATGCCATCGAGGAGGCCTATGAGGTCGTCGAGGCGATCGAATCGGGCGATCTCGCGGAACTGAAAGACGAATTGGGCGACCTTCTGCTGCAGGTCGTTTTTCATTCCCGGATGGCGCAGGAGCAGGGCGCATTTGCTTTTCCGGACGTCGTCGACGGCATCTGCGACAAGCTGGTGCGCCGCCACCCGCATGTCTTCGGCGCGGGTGAATCGCTGACGTCCGCCGGCGTGACGGCGCAATGGAACGAGATCAAGGCGGCGGAAAAGGCGGCCAAAGGCGCCCCTGCCCCTGCGAGCCTCCTCGATGGCGTTCCGCTCGCCCTGCCGGCGCTCTCGCGCGCGGTTAAATTGCAGCAGCGCGCCTCGAAGGTCGGTTTCGACTGGAACGACGCCGCCCATGTCATGGGTAAAATTCGTGAGGAAACCGAGGAAGTCGCAGCGGAACTCGCCGGCTCCCCGGTAGACTTCAAGGCTTTGGAGGAAGAGATCGGCGATCTGCTCTTCGTCGTGTCTAATCTCGCGCGCCATGCCAAGGTCGATCCCGAGCAGGCGCTGCGCAGCGCCAACGCGAAATTCGAGCGTCGCTTCCACCATATCGAGCGTCGTTTGGCGGAGATGGGCTCGTCGCCCGAGGCGGCCTCGCTCGATGAAATGGAGGCGCTTTGGGCAGAAGCAAAAAACCTGGAGAAAGCCAAAGCCTGACCTGGCTCCCGTGGTCTTCGGGCGCGAACCGCCTTTGCAAAAGTAAACTTTTTCGATGGGCAATCCGGCATGCCGAGGTCTGAAACCAAGCTTTGCCTTAATTTAGATGCCCCGACGCGCTAGAGGAGCCGGACAACCATGGAGGCCACCCATGTCCGACTCGTCAATCTCATCCCGCTACAGCGCGCCCGCACAGCTCTTTCACTGGGTCACAGTTCTATGCGTGGCGGCGGCATGGACGATCGGCATTCTCCGCGAGGATATCCCCAAAGGGTCGGTTCGCGACATGGCGACGTTCGTGCATGTGAGCCTGGGTGAATTGATCGTGCTGCTGCTGGCGCTCCGAATCGTCTGGCGTTTTGTCAGCCCTGCCCCGCCGCTGGAGATGACGCGTCTCGGAACTGCGGGCGAGGTCGTCGCAAAGCTCGGGCATCTCGCGATCTACGGGCTGCTGCTCGCTGTTCCCGTGGTCGGCGTGGTGATGGTTTTCCATGGGGGCAAGCCGCTTCCGCTCTTCGGCCTCGCTGAAATCCCCTCGCCCTGGCTCCAGAACCGCGAGCTGAAGCACTATTCCAAGGAAATCCATGAGATTCTAGCAAATCTGCTGATGGCGGCGGCGGCGCTGCATGCGGCCGCGGCGCTGGCGCATCACCATGTGCTGAAGGACCGCACACTGAAGCGCATGCTGCCGGCTGTGCTGGTCGGGGATTAGAAGGACCTTCCTTCGAAGTGGGCGCCAGTTCCGGCGCGAAAAACAAATTTCTACAAAAGTCTATCAACTTTTGCCGAATGGGCTCTTAGCGGCCGGCGCCCATTTTCAGGACGATGACGCCGGCGCCGATCAGCAGCATGCCGGCGATCTCCATCGTCCCGAGGCTTTGCCGGTAGAAAACCCAGCCCGCGAGGGAAATAAGCGCCAAGCCGACCCCGGACCAGACGGCATAGGCGACGCCGAGCGGGATCGCCTCCAGCGTCAGCGAGAGGAAATAAAAAGCCATCACATAGCCGGCGATGACAGCGATCGAGGGAAGCGGGTTGCGAAATCCTTGCGCCGCGGGCAGCGCCGTAGAACCGGCGACCTCGGAGAGGATCGCAATTGCAAGGTAGAGCCAATGCATGCGTCAAGTGCTCATTGCGGAACGGCGGAGGAATAGCGCCGCTTGATCTCGTCGAAACGCTCGGGCGGGACACGCACCACGAGGCGCGCGCCGCCGTCGTCGCGTGTTTCGCGCGAGAGCACCTCGGCATGGGCGTGAATCCAGGCGAGCCCCTGCCCGTCTTCCGGCGCGAGCTCCAGCGCGAGCGTCATGCGGCTTTCGGCCAGCAGGGTCTCGATGCGCGTCAGCAGCTCGTCCAGCCCCTCGCCCGTAAGCGCCGAAACCAGCGCCGGGCGCCGCTGCAGGTCGAAGCCCCGCGCAGCGACCCGCATGGCTTCGAGTCGGTCGGGTTCGAGCGAGTCGATTTTATTCCAAACCTCGATAATCCGGCCCTCGGCCTCCCCCTTGAGGCCCAGCTCCTCGAGAATCGCCTCGACGTCGCGCGCCTGCGCCTCGGAGTCCTCGTGGGAGACATCCCGCACATGCAGGATGACGTCTGCGAGGGTCACCTCTTCGAGCGTTGCGCGGAAGGCCGAAACGAGCATGGTTGGAAGGTCGGAGATGAAGCCCACGGTATCGGAGAGCAGCACGCGCGCGCCATGCGGCAGGCGGATTTGCCGCAAGGTGGGATCGAGGGTTGCGAAGAGCATGTCCTGCGCAAGCACGTCCGCCTTCGTCAGGCGATTGAAAAGCGTGGATTTTCCGGCGTTCGTATAGCCGACGAGGGCCACCACCGGGTAAGGAACCTCGCGGCGCGTCTTGCGATGCAGGCCGCGCGTGCGCTTGACCTTGTCCAGATCCTGCTCGATGCGGCGCATGCGCTCTTCGATCAGGCGCCGGTCGGTCTCGATCTGGGTTTCGCCTGGGCCGCCGAGGAAGCCGAACCCGCCGCGCTGACGCTCGAGGTGGGTCCAGGAGCGGACCAAACGCGACTTCTGATAGGCAAGATGGGCGAGCTCAACCTGCAGCGCGCCTTCCTTGGTACGGGCGCGCTGGCCGAAAATCTCCAGGATCAGCCCTGTGCGGTCGATGACCTTGGCGCCCCAAGCCTTTTCGAGATTACGCTGCTGCACAGGCGAGAGCTGGCAGTCCATGCTGACGAGCCCCGCGTCCTTCGCCTTGACCGCTTCGGCGATCTCCTCAACCTTGCCCTTGCCAAGATAGGTCGCGGGCCGAACATTGTTCAGCCCCACCTGAACTTCGCCGACGATTTCCAAGTCAATCGCATCGGCGAGGCCTACCGCCTCGGCAAGGCGCGCCTGAGGGTCGCGCGAGGCGGCGGCCGGACCGCGCGAGAGATAAGGCCCAACGACAAGAGCGCGCGTGCGGCTCCCACCGTGCGCGCCTGCCTCAATCGAATGTTCGCCGCTCAATCCGCTTATCTTTGCTTCTCCACGCCCTCGTCCTCGGCGGGCTCGAACATCTGAATCGGATGTCCGGGCATGATCGTAGAGATGGCGTGCTTGTAGACGAGTTGCGAGTGCCCGTCGCGCCGCAGCAGAAGGCAAAAATTGTCGAACCAGGTGACAATGCCCTGCAGCTTGACGCCGTTGACGAGGAAGATGGTGAGCGGGACCTTGTTCTTTCGAACGAAATTGAGAAAAGTATCCTGCAGATTTTGCGAACGCTCCGACGACATCGGCTATCCTGTTCTTTTCTTGTTTGAGCCGAGCGGTGGTGAAGCCGCCCCCCGCGGTCAAATTTTTTGGCCTCCGCGCCGGCATTAGAACCCCTCGAATGTCAGAGCGCAAGGCGGAAGTCATCCATGGAGCAAGTTAACAACCGCTATTGGCTGAGGATGGCGCTTAGTTTGGTTAAGGCAGATAGAGCCACGCGCGCGGCGGTTTAGATCGGGTCCGGGCTGAGGTCGCGCATAGTCGAGGGCGCAGGGCCTTGAACTTTGTTCGAAAATGATGCCGGCGACTCGGGCCTCCAAGCGAAGTGCGAAGCCGTTGCATTGTGCGTCGCAATAGACCTTGCCTGCTCGCTCGGCGACGGCGTCGTGCCGCTCGCGCGAGCTCAACCATAAGCGAAGGGGATCAGAGTCTTTTCGCGGGCGCGAGGGGCGGAGGTTCGCCTAGCTCTGTTCGACAATCGCCAAGCGCCATGGTGTGAGAGGGCGGCTCGACTTAGCCCTTACAAGCTCGGGAGATAGCCAAGAAGGCGCGTCGGAGTGCGCCCTCCCACCAGAGGCTCATCCTCATGAGGAGCTTTAACTTCAGGCGATATCACACTGCAATTACTGGTCTATTGATAGCGACTTCAACTTCCTGTGGAGGGCTGACCTTTCCATTCCGATGAACTCGGCTGTCCTGGAAATATTGCCCGAGAAACGGTTCAACTGAGCCACCAGATATTCGCGTTCGAAGACCTCGCGCGCCTCTCGCAATGGCAGGCTCATGAGCTTTTCGCCCCTCACGCCGGCCGGCGTCGCGGGGACAAGCTCGCCGACGTCGGCCGGCAACATCTCTGCGGTGATCACGGCCCCGGCTTCGCCCGAAGTTAGGATCATCAGCCTTTCGACATTGTTCTTCAACTGACGGATGTTTCCTGGCCAGTCGTGCAACTGGAGAACGGCAAGCGCGTCTTCGGAGATTTTGCGTCGCTGCATGCCCGAGGCTTGCGACATGCTCTCCATGAAATAGTCGATCAGGGCGGGAATATCCTCGCGCCGTTCGGCCAGAGAGGGGACCCGGATTGGCACGACTGCAAGTCGATGGAACAAATCCTCGCGAAGCGCTCCCTCCTCGATCGCCGCCGAGAGATCGCGCGCGGAGGAGGAGATGACGCGGACGTCGACCTGAACCTTGGTTGTTCCGCCGACGCGCTGGAAGGTCTGGTCGACGAGGACGCGCAGGATCTTCGCCTGCGTATCCTTGGGCATGTCGGCGATTTCGTCGAGGAAGAGCGTGCCGCCATGGGCCTCCTCCAGCGCGCCGATCTTGCGCTCGCCGTCCGCCCCCTCCCGGCCGAAAAGCTCGATCTCCATGTTTTCCGGCGTAATCGTCGCCGAGTTGATGACGACAAAGGGGCCGCCCGCCCGCTGAGAGGCCTCGTGGATGCAGCGCGCCGCGAGCTCCTTGCCTGTTCCGGGCGCGCCGGTGATCAGCACGCGGGAGTTTACCGGGGCGACCCGCGCTATGAGCTGCTGCAACTGATGGGCCGCGGGGGATGAGCCCACGATTCGGTCAAAGGCCCCTGCCCGCTGGCGGAGCGCCGAGAGCTCGCGGCGCAATTGATAGGCTTCCAGCGCGCGTTCGGCGACGAGCACCAAACGGTCCGCCTTGAAAGGTTTTTCGATGAAGTCGTAGGCGCCCATTTTGATGGCGCTGACAGCCGTCTCGATGTTGCCGTGGCCGGAAATCATGACCACGGGCAAGCCCTTGTGCTGCTTCTGGATGACCTCCAGCACCTGCAGCCCGTCCAGGCGCGAGCCTTGCAGCCAGATGTCGAGGAAAACCAGATGCGGGCGGCGGGCGGCGATCGCAGCCAGCGCCTCGTCGGCGTTCCTGGCCGTGCGCGCGCCATGGCCCTCGTCACTCAAAATCCCGGCCACCAGCTCGCGGATGTCTTCTTCGTCGTCGACGATCAGAATGTCGCTCGCCATTACGCCCCGCCTGTTTCTGAGGAATTCGCCATTTCCGGCTCGTTGGTCTCGACGCCGCCCTCGGCCAGCGGCAGCAGGAACCGCACGCAGGCCCCACGGCCGGCCGGCGCATCGAGAAGCTCGAGCCGCCCGCCGTGATCCTCTATGATTTTGGCGACAATAGGCAGACCGAGCCCCGTGCCGTCGGCTCGCGTGGTCATGTAAGGCTCGAGCAGGCGCTGCCGGTTCATCGCCGGGAAGCCCTTACCATTGTCGATGACGTCGATCTCGGCCATGCGGTCGCGCACAGACAGGCGGATTTTCACCCTGCCCTTTTCCGCCGCGTCCTGGGGTTCGCGCGCGGCGACGCCCTCAATGGCGTTCTTGACGATGTTGGTCAGCGCCTGTGAGAGCAGCCGGCGGTCGAATTGCGCCATGATCGGCGTCGCCGGGTAGGTCTCGATGATGTCGACGTCCGCGTTGCCGACCCGCATCAGGAAAGCAACCTGCCGCGCGCATTCGCTGAGATCGTCGCGCGTGGGCCGCGCCTTGGGCATGCGGGCGAAGGACGAAAACTCGTCGACCATCCGCTTGATGTCGTCGACCTGCCGCACGATCGTGTCGATGCATTGGTCGAAAACGTCCCGATCCGCCTGGATCAGCCTGCCGTATTTTCGCTTGAGGCGCTCGGCGGAGAGCTGGATCGGCGTCAGCGGGTTTTTGATCTCATGGGCGATCCGGCGCGCCACATCGGCCCAGGCGGAGGTGCGCTGGGCGGTGACGAGGTCGGTGATGTCGTCGAGGGTGACGACGAAGCTCGGCGCGCCATCGTCGGCGCGCCGCGCCGAGGTGACGCGAATGTTGAAGGTGCGCTCGGCCGAGCCGCGCTTCATCGTGATCTGGCTCTGCACGGCGCGCGGAAAAAGCTCGATGGCGTCTGTGAGGAGCGGGGCGATCTCCGGCATGACCTCGGCGATGCTCGCGCCGATGGTCGCCTGCCCCTTGGCGTCATTGAGCGATAATTCCTCCGCCGAACGATTGAGGACCGTCACGAGCCCGTCGGAGTCGACGCCCATGACCGCCGCCGGCACGCCAGCGAGCACGGCCTCCGTAAATTCGCGGCGCTCGTCGTTGATGCGATTGGCTTCGAGCAGGCTGCTTTGCTGGAGATTGAGCTCGGTGGTCATATTGTTGAAGACGTCGCCGAGGCGCGCGAGTTCGCCATGCGAGCGGTCGACTTTGACCCGCACATGCAGATTGCCGGCCGAGACCTGATCGGTCGCCGCGATGAGCGTGCGAATGGGGCTGACCAGGCGGTCCGCGAAATCGAGCCCGAACCACACCGAGGAAAGAAGCATGATCGTCGTCAGCAGCGCATACATGAGCACGAAGGCGCGCTGAACGGCGACGCGATAGCCGTCGAAAGCGTCGTAATTGCTGATCAGGGTCTGCGCCTGCTTGGGGAAGTCGATGGCGAACGGGTCGACCGGACGGGTGACATAGAGGAATGTGTTTTCGAAGGCGTGCAGCGCCCGCAGCGCCACGAAGCTCTTGCCTTCGTCGATCATCAGGCACAGCGGCTCGCCCTTGCGGGCGTTCTCGAACTCCTGTTGCGGCGGCGCGATGACGATCGCCGAACCATTCTGGCTCACATCGACCCGGTCGATGACCTGGCCGTTCGACGTCACGAGCGCCGCGACGGAAAAGCCCAAAAATTTCGCGCGGGAATCGAAAATCTGGTGAAAGTAATTTCGGTCGGTGATGAACAGCACGCGCGACCGGTCGAGGTCCGAGGCGGTGAGCTGCGCCTCTTGAAGCAGCGCCTGGCATTGGCTCGACTGGAACGCCTCCGCCGCCTGGGCGGTGTTGTGCACGAACACCTTTACGCCGTTCATGAAGGCAGGGTTCAGCGCCCGCTCCAGCGTCAGGGACCCCGCAACGGCGAGAAGAACCGCTGGGATGAGGGCAATGACCGAGAAAATTCCGACGATGCGGACATGCAGCCGCGCCGCCGCTTCGCCCCGCCGCCAGACGCGGTAGAGCCGCGAGGCCTTGGCCACGACCATGATCAGCAGCGCGCCGACGAAAAGGACGTTGGCGACAAGAAGCGGTATGAGCCGGTTGTCCGTGGGCGTGAGAACGCCGAATTCCGAGGATACGAGAAAGGTCGCGAGCGCGCATCCGACCGCGCCGATGGCCACGACAGGCCCGAACCAGGCGCGGACGCCCGCGCCCTTGCCGCTATCGGAAAGTGCTTGCTCGCCTGTCTGGCTCATGGGGGGGTTATAGGCCGGGGGCGAGACTGTTGCAAATGTGCAACGCTTTGGGTGGGGCTAAGAGCGGCTGACGGCGTCCTCCAACCACTCAACGCCCAGCCAACGAGACGGGGTGTCGCCGAAGGAATTGGAAGCGCAAGCTCCATGATAGCTCGCCCGTCTAAACGCTGGATTTGCAATATCGCTCTTTCACTGCGCTTTTTTTGGGAGAAGTCGATGGTTCATGGTGTCTATGGGGTTAGGGGCAGCTACGCCCCCCAAATGATGTCGGGGGCGAGCATGCGAATGCCTCCCGCTCAGAAGATGGCAAATCTATTCGACAAGATCGATGTTTCGGGGACAGGCTCGATTTCCAAGAGCCAACTTTTGCAGGCTTTCCAGACGATGAGGCCGCCGGCGAGCTTCAAGGCGATGGGCGCCAATGCGGTCTTTTCCGCGCTTGACCCGAGCAATTCTGGCTCGGTGACGAAGCAGGCATTCGTCCAGGGAATGACGAGCCTCATGGCGCAATTTCGGGCGGCGAATTCCTCGGGAGCGTGAACCCGTTAGTTATAGGCCATGCAGCGCGCCATGCGCGTCGATATAGAGATGGGGGAGCGAGGTCGAATTCAACCAGGTCGCTCCTTCTTCGCCTTTCAGCATGGCGATCGTCGCCGTCAGTCCAGCCTCCAGGCACGATTCCGCCGCGACGGTAACTGAGAGCGGCCCTTCGACCGGCCAGCCGGTCCGGGGATCGAGAATGTGGCCATAGCGTTTCCCGCCAAACTCCCAGAACCTCTCATAATTTCCGCTGGAGGCTATGCCGCCGCGCTTGACGAAGAGCGTGGCGATAGCAGTGTCTGGTTGATGTGGATCGCGAATACCAATTCGCCATGGCTCGCCATCCGGATGAGGACCGAGCACCATCAAGTCCCCTCCGAGGTCGACGACGCCGCTGGAGATTCCGTGCTGCACTAACTTGCGCACGACAAGATCGGCGGCGTATTCCTTTCCAATGCCGCCAAAATCCATTTGCATGCCGGGCTCGGTGAAGGTCAGCCACGGGGGCCGCCACTCGACCTTGCAAAGACCTACGCAGCGTAGCGCCGCCGCGATTTCGGGCGCCGACGGAACCCTTTTTCGTTCGTTGTTCCACACCGTTCGCAGGACGCCGGAGGTGATGTCGAACAACCCATCCGAGCGACCATAGGCGGCGAACGCAATATCCAAAAGCCGGGACGTCTCCTCATCGACCTCGACAGCGTCGCCCTTTTGAGCGACTGCGTTTATGGCGCAGGTTATGTTGCCGGCAAGATAACGGGAGTAAGCCTGTTCGATCCGCTGGACCTCTCGGATCGCGGAGCGTGCAGCCCGAGCGGCATGCTCAGCGTCTGCAGCGTATAGTCTCACCTCGCAAGGCGAGCCCATTGCATCGAAACGGAAAGAATGGGGGCCTTCGGTCAAGTTGAGATAGCCCTCAGCGCGCTTCCGCTCGCGTGGAATCACGCGAGCACGTCCCCCCAAATATGAGAAGCTGCTCAAGCCGCCCCATGGACTATGCAAGGAACGACGACTGAAGGTTCGACGCCTGAAGAAGCAAGTTCTGATCTATGCTGATGACGCCATCGGTCCCTGCCGTGGACGCGTCGAGCAGCAAGGCGTTGGGGACGTTGGCTCCCGTATATGAGGGGCTGCTCGGGTCGTTATTGTTGGTGTCGTACATCGCCGCGAAGCGCGAAATGAAACTCTGGAGCTTCTGGGGGTCCTGGAAGTCTTGGACATTCAATTTGTTGCTGAGGAGCGCATATTGGGTGTCGACCGGCTCCGCAGAGGTCAATGGCGAAATGCCGAGGGCTGTTTGCACGACCGTGAGAAGGTTCTTGTCGGCCATAATGCCATAGGCGCTGGTGACGCCCGGCGCGTGCTGCTGGAAATAGAGCGCGAGTTGAACGCCGGGGTCCTGCTGGCCCTGGTCTGTCTCGAGCGCATTCTCGGTGTAGCGGCTAACGACATTCGTCACCAGACTGGACGAAGCGGTGCTCGCGCCATTGTCGGCAAAATCGAATGCTTGGGCGAATGCGAGAATGTTGGGATTGTTCAGCGTATGCGCGAGCGCTTTACTGTTGGACACGCCTTGTTCCAGCACCTGCTTCATCAGGCCCTTCGCATAGCTCATATTGCTGAGCCCGAAAGCGTCCATCGCGTAGTTGAACAAGCGCGGATTGTTGATGAGGTCGTCGGCTGTTTGAACGTTGCCGATATTGTCCTGGAAATATTTTGTTTGGATCGAAACTTCGGGCTTGCTCGCGGTGATCGCCTGCCACCTGCTCAGGTTGTTCGAGATCTGCAAGTAGGTGGAAATCGTCGACACGGTTCAGCTCCGAAGCGAAGTTCGAAGAACTAGAACGTGTGGGTTATTAACCGGCCCTTTCTGTCGCAACCACAAATTGCCCCCAGCAATGATCCGGAAATGATTCGATGCGCCTGGCCACGAGAGGCCCGAACCAGGCGCGGACGCCAGCGCCCTTGCCGCTCTTGGACAGTGTTTGCTCACCTGTCTGGCTCATGGGGGTATGGGCAGGGCGAGATTGTTGCGAATGTGCAACGCTTTGAGTGGTGGGCAGAGGAGCCAACGTCTTTAACTCAGAGCTTGTCGAAGCTTTTCAGTTATGTCACGCTAAGGCGTTGCTCTTTTAAAATCGGATACTGCTATGGCTTCTTCGATCGATCAAACAAGTCTTCGTGGAAAGATACGCGACAAGCCAATCGCGCCTGAACTGGAGCTTATCCTTAGACGAGCTGCTGACGCTGCAGGGGTAGACACTGTTTTGGTTACCTCCGGGGGGCAACCCGGAAGCACGGGTAAGCGAATTGGTTCGACCCGTCACGACGGCGGCAGAGCTGCGGATCTGCGGCTTGTTAAGGGCGGCCGCACGCTCGCTTTTACGGATGACAGTGCAGATCCAATCATCGAAGCGTTCGTAACGGCGGCCGCTGCGAACGGAGCAACTGGGATCGGAGCTGGCGTTCATTACATGGGCTCCGACACGTTGCATGTTGGATTTGGAACGACGCCTCTAGACCACACGAAGATCGTTTGGGGTGCTGGCGGAAGGTCGGCAAATGCGCCGCCTTGGCTAAAGGAAGCGGCAAAGAAAGGCTGGGAGCGTGCGATAGAAACTCCCACCACCAACAGTGGCAACGTTGCTTCTTCGAGCGTCCCCACAGCCGCACTACAACTACTCGATTTCATTGGTTTGCTCGAGGCGGGCAATGGTGGCTATGACGTCATCTTTGGAAATCGTCAGCGCGCTATACCAAAGAAGCTGACCTCTATGACAGTTGACGAGGTGCTCATGTTGCAGTCGCAATTATTGCGACAGGGTAGTCCATCGACAGCAGTCGGTCGGTATCAATTTTTGAAAAGAACATTGGAACACCTCAAAACTGAACTTAGCCTTGATGGCTCGGTCCTGTTCAGTTCTGGTTTGCAGGACCAGCTCGGATACAGACTTCTACAATATTGTCGCTATGATGATTTCGCCGCGGGGCGCGCGACATTGAAGTCTTTTGGGCTGTCACTTGCTCGTACGTGGGCATCGCTACCGGTGCTGCAGCTAACCCAAACGCCAACCGGAGTAAAAGCCCGGGGGCAAAGCTATTATGAAAGCAATTTGAACCATGCCCGTGTCACCGCAGATCGTTTCGAAGCGTTACTCAATGACGTGGTGACGACTGCACAGCGCGCAGGAAGTCAAGCGATAGGAAAGGGAATCCCGATGCCGATGCCCCAGCAGATCCCCACGGGTACGGGGACCGTCACTCTCCCTGATGCCGAAGAATCAAAGCCTTGGTATCTTTCAAAAGGTGTCGTTGGCGGCTTAGTAGCTGCCGCTATTCCGATCTTGTCGCTTGTTTACCCCCCGCTTGCGGTAGCGGACCCAACAACGACGACTGAATGGATGATGAAAGCCATTCAGGTCGGCGGCCCAATTATCGGTGGCCTGCTCGCAACCCTGGGACGGGTTCAGGCTACCAAGCCGATCGCTGGGACCGCGGCTGACAAGGCGTCGAAAGAGCAAAGAGCCTTCAATGAAGTTCCGCTTGCTCAAGCAGGCGACCTGATGACGTTGCCGTTTTGGCAAGTAGTAGCGCAGTTGCCTAATATTCTGGCTGGCCTTCAGCAGGTGCAGGCAGCGACAACTTCCTTCGGAGGAATTGTTGGCGACCAGGCGATATCGAGAGCCGGCGCATCGTTAGACTTGTTCACGGAGGCGGAAGGCGATCGGATAGACTCAAAAACCGAGGAAAAGTTGGTTGCTGGCTAAGAGCGAGCAAAGGAAACGAGGGGTGACGTCGTTTAGTTTTGAGGACGACTGAAATCAGACCTTCCTCCATCGAGGACTATGAAGTATTTCCCGGTCAAATATCGCCAGTCACGGCAACGTCCGCCGAAAAATCTGAGACGCGCAGAATTTTTCGGCGGCGGCTACCCACAAAAATCCAAACGCTCATGGTGCGCCGCTCCCCCCTTCACCTCGGGGAGCGCATCAACCGAATATCCAGGTCGTTGACCTTCTTCCTCAGCGTATTGCGGTTGAGCCCGAGCAGCTCCGCCGCCTTGATCTGATTGCCGCGCGTCGCCGACAGCGCCGCCGAGATCAGCGGAATTTCAATCTCGCGGATGATGCGGTGGTAGAGGCCCGGCGGGGGCAGATTGTCGCCGCAGTCGCGGAAGAGCTTGGCGAGATGCTGCTCGACGGAGTTGGAGAGCGTCTCGCCGTTCTCCAGCTCCTTGGCCGGCGCGGCGCCGGGCATGGCGGGCTTTTCCACGCTCGCCTGACGCCGCTCGTGGTCGAGCTCGGCCTCAACGAGCTGCTCGGAGATCACCTCCTGCGGATGCAGTGCCGCGAGGCGGCGGATGAGATTCTCCAGCTCGCGGATATTGCCGGGCCAGCGGTATTTCTTCATACGGTCGAGCGCCGCCTGCTCGATATATTTCTGCGGCAGGCCCTCGCTCGCCGCCAGCTTGAAGAAATGGTGGACGAGGTCGGGAATATCCTCGACGCGCTCCCGCAGCGGCGGCAGGCGCAGCGGCACGACGTTGAGGCGGAAGTAGAGGTCCTCGCGGAAGAGCCCCTGCTGGATCAGCCCGCGCAAATCCTTGTTAGTCGCGGCGATGATGCGGACGTTGGTCTTGATCGGCGTGCGCCCGCCGACCGTCGTATATTCGCCCTGCTGGAGCACGCGCAGCAGCCGCGTCTGCGCCTCCATCGGCATGTCGCCGATTTCGTCGAGAAAGAGCGTGCCGCCCTCGGCCTGCTCGAAACGGCCGGCCGAGCGCTGGTTCGCGCCGGTGAAGGCGCCCTTCTCGTGGCCGAAAAGCTCGCTCTCGATGAGGTCCCGCGGAATCGCCGCCATGTTCACGGCGACGAAGGGCCCCTTCTTGCGCTTGCCGTAGTCGTGAAGCGCGCGCGCGACGAGCTCCTTGCCGGTGCCGGATTCGCCGTTGATCATGACCGTGAGGTCGGTCTGCATCAGCCGCGCGAGCGAACGGTAGATCTCCTGCATCGCGGGCGAGCGGCCGACAAGCGGCATCCCTTCCATCTCGTCCGGCGCGGGCTCCTCGGCGCTCTTGCGCGGCTCGGCCATGGCGCGGCCGACGATGCCGACAAGCTCCTTCAGATCGAAGGGCTTGGGCAGATAATCATAGGCGCCCCTCTCCGACGCGCGGATCGCGGTCATGAAGGTGTTCTGCGCGCTCATCACGATGATGGGCAGCTCGGGGCGCAGCTTCTTGATGCGCGGCAGCAGCTCGAAAGCGTTTTCATCGGGCATGACGACGTCAGTGACGACGAGATCGCCCTCCCCCGACTGCACCCAACGCCACAGAGTGGCCGCCGTGCCTGTCGTTCGAACCTCGTAGCCGGCGCGCGACAGCGCCTGGGCGACAACCGTGCGGATTGCCGCGTCGTCGTCGGCGACAAGAATTTCGCCCCTCGTCATCGAGCCATCCTCTCGCGCAGGCGAAGCGTCATGAACGGGCTGCCTCCTTCTTCTCCGAAGGTTTGGCGCGATACATGGGCATCAGAATTCGGAAAGTTGTGCGTCGGGGAAGAGATTCGCATTCAATAACGCCGCCGTGGTCGTTGACGATCTTGGCCACCAGTGCAAGACCTAGGCCAGTCCCGGAAGATTTTGTCGTGACAAAGGGGTCGAAAAGATGCGCGAGGATGTCGTCCGGCACGCCCGGGCCGTTGTCCCGCACGCAGAATTCGAGAGGCAACCCGACCGGGCTGCGCTCGCCGAGCGCACGCAGACTCACGCCGGGCCGAAAGGCTGTGGAAAGCTCTATTTCCCCGTCGACCGCGTCGCCGATCGCCTCGGCGGCGTTTTTCACGAGATTGAGGAAGGCCTGAACGAGCTGGTCGCGGTTGGCGTATACCGGCGGCAATGACGGATCGTAATTCTCGATGAATCTGATCCCGCGTCCGAAGCCGCTCTGGGCGACGCGCTTCACGTGGTCCAGCACCGAATGGATATTGACGCGCTCACGTTTGAGCGGCCGCGCGTCGGAGAAGACCTCCATCCGATCGACGAGCCGGACGATGCGGTCGGTCTCCTCGCAGATCAACTGGGTCAGCGCCCTGTCCTCGTCGGAAAGGCCGCTCTCCAATAATTGTGCGGCGCCGCGAATTCCCGACAGAGGATTTTTGATTTCATGCGCCAGCATGGACGCCAGGCCGGAAACCGAGCGCACAGCGCCCCTATGGCTCAGCTGCCTGTCTATTTTATCGGCAATTGTACGTTCCTGTAGCACAACCAGAACGAGGCCGTCCTGCTCGGCCAGTGGCGCGCAGTGCAGGTCGACCCGGCGATCGCTATCTTGCCCTGGGCGGCCCAGGTCGACCTTATATTCATTGATCGCCGCCCCGCGCTCGCGCACATGCTGGATCAGGGTCAGCAGCGGCGAGTCGAAGGGCAGCAGCCGATCGATTTTCTGGCCGATCAGCAAAGGCTTGCCGAGTTCGAAGAAGCTCTCGGCCGCGGCGTTGGCGTCCTCGATCACGCCCTCGCGCGATACCGTCAATATGGCGTTTGGCAAGGCCTCCAGCACGCAGCTGCGGCCGCGCTCGTCCACAATCTTGAGCGGGGTGAACTCGCCGCGCCGACTCTCGCCGCGTCTGTGACGATCGGAAAGGCTCATGCGGCGACCTCTTGTCCTTCTGAGAATATTGCGTCGATGCGCCGAAACGCCTCCCGATGGTCGTTCGCAGTGACAAGCGCGCGCCGGAGCTCCGCGACCTCGGCGCAAGCCGATCCGAAGGCCTCATCCACATAGGCGGCGAGATGCTTGCGGGCGTGGCGCAGCCCCGCCCCGGCGCCCATTTGCGTAAGCAGCCCCTCGAGATGCTCCCGCGCGAGCGCGCCGCGCTCGGCAAGCGGCGGCGAGGAGCGGCGGCGTCCCGTGGCGAGATAATGGGCAATATCTCCGACCAGCCAGGGGCGGCCCTGCGCGGCGCGCCCAACCATCACGGCGTCGGCGCCCGACAATTCGAGCATGCGCCCGGCGTCCGCCACCGAGCCGCAGTCGCCATTGGCGACGACGGGAATAGAGACGGCCTGCTTGACAGAAGCGATCGCTCCCCAATCGGCGCGGCCTGTGTAAAATTGTTGGCGCGTGCGCCCATGCACGGTGATCAGCGTAGCGCCCTCCGCCTCGGCCCGGCGCGCGAGCTCGGGTGCATTGCGGGAGGCGTCGTCCCAGCCGAGCCGCATCTTCACGCTGAGCGGGATGGAGATGGCCGCGCGCGCCGCGGCGATGAGGGCGGCGGCCTGGTCGAGATCGCGCATCAGCGCCGCGCCGGCGAGGCCGCCGGTCACGCGCTTGCAAGGACAACCCATGTTGATGTCGACCCAGTCCGCCCCGGCTTCCTGGGCGTGGCGCGCGGCGGCGGCGATTTCGCCCGCATCTCGCGCGGCGATTTGGATGACGCGCGGCGCCGAGTTCCCGCCGCCGGAGGGCGTCAGCCTCAAGGCGGTCTCGCGGTCGCCCCGGGCGACTCCGGCCGCCGTGATCATCTC
>JAMBEQ010000185.1 GCA_024506175.1 Methylocystis sp.
ACCGCGCGGCGTCAAACGGGCATTCTTATGAATGTTCATCCGGACCTCCGGGAAAAGGTGAAGCTTCGCAACTCCACTTTCCTCGGTCCGGTCCGGATGGACAACCTATTGCAAGCTCACAGCTAGCTACGGTGCCGCGACCGCCACGCGGTTGCCTGGCACGATCATTGGCGTGTAGGCAAACACTTCACGGCTCTTGGGGTCGACTTTGACCTTTACCCATTGCACGTCGTTGTTGCCGTTGTTGGCGTTGTCGCCAAAGGTCTCGACGCGCGTGAAATTCTCCAGCCGGCGGCCGTCGGCGTCGAGGAACGGTTTATCCACACGGAAATAGTGGCTGTCGCCATGCACATAGGCCACGGGGCGGCGGAAGGCCGTCACCTCGTCACGCAATGCCAGCAGGAAGCTCTGGAAGCCATCGGGAGCGCCGTCGGTCTCCGCCAGCGTCTTCGGGTTACGCAGCGGCGCCCTACTCCCGTCGCTCAGATCCCAGCCGGGGTCCGCCTGCGAGATCAGCATCACCGCAACCGACCTGCGATCCTTCGCGGCCTTGAAGGAGTCTTGCACCCACCTGATGTTGGCGGCGTTGCGGGCGGCGTATTCGGCGGAGTTCGGCGCCGTGTCGCAGAGGTTGTTGCAGGACCCTTGCACGTTGAGCGTTACGTAGGTCACCCTGCCCACCGTCCAGCGGCGGTTCTCGACGCAGGCGGCCGGGCCGTTCATGCCCAGGCACAGCGGCTCAGTCTGCACTTCCTGCCGCATCGGGCGCTGGCCCATGGAATAGCTCGTGTTAAAGAAAATCTGGCGCTCGCGGTCCAGGCGCTCCAGCGAGTTGAAGCCGCCGTTGCTGGCGCGGTCGCAATCGGTCCAGTCGTTGTCGCCGGTCGTGAACATCGCTGCAGTGTTCAGCGCGTTGAACCAGCCCAGCGCGCGAAAATACAGAGCGTCGTCGCAAGCGCTGTTCGAGCCCTGCTTGAGATCGCCGTCGTGCACGACGAATTTCAGCTTCGCCGCGTTCATGTCCGCGAACAGGTTTGGCAGACCCGTCGTCTCCTGCGCGGCGGAATAAGGCAGGTCGCCCCACAGGCCGATGTCGTAGGATGAGTTTTCGTAGTCTTCCTCGGCCTGCGCAGCCCCGAGCGACAGGCAGGCGAACGCCAAGGCGAGTAGGCGCGGGGCGCCTGAACGGAAAGTAACCATGATGTGAAGCCCCCAATATTGGCTGCCAGAACAAAGGTCCGGCGCGGGCTTTTTCGGGGCTCGCCGTGACGTGGGCGTGACAATTACCGCTTGTGGGTCTGCCTGGTGGGCAGAGCCACATGGGACTCGGCGATACAGAGTAAGGCGCTACCGCCGCACCCGTCTTGCGCGACGGCTCCCGAGCCCCTATCACCCTGCCCCATGGCCGATGATTTCTCCCCCAAATCCGACTTTCTGCGCGTGCTCATGGAGCGCGGCTTCGTGCATCAGTGCTCGGACTTTTCCGGGCTCGATGAAAAGGCGCTCGCCGGAGGGCTTCCGGCCTATATCGGCTTCGACTGCACCGCGGCCTCCCTCCACGTCGGCTCGCTTCTGCCGATCATGATGCTGGCCTGGCTGCAGCGCACGGGCGGCAAGCCCTTGCCGCTCATGGGCGGCGGCACGACGCGTGTCGGCGATCCGTCTGGCAAGGACGAGAGCCGCAAGCTGCTCACGGTCGAGCAGATCGACGCCAACAAGGCCTCGATCAAGCGCGTCTTCGAGCGCTTCCTGAATTTCGGCAATGGGCCGACCGACACACTGATGCTCGACAATGCAGATTGGCTCGCCGGGCTCAACTACATCGACTTCCTGCGCGACGTGGGCAGGCATTTCTCGGTCAACCGCATGCTCACAATGGATTCGGTGAAGTTGCGGCTCGAGCGCGAGCACGAGCTCTCCTTTATCGAGTTCAATTACATGTGCCTTCAGGCCTATGATTTTGTCGAGATCAACCGCCGCTACGGGGCGCTGCTGCAAATGGGCGGCTCGGATCAGTGGGGCAATATCGTCACGGGGCTCGATCTCGGCCGCCGCATGGGAACGCCGCAGCTTTATGCGCTGACATCGCCGCTGCTGACGACCGCTTCCGGCGCCAAAATGGGCAAGACGGCCGCGGGCGCCGTTTGGCTCAACGCCGACATGCTGTCGCCGTATGACTACTGGCAATATTGGCGCAATACGGAAGACGCTGACGTCGCGCGTTTCCTCAAGCTCTTCACTTTCCTGCCGATGGATGAGATCGCCCGGCTTTCGGCTCTGCAAGGCGCGGAGATCAACGAGGCTAAGAAGACGCTCGCCACTGAGGCGACGGCGCTGGTCCATGGCCGCGAGGCCGCCGAAAAGGCGGCCGAGACCGCCCGTGCGACGTTTGAGGAAGGCGCGCTCGCTCTCTCCCTGCCGAAGGTCCCCGTCTCGGCCGAGGAGATCGCCGCCGGGCTCGGCGTCCTATCAGCTTTCGTCAAGGCCGGCCTCGTCCCCTCGACAGGCGAAGCGCGCCGGCAGATCAAGAGCGGCGGCCTGCGCGTCAATGACGTCGTGGTGACGGATGAGCGCGGAGCGTTGTCTCAAAAAGACTTCGAGAAAGACGGCGTGGCGAAACTTTCACTCGGCAAGAAGAAACATGTGCTTCTCTCGCGCGACTGAGCCTTGGCGAGGATTGGAGCTTACTCGGAGCCGCTGACAGCTTACGCCGCGCCCTCCAAGTTGACGGGCTCCAACAGCGGCAGGGTGAAGCTGAAAATGGCCCCCTGCTCGAGATCGGGCTGCGCCCATATCCTGCCGTCATGCGCTTCGATAATGACTCGCGACATCGGCAGTCCGACGCCCATTCCGCCGGCCTTGGTGGAGTGCGAGGGTTCGAAAAGCTGGCTTTTTATTTCGTCAAGGATTCCCGGGCCGCTATCTGCGATGTCCACCTGGATTTTCTCGCCCTCGGCCATCGAGGTCGAGATCACAAGAGAGCGCGTTTTCGACTCCGCCATCGCTTCCTTGGCGTTTTTTATGAGATTGATCAGAACTTGCTGGATCTGAACCCCATCGACGAGGACGGTGTCCTTTTCAGCGCCAAGGTTCAGAACGAGCGAAATATGACGGTCTCCGAGCGAGGCTGCATAGCAATCGCACGCCTTCTGTATCAGCTCGTGAAGGCTTTGGATAAGCTTGTTTGGCTCCCCATGCGAGGCAAGCCCACGCAGGCTGCTGATGATCCGTCCCGCGCGCTCCACCTGTTCTCCCGCGCGCGCCAGAGCGTCCTCGATACTGACCGGGCGCTTATCCGGCGGCGCGGCGACCATGCGTTCAGCAATCTTGAGGTAGGTCTTCATCGCCGCAAGAGGCTGGTTGAGCTCATGAGCAAGACCAGCCGCAATGCCGCCCATCGCCGCAAGGCGATCGATCTGTATTCGCTTTAGCCGCGCCTCGGCCTCGTGCTTCTCGGACAGATCGTGGACGCTGCCGACAAACATGGGAGCGTTATTGTGGCGGGTCGCGGTCAGGGTGAGGTCGACCGGAAAGAACTCGCCGTTCCTGCGGCGTCCTTTGGTCTCCCGGGAACCGCGAACGTTGTGGCGCTGACGGGAATAGGACACGCCGAATTCAGTCGCCAGCTTTTCCGGAAGGATCAAGCGGACGTCGGCTCCCAGGAGCTCGCGCACGTCATAGCCGAACATGCGCGCGCCGGCCGCGTTGATCGAGTAAATCGATCCGGATTTGTCGAAGGCGATGATCGCGTCCTGAACAGCTTCCAGGATGGCTTGCTGCCGCCCTTCGCTCTCGCGCAAAGCTTGTCCCAGGCGCTGCCTGCTTGCGCTTTTGAACGAGAGCCAGCGACTGTCCTCTTTATGGAGGGCGAAGTCGTGGTTCGCTATGACGTCGAAAGTCTCACGGATGTCGCATTTGGGAAAGGGATAGGCGCATAGGGCGAGGATGCGCTTTACGCCGATGATGTGGTGGATCATCTCCTCGTACTGCGCAAACCCGCGCCAGACCGCTTTTTCCAGCCAGAACGTATCGCCGGTGAGGCGCAGCCCCTCGAAGCCAAGCTGCTCCGCGAATTCGACTTTTTCCACCCAGCCGCGAAGCACGCGCTCGCCGTCGAACTGGCCGTCCTGAATGTACCAGTCCGTGTAATGTCGTATTTCCAGCTGGCCAGAGGCGATGCGGGCATTTAGGTCTGGGACGACCGCGCTCAGCGCAGCCTTTGCTTGTTCGACGTCGACGAGCTCGGACGTCACCCACATGCAGAATTCATTTTCTGCAAGCCCCTGCACGAAATATGGCACCAATACTTCGAGCAGCTCTTCCGCGGTCTTATACAAAAGGCAGAAATGCGTTCCCCAGGGAACGTCGCCGATCGCCTCGACGCCCGACTTCCTCGGCAGCTCGGACTGCAGGAAACTTCCACCGATGCCGGTATAGTCGTCCACGTCGCTCCCCCCACTCGCTGCACGAACGTGAATAGATCGCTGGGACTGGCAATTTAGACGGTTTTTTGTCAGTGCGAAATTCTTAAATTTACCATAATGGCTTGGCTTACGCCAGGCTCAGGGTTATTGCATCTCCGGCATGCGCGCCGTTCCGTCGAGCACGCCCATGATCTTTCTCATCATGCCAGGGGCGATCGCCGACAGCGGATTAACATTGACGACCGGCGCCGACAGCGCGCCGGTCACACGGTAATTCAGCGCAAAAATGCCTTCGTGCTGGCCGCCCGTAATCACGAGATTGAGCACGGGGATATTCGACAGAAGGCTATTCAGCGCGTAGGCCGGCACATAAGAGCCTGACAGGTCGAGCCGATCGCGGGGAAAATCGATAAATCCGTCGAATGTGAGCCCGATTTCCGGGCCTGACATGACGCCCTCGCGCACGGAAAGGCGACCGCCGGCCCAGGTGAAACCGGATTGAAGCCGCCCAACGCGCACGAGATCGGGATCGAAACGCATATTGCCGCGATCATCCGCACGCGAGGTTCCACTCTGCGCCATTAGTTGGCGCATCGTCGGTTCGCCTTTGACGAAGAAATCACGCACGTTGATCGCGCCGTCGGCGCGGTTCTGACCAAGCGCCACATTAGCGTTGAGAACGCCGTTCTCCATCTTGCGATAGAGGTCCAGGAAGGCGAGTAGCGAGCCCGCGTCGTTCGTCGATATCTCTAGCTGCTGCGCGCCGCTCTGCCCCCGCGTCAGCGCGGCGGCGAGACGCTCGCGTCCGAAATTTCCTATGAGCGTGACGGTGCGAACACGCCCGCCCCGCGCCTCATATTTGAAATCCACTCCGGTAAGGATTTGCTTGCCATGGCCGGTGACGATCGGCGCCTTGAAGTCCAGATCGATGTCGTCGCCGGGGCTTCGCGCGTTCCCTGACGGTTTGTCGCCGCTTCCGGACCGGATGAGTGAGGCAAGCATCGGCCGCGCATCGAAATTGGCTCCGCGAATGACGACCTTCGTGGCGTCGCTGGCCCGCGAAACCTCTATTTTCAGATCGTCGCCAGCCGAAAGCCGCACCGGCGCGAGCCGCGCGCCGCGAAAGCCTCCTTCCTTGCCGAGCTCGATCACGCCCTGCGCCTGCAACGGGGCGGCATCCAAATTGAACTGATCGAGCGCGATCCCTTCGCCGCGCTTCACGATCACGAATGAAGCCTTGGCCGGTTTGCCGGCTGGCTTCACGACGCCCGGGATAGGATTGTCGAAATTGGCGCGAGTGAGGTCGAGCTCGATTCGCGCGTTGAGTTCATCGACAGGAAGCGGCGTCTTGACGGTCGCTGCGACAGGCCCGCTAACCCCGTTGACCGCATAGCCAGCCCGCTGCCGCGCCGCCTCGTCAAAGGTCAGGGTCACTTGCGCCTGCGCCGGCCCCTTTTCGCCAAAGCCGCGCCTGACCTCCAGCGCCGCCGGCGCCCCGTAGATCCGCCCCGTCCCATTGATGCGCAGGCCACTGCGGTCCGCCAGAATATGCAACGCGCCGCCCTCGAGCCGTTCCTTGCCGATGAGCCTCTCTATCGAGAGGTTGGTGGTCACCGCGTCGATCGCGAAGGTCGTTCGGTCCTCGCCCGGAGGGTCGTCGAAATTGAAATCGATCCTGAGCCTTCCGTCGATCTGCCCTTTAAGCGTCGCCGCGTCCACCGGAACGCTGGCATGCGAGGCGACGGCGGGAATCGATAGTGCATCTGCGGCCGCCTCGACGTTCCCTGAAAGCTTGAGATCCAGGACGGCGGGAACTGACGGAAGCATATTGTCGGCTACAGAAAACCGCCCCTCGGCGAGGGTCATGCGGCGCCCTGGCCCCGTCTCCATCATGCCGGAGGTCGCGTCGAAGCTCGCCGTGCGGCCAGTGACGCGCAAGTGGCCCGAGACGCCGGTCAAGGGCGCGAGACCCGGCAAGGCCTCGATGAGCGAGCCATCGACGACATCGCCGAAGATCTCGAGAGAGTCGTCGGGCGGCGCGCGCTCGTAGCGCATGGCGACAAGCGCGTCACTGTCGAAAGCGCCGGCGGCATGGGCGTGTTTCACGAGGCCCGCGGAAACGTGGTCCAGAAACCATGTTCGAACCGGCGCGACGATATGCGTCGGCCAAAGCCGTTCCACGGCGCGCATCTGCGTGTCGTCGACGTCGAGCGCGAAGGTGAGGCGCGGCGTTCCGCGATAGACAAGGGCGCCGCTTCCGGCCCCTTGCAACTCGGGGCCGGAAATGGATAGCCGGTCGACGAGAAGGCGCCCCTGCCCGTGCATCAATCTGGCTTCAAGAACCCCCTGCTGTATCTCGAGGGCATTCTGGCCCGCGCGCTCGGGCTCGAGCCGGGCGGGCTCGACCAGGTTGAAAGCAATCGTCCAGGCATCCGCGCCAGGATCTGCGCTGCTTGGAAGTTCAGCCGGCGCCGAGGCCGCGCCAGCCAGCGCCATATCGAAGCCGCCCGCCTTGACGCGGAAAGGCGCGACGACGAGCTTGCGCTCCCGTCTGCTCCAGCGAGCCTGGGCCGCGATCCGCTGGATCATCACCGGCTCGTGGTCTGGCTCCTCGAGACGGAAAAAGCCCTTGCCAATCTCAAGGCCGCCCGTCGCCTCGAGCACGATCCCATCTGGAGAGAGCGAAAAGCTCAGATCGGCGCCCAATGGCGCGTCCGTGTCGAAGTGAAGGTTATGGGCGCCGCTGACGAGCGCGATCTCGTCGATGGAAAGATTCCGCAGCTTGGCCACGAATGCCCGGTTTTTCCCAGGCGCTCCCTTTGCCGCCGCCGTCGCGCTCCAGCGCCGGGAGGGCCCTGTCGCCGCCAGGCTGAATCGCATGCTGCCGTCGCCCTTGGCCAGACTCAGCGAAACATCCCGATATTGAATGGTCCGGTCGATCGTGCGGTCGTCGATCGTCAAGCTGCCATGCTGCAGGCCGAGCTTGTCGAACCCGCCCACGGGACTGTCGGGGTTCGTCGCAAGGTCCATCAGAGCGCGTAGCGCGCCGGCGGCGGTCTTCAACAACGCCACCCGCTCGATTGGCGCGCCGGCGGACGCCTCGATGGGCGCAGGGGGGGCGACCGTCGCCGTTGCGACAGGATCGGCGCCAGCCGAGATCGCCATGGTCCCGTCCTCTTGAACGGAAAGTCGCAGGTCGAGGTCGAGCGCCTCCAGGCGGCGCGGCTGAAGCCGGCCGAGAAATATGGACGGCCAATCTAGGGAAAGCTCGGCCCGTGGAGCCGCGAGAATGGAGCGGCCCCCCGATTTCACCAGCAATCCGTCGATAGTCAGCGTGGGACCGTGATCGGAATTGGCGATCGAGACGCCGTCAAGGTTAAAGCTGAACTTTCCCGAGAAGCGCTCATCCAAAGAATCGACGATCCCAGGCGTGAGCCAGGCGAGGTCGATCGGCCCGCGCGAGAGCGCCAGGAAGAAGGCGCCCAAGGCGACGCAAACGAAAGCCATCGACCCGAGGCCGAGAAAGGCGCCGGCGCGCGCGACCCTGCGGGCGCGGGCGCGCCTCCATGGTCGCGGCGGCCTCTTCCGAGCGGCGGCAAAAACGTCGCGATCGTCGCGCGCAGTCTGATCGTTCAAATATCCTCGCTTGGCGCGCCCCTCGCCGACGCCGAAAAAATCGCGCGCCAACGCGAGCGCCGCCACTTGCCCGGTTGGCGCCATCTCTGCATTGTTCAGCTGGATTCTAAATGGGCTTGCGACGAAAGGAAGGCGCAATGACCACGAAAGCGTCGACAAAAAGACCGGCAGCCTCCAAATCCACACAGAAAGAGCCCAAGGAGCGGATTGCGGCGACAAAGGCGAAGGCCGCAAAGCCGGTTGCGCAGGAAGCGGCCCCACTGGAGCCGGCCTCGTCCCACGCCCCAGCGATATTGCTCGAAAAAGGCGATTCGGCGCCGTCATTCACGCTCCCAGGCGCGGGCGGCGAGACGCTGTCCCTCGCGGCGTTAGCCGGCAAGAAGGTGGTTCTCTATTTCTACCCGAAGGACGACACCTCGGGCTGCACCAAAGAAGCGATCGAATTCAACGCCCTTCGCGACAAATTCGCCAAAGCGGGCGCGGTCATTGTCGGCATGTCGCCAGATTCGCCCAAAAGCCACGACAAATTCCGCGCCAAATATGAGCTCGGCTTTCCGCTCGCCGCCGACGAGACGAAGGCGACGCTCTCGGCCTATGGGGTGTGGGTCGAGAAAAGCATGTATGGCCGCAAATATATGGGCGTGGAGCGCTCGACCTTCCTGATCGACGCCGAGGGCCGGGTCGCGAGGATCTGGCGAAAGGTGAAGGTCCCCGGACACGTTGAGGAAGTGCTAGCTGCGGTCGAGGGGCTTTAAAGCGCCCCTCCGGACCTTTTCCAGGAGCGGCCTCAGTTATGCTCGTGCTCAGTCGCCGCCGGCGCCGCGTCCGCTGGCGCAGGACCGCCCGCCCTCTTCTTGGCGATGATCTTCGCCATATCCTCCACGCCCTTTTTCGCAGCGGCGAGGTCGGGCTTCGCCGCCAGCGCCGCTTCATAATCCGCCTTGGCGCGCTCGAAGTCCTTTTTGGCCCGCCAGGCGTTGGCGCGGTCGAGGAGCGCGGTCGGGTTTTTCGGGTCGGCCTTCGCCGCCGCCTCGAAATCCGCGAGCGCCTTGTCGTAATCGGCCTTGGCGTAATAGCAGCCGCCGCGCCCGATAAGGGCGGAGACGAGCCCCGGATCGCGCTTCAGCGCCGCTGAATAATCCGCGATGGCCCGTTCGTGATCCCCCTTTGCGTGATAGTAGCCGGCGCGCGCCGCGAGCGGCGCAGGGGATTTCTTTTCGAATTCGACCGCCTGATTGAGGTCGGCGAGCATTTTCTCCGCGTGGCCTTTTGCGCGCCAGGCCGAGGCGCGGGCCATCAGCGCGGCGACGCTTTTCTTGTCCTTCTCTATGACCTTGTCATAGTCGGCGATGGCGGCGTCGAGATCGCCTTTGGCGTGCTGCGCGGCCCCGCGCGCGAGCAGGACAACCGCGGACGCAGGGTCGACCTCGAGCGCCTTCGTATAGTCCTCGATGGCGTGGGCGAAGTCGCCCTTGGCCTGATAGGCGCCCGCCCGGTTCACATAGGCCGCGAGCTGATTGTGCTTCGATTCCTTGCCGACCGCGGCAATGATTTCCGAGCAGCCGGCAATGCGTTCATCCGGACTGCTCGAACGGCAGAGCTTCCAGCCTGGGCTGGTCTCAGATTGCGCCTCAAGAGCGGCGGCGCCGGAGAAAAGGCATGTACAAAGCGCGAAGCTCGCCGCCGCCCGAGCGACGCTGATCGGATTGGAAACCCTGATAGGATTGAAAACCATGTGTCGGATTTGCTCCGTAACGTCAGAGGGGCTGCCTGATCCTACTCGGCGCGCGGCGCGCCGCAACCGGGAATACCGCGCGATTTGCGCCCGACGCAGGGACCGTTAGGCTGCTTGGCAGCGCGAATCGAATGGCTCGGAGGAACAAATGATCGTTTCAACGACGAACGAAATCTCGGGATATCGCGTCGTCCGCCATCTCGGCCTCGTCCGCGGCATTACGGTCCGCTCGCGATCGGTGGTTGGCAATTTCTTCGGCGGCATCCAAACGATCTTCGGCGGGAAGCTTTCCGTTTACGTCAATCTGGCTGAAGCGACGCGGCAGGAGGCCTTTGACCACATGTGCGCGCATGCCGCCGACGCCGGCGCCAACGCCATTATTGGCATGCGCTATGACGCGAATGAAATCATGGATGGGGTCACCGAGGTTCTCGCCTACGGCACAGCCGTGATCGTCGAGCGTGCATAACTGCTGAAAACACTTCTTCCTTCAAGCAAAACTGATTAAACTGGCGCTCGATGAGCCTTTTGACCACTACCGACGAACTCGCCGCCGTCTGCGCCCGCTTTTCGCGTCACCCCTTCGTGACTGTCGACACGGAATTTTTGCGCGAAACGACCTTCTGGCCGAAAGTTTGCGTGATTCAGATCGCATCGCCGCAGGAGGCCATTGCGATCGACACGCTTGCAGAAGGGATTAACCTTTCGCCCTTTTTCGAATTGATGGCCAACCCCGACGTCGTAAAAGTATTCCACGCGGCGCGGCAGGATCTCGAGATCATCTGGCGGTTGGCGCGCCTCATTCCGTCGCCGCTTTTCGACACGCAAGTCGCGGCAATGGTTTGCGGCTTTGGCGAACAGGCGTCCTATCTGGAGCTCGTCAAGGCGATCACTCGCGCAAATCTCGACAAGTCCTCGCGTTTCACTGACTGGTCGCGGCGCCCGCTTTCGGCGGCTCAGATCGACTACGCCATCGCCGACGTCACGCACCTGCGCGACATCTACACGACTTTGCGCGCGCGGCTCGAGCGCTCGAACCGGCTCGACTGGCTGGCCGATGAGATGCAGACGCTCACCTCGCCGGCCACTTATGAGCAGAGCCCGGAGAACGCCTGGGAGCGCCTGCGTCACCGCGCCCGCAAGCCCCGCGATCTCGCAGTGCTGATGGAGCTGGCCGCCTGGAGGGAGGCCGAGGCTCAAAGCCGGGACGTGCCCCGTTCGCGCGTTCTCAAGGACGACGTGCTGGTCGAGGTCGCCCAGGCTGCCCCGCGCAGCCCGGAGGCGCTGGCGAATCTGCGCTCCTTCCCCAAAGGCATGGAGCGTTCCCGCGCCGGCGCGGACATTCTCGCGGCCGTCGAGCGCGGCCTCGCCCGTGACCCCGCGGGCATCCCACGCATCGAGCGGGAGCGGCGCGGCTCCAACGGGGCGACGGTCGAGCTGCTGAAGGTTCTGCTGCGTCAGGTGACCGAACAAACCGGCGTCGCCGCGAAAATGATCGCGACTGTCGAAGACCTCGAAGCCATCGCCAATGACGACCGCGCCGATGTCCCGGCCTTGAGAGGCTGGCGGCGCGTGATTTTCGGCGAAAAGGCGCTTGAGCTGAAGCGTGGCCGCCTCGCTCTCGCTGTCGAGGATGGCAAAGTCGTCACTTTTGACTGGCAGGAGGCGGAACCCGCCGAATCCGCGCCTTCCTCGCAGGCTGAAGCTTCCGCCCAATCTCGCGCCGAAGCGTCGGCCTCAGGCTGACATTTCCTGCCTGCGCCCTAACTAGCCCTCTTGCGCCGCGAAGGATGCGGCCGGGACGCGATGGCTCCCGTACGCCCGTCAGGCGCAGAGCCATGCGCTCGAACGTCGGCGATGGAGGGAAAAGCCATGAGGCAAAGGGATTTCCGAGCGCTGGCGCTGGGCTCCTTAGCTATTTTCGCCTTGGCGACGCCGGCTAGGGCCGAGAAGGCGAGCTTCGAGTTGGCCCCGATGCGAGCTGCGAGCTTCGATGTGGGCGTCAAGCATGTCGTCGGCTACTTCCTCGACAGCGGCGGCCATTGCCGGCTCATTCTGGCGATCGTGGAAGTCGGGGACGACGAGGCCTCGAATGTCTCGCACGTCGAGTTCGTCGTCGCCTCCGGCGCGGTGGCGCGGCTGCAGGCGAACCCTGGCGGCTCCGTTTCCTTCACATGCGACACTCGGGCGCGCGCGATGCACGTGACCAGAAATGAGGGCCTGGCGCGGCGCAGCGCGGCTGATTAGCGAGACCTTTCCAAACTAATATCAGCGCTATACGGACTTTTCTGGCGACGCACCATTGAAAATGCTGCAGCGCAGTATATCTTTGCCTCTGCGAAGGAGGAAGGCAGGTTGGAAGACAGCCAACCTGGCTTCGAGCGGCTGAGTTCAGCGTCCCTCCCGAGCGGTAGAAGAAAGGGATAGATCATGAACACGCGGAATATCGCGATGGCGCTCGGCGGCGCCCTGGCCCTGGCGGCTGCGACGCCCGTGTCCGCCACAGAAACCTGGTCCGAGACAACGATGAGGCCGCTGATGGCTGCAAGCCTAGACGCCGGGGGCGCGCATGTCGTGAGCTATTT
Source organism: Methylocystis sp. (assembly GCA_024506175.1). Taxonomy (GTDB): domain Bacteria; phylum Pseudomonadota; class Alphaproteobacteria; order Rhizobiales; family Beijerinckiaceae; genus Methylocystis. The sequence goes on from JAMBEQ010000185.1 coordinate 12,381, forward strand.
CCAGCCGGTCAATGGCGCCTGTCGGCTGACGTTGATGATCGCGGACAGGGATTTGGAGACCAAGGGCGGGTCGCCGACCCGGGTAGAGTTCACGGTCGAGCCGGGCCGCGCGGCTTTCGTGGACGACGCCGACGGCAAATCCTCGCGCTTCACCTGCCTCTATAGCGCCGAGGCCATGAATGTGATCCGGGTCGACCGCCTGGCGCTGTCGTCCGGGCGCTGATCCGCCACGCTCACACTGGCGGCGGCGCGGCCTCGAGTCCGAGTTTGGCTGCGACGCCCTTTGAGGATTTCAGCACATCTTCCAGCGTATAGCGATCCAGCACAGAAAACAGCGCGCTCAGCGATTCGTTGAATACCTGCTGAAGCCCGCAGACGCCGAAAATCGCGCAACCTTTCTGTCCCGCACCCAGGCACTCGGAAACCGCAAGCTCGGGTTCGAACTGTCGCAGTAACCCGCCGACCGTGACGTCCGCCGGCGAGACGGCGAGTCTCAGCCCTCCACTTCGGCCGCGAGTCGCCTGAACCAGCTTCAACCGCGCAAGTTCCTGCGCCACCTTGCGAAGATGGTGCTCTGAAACGGCGAAAGCGGACGCGATTTGCGCGATCGTGGCGCCATCGTCACCAGCAACACCAAGAAAAATCAGCGCCTTAAATGAAAGGTCGCTATGCATTGTCAGCCGCATCTGTGGTCCCATTGCGAAGTTCGAGAGAGTTGGCTACAAAAAGATGCAACAAAAATACTTCTTTGGGGAGAAAACACCATGTCCAACCTCTACGAACGTCTCGGCGGTGAGAACGCAGTCAACGCCGCCGTTGAGCTCTTTTACCGCAAGGTTCTCGCCGATGGGCGTATCGCACGCTTTTTCGAAGGCGTGGATATGGACCAGCAAATCGCAAAGCAAAAGTCCTTCCTGACAATGGCTTTCGGCGGCCCCAACAATTACTCGGGCCTCGACATGCGCAACGCTCACAAGCGCCTTGTCGAAAAGGGCCTGAATGACTCCCATGTCGATGCGGTCCTGGAGGACCTCTCTAGCACGCTTCGCCAGCTCGGCGTTGCCGAAAAGGAAGTGAAGGAAGTCGAAGCGCTCGCGAACTCCGTGCGCAACGACGTGCTCAACCGCTGACGCGCCTTGGTCGCGCTTTCGTTCAAGGATCGCCCGGTGGAAACAGCACCGGGCGAGACCGTCCTCGACGCCCTGCTTCGCGCGGGGCTCGAGCCGCCGCACTCCTGCCGCGCCGGTCAGTGCCAGACCTGCATGCTGCGCGCAACGGAGGGCAGACCGCCGGTCGAATCGCAGAACGGCCTTACCGAGGCGCAGAAGGCGCAAGGTTTCTTTCTGCCCTGTATTTGCCGTCCGACGGCGCCCATGATAATTGCCCTGCCCGACGACGCCGGCGCGCCTCAGGAGGCGGCCATTCGGGAAATCGAGCCGCTTGCAGACGATATCGTGCGGCTGCGGATCGAGACCGGCTCTTTTGCCTACAGACCGGGCCAATTTCTTGAGCTGATCGCCGAGCCCGGTCTCGGCCGCCATTATTCACTCGCAAGCCACCCCGAGGAAGACGCTTTCCTCGAGATGCATATTCGCCTGCACCCCAACGGTCGCATGAGCCGACGTTTGACGGATGGCCTTCGTCCGGGCCACAAGCTGCATATCGCCGGACCGCGCGGGAGCTGCTTTTATGAAGGCGTGAACAAAGATCAGCCCCTGACGCTGATCGGCGCCGGCACAGGGTTAGCGCCGCTGTATGGCGTCTTACGCGACGCGCTTCAGCGGGGGCATCGTGGGCCAATCCGCCTCTACCACGGAGCCCGCGGCGCCAACGGGCTCTACTTGGCTGACGAGCTTCGCGCCCTCGCGAAGGCCCACGGCCATTTCGTCTATATCCCCGCCGCCCTGGACGCCGGAGGCGACGTGGCCGCGCTGGCGCTCGAAGCCGAAGCGCCGAGCGCCGCGGATTCCGCTTTTTTCCTTTGCGGCGGCGAAAACCTCGTGAAGCGACTGAAGCGCGATCTCTTCATGGCCGGCGCGAGCCTGAAGGCCATACGCTCGGATGCGTTTATGCCAGCGGCCCCCAGCGCTTGACGCGATCGTTGCCCGGCTAGAGCGCCTCCCGCAAAGTTGCTCGACTTTTGCAGGATGCGCTCCAGAAAAAAAGCGCTCGCTCGCATGATTCCATGCGAGCGGAAAGCGCGCTACGCCCCCCCTATTGCTATCGCCGCGTCGACCCCGAGAAGCCGCCCGAGCGCCTTCAGCCGGTTCGACACGCGGTCGCTCGCAAGGTCTGTGTAATCGGCCGGCAGGTAGAGAGACAGCAGCCCATCTTTTGCTAGAAGGCGCGTTCGCGGCAGGACGCCCGGCATGGAAGCCGAGAGCAGATAGGCCGTCCGCATCGCCGCGCCGAGCAGGCGCGCGCGCGCGAAGAGGCGCGTCGTCAGCAGGCTCCGCACCATGCCGATCCCCCCGCCCCCGTCAGGCCCTTCGTGGCGCATCACAATGGCGAGCGAGAGGAAGGCGCGTCCCGGATGATCGACCGACACAAAGGGCCCGTGCGTCACGATGTTCATCGCCCGCTGCGCGCGATATTCCGGGTGCGCCCGCCAGGCAATGTCGGAAAGGAGGCAGGCGGCGTGCCGCAAGCGCTTCTCCTCGGGCGTCTCGTCGACATCGGTCGAAGCCAGGAAGGCGTCGGTCCAAGCGATCAGCTCGTCGCCATAGCCGGGCGCGCGCGAGAACAATGTTTCGAGCTCGCGCGAGGCGGAAAGCAGCGGATCGACCTTGCGCTCGGCTTCTGACAGGCGTTCGAATAACATGCCCTCGCGCACGCCTGCCGCCGAGATCACGATCTCGCGCGGCCTGGCGCGCCGAATGATCTCGTCGAGCACGATCGCGCCGTAAGATAGAAGCGGCCGGCGCGCGGCGGACACGATGTTAATGTCCTCGATCGCCGCGCTGTCGATATGTTCGACAAGCGCGGCAAAATCCGCCGCCTCACCGGTCTGGATGCGGTAATTGTGCATGACGCCGAGCGGATAATTGCGCTGGCGCATGTGAAGCTTGGCCAGCGAACGCCATGTGCCGCCCACCGCGTAGAAAACGCGCCCCCTGAGATGCTCCAGGGGCTTGGCGTCGGCGATGGCCTTGCGCGCAAGTCTCGTGGCCTCACGCTGCGAATGCCGGGAGGCGTCCATCAAGGCGAGCCCGCCCAGCGGCAGGGTCACGCCCTTGCCGAGATGATCCCCCTTGACGTCGATGAGCTCGAGCGAACCGCCGCCGAGATCGCCGACGACGCCATCCGGCTCATGCACGGAAGAGACGACGCCGAGCGCCGAAAGCTCCGCCTCGCGTTTGCCGGAGAGCAAGGAAATCTCGCGTCCGATGGCCGCGCGCGCGGCGGCGATAAAGGCGGGGCCATTCTGGGCGTCGCGCGCGGCGGCCGTCGCGATAACCTCGATATCGAGGACGCCCATTGTGTCGCAAAGGGCGCGATAACGGCGCAGAGCCTTCAGCGCCTTGTCGACGCCCTCCTCGGGCAGCCGGCCGGTGGTGACGACGCCCTTGCCCAGTGCGCACATGGCTTTTTCATTGAATATCGGCGTCGGGGCGCGAGAAAGCGCCTGATAGGCGACGAGGCGCACGGAGTTCGAGCCGATGTCGACGATGGCGACCGGGCGCGTCGAACTCGGCGCGGGCTGGGCGACCCGCTGGGGACGCAGGATGCTCTTAAACATCTTGCTTGCGTTTCAGCAGCGATCGCGGCCTCCAGTCCTTGAGAGACTTGCCGCGGCCCGAAAGGCTGGGATGCGTCATGAAATATTTGTGGGCGTTGAAGCGCTCCTCGCCCACTGCGGGCGCAATGCGCTGGGAAGAGCCGTCGGGAAGGACCCGGTAGCTCTGCTCATTGTCGATGAGATTGGCGAGCATGATCTGGTCCAAGAGCTGCTGATGAACAGTCGGGTTGGCGATCGGCAGCAGCACTTCGACGCGGCGGTCGAGATTGCGCGGCATGAGATCGGCAGAAGAGATATAGACATGCGCGCGCGGATGCGGCAGCGAATGGCCGCCGCCGAAAGCATAGACGCGGGCATGCTCCAGAAACCGCCCCACAATCGACTTGACGCGGATATTGTCCGAAAGACCCGGAACGCCCGGACGCAGACAGCAGATGCCGCGAACGACGCAGTCGATCGAGACCCCGGCCCGGGACGCCAAATAAAGGGCGTCGATGATCTCGGGATCGACCAGGGCGTTGCATTTCAGCCAGATGGCGCCGGGTTTTCCGGCTTTCACGAACTCGATCTCCTGCTCGATATGTTCGAGCAGTCTTTTCTTCAGCGAAATCGGCGAGACGGCCATGCGCTCGAGCCCAGCGGGCTCGGCATAGCCGGTGATGTAATTGAAGATGCGCGACACGTCGCGGCCGATGACCGGATCGGCGGTGAAGACCGAGATGTCGGTGTAGATGCGAGCGGTGACAGGGTGATAATTGCCCGTGCCGATGTGGCAGTAGGTGGCGAGCCCCGAGCCCTCGCGGCGCACGACCATGGACAGCTTGCCATGCGTCTTGAGCTCGATGAAGCCGAAGACCACCTGCGCGCCGGCGCGCTCCAGGTCCCGGGCCCAGCGGATATTGGCCTCCTCGTCAAAACGCGCCTTCAGTTCGACGAGCGCCGTCACGGACTTGCCGGCCTCCGCCGCCTCGGCGAGCGCACGCACGATCGGGCTGTTGTTGGAGGTGCGGTAAAGCGTCTGCTTGATGGCGATGACATTCGGATCGCGCGCCGCCTGCTGGAGGAACTGCACCACGACGTCAAAGGATTCATAGGGGTGATGGACCGCTAGATCCTTCTGCTTGATCGCAAGAAAGCAATCGCCGCCATTGTCCCGCACTCGCTCCGGGAAGCGCGGATTATAGGGCTCGAATTTCAGGTCGGGCCGGTCGAGCGCGACGAGCTCCGAGAGATCGTTCAAGGCGAGCATGCCGTCGATCTCGAAGGTTTCGCTCTGCGCGACGTCCAACTCGTCGGCGACCAGCGCCCGAAGGGACTCCGGCATATCGGTCGCGACCTCGAGGCGAATGACGGACCCGCGACGCCGGCGCTTCAACGCCGTCTCGAAGTAGAGCACCAGATCTTCCGCCTCTTCCTCGACTTCGAGATCGCTGTCGCGAATCACGCGGAAGAGCCCCTGCCCGCGCGGCAGATAGCCGGGAAAGAGCCGCTGGGCGTTCATCGCGATCAGCGCCTCGAGCAGCATGAAGCGCTCACGCGCGCCTCCGTGATTAGGCAGGCGCACGAAGCGCTCGATCTTCGGCGGCAGGCGCACGAGGGCCTGCAGGGTTTTGCGGTCGCCCGGCCGCACCAGCTCCAGAGCCAGCGTGAAGCCCAGGTTGGGAATGAAAGGGAACGGATGCGCCGGATCGACGGCAAGCGGCGTCAGCACCGGAAAAATGCGGCTGAGAAAATAATCCTCCAGCCACTCGCGATCGGCCTTGGAGACGTCGGAGGGCTCGACAATGACGATGCCAACTTCCTCGATCTCGCGGCGCAGCTCGCGCCAACGCCGCAGCTGCTCATTGGTGAGCAGCACCACCCGCTCATTGATTTTGGCGAGTTGCTCGGAAGGCGTGAGGCCGTCCTGAGAGACGGCGGTTAGCCCGGAACGGAGCTGGCCCCGGAGGCCCGCGACCCGGACCATGAAGAACTCGTCGAGATTGTTCGCCGATATGGAGAGGAAGCGCAGCTGCTCGAGCAGCGGATGATTCTTGTTCGAAGCCTCCTCCAGAACGCGGCGGTTGAATTCGAGCCAGGAAAGCTCGCGATTGATGAAACGACGTGGGGAGAGCGCCAATTCTTCGGGGCGCTCCAGGATGGAATCCGCCCGGTCCATCACCTCGATCGTCGCGGCCTCGACGGCCGTCGAGGCTCGCTCGCCCTTTGCCTGAGTATTAGCTGTCATGCCGCTTTCCTGTTTTCCCCATAATGCCACAATTGCCCTGCCCGCAGCAGGGCTAAAACTGCTGCCTATCGCTTACTCATCCCTATCGGCAGAAGACACGGCGAAAGCCTCCATCACCTGTGCAGCGAGCGCCCGCGTGACTGGTCGGCGTTGAGCGAGCGCTTCGCGATCCAGGGCCGCGACGAAAGCCCGGGCCGCATCGAGCGAGCGCTCCAACCGCAACGCGACATAGGCCAAGGCCGGGGGCTCAATGAGAAGCTGGCGATCTCGAAAAAGCTTTCCCAGCACGGCGCACATCAGATCGTCGTCCGGGACCCCGATTTCCACCATCGGCGCCCGGCGCAGGCGCGACAAGAGGTCTGGCAGAGAAACCTCCGCGGCGGTCGGTCGCCGCCGAGCGCTCATCAGCACGTATATGCGGTGCTCCCAGGCAAAATTGAGCAAATGGAAGAGCGCCGTCTCGTCCTCCACGCGGTCGATGTCGTCTATTGCGATGCCCTCGGGCGAGGCGGCGACAAGGCTCTCGAGCGCCGGGAGCTTATCCGGATCTATGCAAAGCGCAGCGCAGCGCTCGGCAAAAATCGAGAGCAAGTGGCTCTTCCCGCAACCAGGCGGCCCGATGAGCGTCAGAATGCGGTCGGGCCAATCCGGCCAACGCTCGACCATGGCGAGCGCCGCCTCGTTGGAGGGAGCCGGGAGAAAATCCTCGCGGCCGAACCGCGGCTCGAGCGGCAGATCCAACGGAAGCTGCGTCGGCTTGCCCTCAACCATGGACCCCTACGCCCGGTCTTGCGCGTATGGCGAATCTCGGTAGAGCGCGCTGGCGCGATAACGACGCGCGAGGAAGCGCATGAGCGCGCCCAGCGCCGCCGCCGCGGGAACCGCGACGATCAACCCCGTGAAGCCGAAGAGCGCGCCGAAGGCGAGCAGCGCGAACATGATCCACACTGGATGCAGCCCCACCGAGGCGCCCACAAGTCGGGGCGAGAGAACATAGCCGTCGAGGATCAGGCCGAGCGACACGATGACCAGGGCTTCCAGAGGCAGATCGATCTGCGGCCAGGCCTGAACGATGCCGATGATGATGGAGAAAATCAGGGCCGTGAGCGTCCCGACATAGGGGATGAAGCTCAAGAAGCCCGCGATGACGCCGATCAGAAATCCGAAATTCAGGCCGATCGCCGAGAGGCCCAGCGCATACCACAGGCCGAGAAAGAGGCAGACGAGAGACTGGCCGCGCACGAAGCCCGCAAGCGCGCGGTCGATGTCGCGCGCGAGCGCCCGCACGTCGTCTCGATGCCGGGGCGGCACGAGGTCGTCGATGACCCTCACCATATTGTCCCAGTCGAGCAGCATGTAGAAGGCGACGACGGGGGTGATAACAAGGAGAGAAATCACATTGATGAGCGCGTAGCCGCGCCAAAGGAGGGATTTGAGGAAATCGCCGGCGTAAGAAGCGCCCTGGCTCGCGAGGTCGCTGAAATATTTCTGGACATCGAGACTGGCGCCCGCATCGGCCAAGCCGTATTTCTCCAGGAATTCCTTGAGATAGTCGTTGGAAAGCCGCCCACTCCAGTCGGTGGCCAGGCCGTGCAGCGTCTGCAGATAGCCGGGCAGCGCGGCAATAAAGCCCGTGAGCTGGTGGGCGAAGATCGGCAACAGCACGACGAGCGCCGTCACGACCAAGGCGACGAAAATCGAGAGCAGCAGCAGCGCCGCTCCGAGGCGGGATAAGCCCCAACGCTGCAGGCGATCGGCGATCGGGTCGAGCAGATAGCCGAGCGCCGAGCCTGCGACAAAAGGCGCGAGAACCGGGCTCAGCACATAGAGAACGCCGGCGAGGACAAGAAGCGTCGCCGCCCAGAGCCACAGCTGGCGCTCCAGGCTCAAGCCCGCCCATTTAACGGGGGCGCGGCGCATCGCCTCCGCTTCTGCAGACTCCGGCGCCGTCGAAGCAAAATTTCCCCGCCCGCGCGCGTCTTCGGCGCGAGGGGCGTCCGGCCTCTTCTGCTTCCACATCCTCAAGGCCTCATATGCTGGACCCAGAGCCACAGATAGACGCTTGCGGAAGCGATGGTCAATGCAGCGACGCTCGCGATAAGCAGGTCTTCCAGCGCCTCCGCCCGCGCGCCATAAGCTTGCCCAGCCAATATGACGGAAGCCAGAACGATTTGGACAACGGTTGTGATTTTCGAGGAAAAATGCGGCTTGATCTTGATCGGGCGGGAAAGAAACCAGGCCACGAGCACGCCGCCCAAAATCAGCGCGTCGCGCGAGACGATGAGTATGGCGAGCCAGACCGGTAGACTGCCGCCAGCCGCCAGCGACACATAGATGGAGATGATCAGCGCCTTGTCGGCGAGCGGATCGAGCACCGCGCCAAGATCCGACTGCAAATGGTAGGTCTTGGCCAGCCAGCCGTCGAGAGCGTCGGATATGCCTGCGACCACGAAAAGGGCAAAGGCGGCGCCCCATTTCTCGTCGATGACCATGCCGATGATGGCCGGCGTCAAGACCAGCCTGCCAAGGGTGATGAGATTAGGCAGGGAAGCAAACCAGCGGGAGGCCATGCAGCGTATGTGGCGCTGCGGATCGACTTTCACAGCCCCCGGCGCTTGCCTAGCAGCATGACGAGCGCGGAGCCGCCCAGCGCCAAGGCGACCATGCCCAGCAGCAGGGTCGAGATGGCGTTGATCTGCGGCGAGACGCCAAGTCTCACCTGGGAATAGATGCGCATCGGCAGCGTCGTGGCGCCGGGGCCGGTGGCGAAGCTCGCGATCACGAGGTCATCGAGAGAAAGAGTGAAGGCAAGGAGGAAGGCGCTGGCGACGGCCGGAGCAATCTGCGGCAGCGCGACCAAGGCGAAAGCCTGCACGGGCGTCGCGCCGAGGTCCATCGCCGCCTCTTCGAGCGTCGGATCGCACCCGCGCAGGGCGGCAAGAAGCGCGACCGTGGTGAAGCACATCGTCAAGGTCACATGGCCGACGACGAGAGTCGCAAAGCCGCGCCCGATTCCAAACGCAACGAAGCAGGAAAGCAGCGCAAGGCCGAGCACGACCTCGGGGAGGACGAGCGGCGCATGTACCGCGCCGAAGAAAAGCATGCGCGAGTGGAAAGCCCTGAACCGCGCGAGCGCGACGCCTGCGAGAAGGCCCAGAAATGTTGCGATGGCCGCCGAAAGGACGGCGGCAGCAAAGCTGATCTTGGCCGATGCGATCAGCGGCTCGTTTTCGAGGAGCGCCGCATACCATTTGGTCGAAAAGCCGCCCCAGACCGAGACCAAGCGCGAGGCGTTGAAGCTCATCGCCGCGAGAATGACGATCGGCGCATAGAGGAAAGTAAAGCCGGCGGCGAGAACGCCGAAGCGCGCAAACCTGCTCATCGGCGGCCCTCTTCTTCTCGGAGCCGCGCGCGCTCCCACAGGAGCAATGGCGCGAGGAGAATGACGACGAGCGCTATGGCCGCGGCGGACGCCGCAGGCCAATCGTGGTTCGCAAAAAAGTCGTTCCACAACGTGCGGCCGATCATCAGCGTGTCCGAGCCCCCGAGAAGGTCGGGGATAACGAATTCGCCAACAGCGGGAATAAAGACGAGCAAGGCGCCGGCGACCACACCGTCGCGCGAGAGCGGCAATGTGACGCGCAAGAATACTTGCAGCGGCGAGGCGCCGAGATCAGCGGCGGCTTCACGCAGGCTCGGGTCCTGCCCTTCTAACGCGGCGTAGATCGGCAGCAGCATGAAAGGCAGGTAGGAATAGACGATGCCGACAACGACGGCCCCGGTCGTCGCAAACATCTGCAAAGGCGCGTCGATCAAACCCAAGGCCATCAGCGCATTGTTGATCAGACCCTCGTCCTTCAACAAGGCTATCCAGGCGTACACGCGAATAAGAAAGCTCGTCCAGAAAGGCGCCGCAGCCAGGCCAATCAGGAAGGGCCGCCATTGGCGTGGGCCGCGCGCCATGGCGAGCGCGAAGGGATAGGCGACGAGAAGCGTCGCGACCGTCGAGACGCCTGCGATCGCTAGCGAGGAAACATAGGAGTCGAAGTAAAGGCTGTCGGCGACGAGCGCGCGATAGTTGTCGAAGGTGAAAGATTGCGCCTTGGCCCAGATATCGGCGAGCGTATCGGAGGACAGAAAGCGCGGCTCGTAAGGCGGGCGCGCCAGCACCGCGTGCGACAGCGAGATTTTCGCGATGAGCAGCATCGGCGCGAGGAAGAAGGCCGCGATCCAAAGATAGGGGATCGCAAGCGTGAGCCGTTGTCCAAGCGAAAGCCGGCGCTGCCGCATCATGGCAAAGGCCCGGATACAGCGCCCTCATCCTGAGGAGCGCGCGTCTCGAAGGACGACCCTTCGAGACGGCCGCTTCGCGGCCTCTTCAGGGTGAGGTTGTGACGATTGTGCGAAAGCGTGCTCATGCCGCCGCCGCGAAAAGAACGCCTGCCTCGGGCGCGATCGTGAGCTTCACATCGTCGCCGATTGCAAAACGCCCGTCATAGGCGCCGACGCGCAGCACGACATCCGGCGCAACGCGCACGCGCAGCAGCGTATATTCCCCACGAAAGACGTAATCTTCGACGCGGCCCGCGATACCCTGCCCTTCCCGCGCGACCTCGATGCGCTCCGGCCTGATGCTCAGCGTCGCGCGCGCGCCTTCGGGAAGCGCGCACTGCGCGCGCGGCAGGCGCCCGAATGTGGTAGCGAACGCGAGGCCATCGTCACGCGCGATGACGCCTTCGACGAAATTGGTCTCGCCCACAAAGCCCGCGACGAAGCGCGTCGCCGGCCTTTCGTAGATGTCAATCGGCGAAGCGATCTGCTCCACTCTTCCCCCGCGCATTACTGCGACGCGGTCGGCAAGCGCCAGCGCCTCGTCTTGATCGTGCGTGACGATCACAAAGCTCGTCCGGGTCTTGCGCTGGATTTCCTTGAGCTGAAACTGCGTCTCCTCACGAAGCTTCCGATCCAACGCGCCCAGCGGCTCGTCGAGGAGCAGCAACGCGGGCTTCGGCGCCAGCGCGCGCGCAAGCGCGACGCGCTGGCGCTGGCCGCCTGAAAGTTCGTTGATGCGCCGCGCGCCGAAGGGCGCGAGCTGCGTCATCTCCAAGAGCTCGCTCACCCGCGCACGGATGGCGCCTTCCTTTTCGCCCTTCCGGCGCAGACCGAAGGCGACATTCTCGAAAACGTCGAGATGCGGGAAGAGCGCATAGGACTGGAACATCATATTCACGGGCCGGCGATGAGGCGGCACGCCGGCAAGATCCTCGCCACGCAGCCTCACCGCGCCGCTGTCCGGAGTCTCGAAGCCCGCGATGCTGCGCATGAGCGTGGTCTTGCCGCAGCCCGAGGGACCGAGCAGCGCGAAGAATTCGCCGGCGCCGACGTCAAGCTTGACGCCATCGAGCGCGACGATGGCGCCGTATTTCTTTGTAACGCCTTCGATTGAGAGCAGCGGCGCGCTCACTTGCGAAACTCCACACGCCAGTGACGCACAAGACCTTGGCTTGCAGGAACGTCCTCCAACGAGACGACACGCAAGCCGTCGACCGCAACCGACTCTATTTGGGATTTCGCCAAGGGCCACGGCGGACCCGGGATCTGCTCTCCTTCGTCACGGGCTCGCGCAATGACAAGCAAGCTTCCGCCCGGCGCCACGAAGGACGCGAGCGCCCGCGCAGCTTGTGGCAGCAGCGCCTCCGGCAATGCCTGCAATGTATAGAGTTCATGGACGAGGTCGAGAGCGCCGCGCCATTCGGCCGACGCTTGAAAAAGGTCGGCCGCTTGATATTGCACAGCGCTGTGTGGAAAGCGGCGCTTCGCCCATTCCACCGCGCGCGGCACGAGATCAAAGGCCGTGACCTGCGCCCCCGCCTTCGCGAGCGCCTCTGCATTATCCCCGAGCCCGCAGCCAACATCGAGCGCGCGAAGCCCCGCGAGCGAGCGCGCCTCTAGCCATTGCGTCAGCAAGGGATGCGGCGTGAGATTGGCCCAGGGCACGCCGGCCGGGTCGTCGCCGGCAAGTTCATAGACCGCCTCGAACCATTCGCGGCGATGCGGGTCGGCGGCAACGCCGCCCTGGCGCTTATGGGGATCGATGGCGTCGAGCCGCTCTCTTGCGCGCGCGCGTCTTTCGGCGAAATCCTCGCTCATGCTTTTGCCTTCGGTTCGCGCGCCTTCTCGACCCAGCGGCCGCTGTCGTCCTGCTGCTGATAGACGAGCGTCTGGCCGGCGTCGCGCAGCTCTTTCCATTGCGCGCGGGCGTTGGCGAGCTCGTCAGGGTTCTCGCCGTCGAAGAGCAGCACAGCTCTCTCTGTCGGCGCGGCCTCGCCCGCGAGAACGGGCGCGATATGGGCGCCGCCCACGAAGAAGCGCACGTCGGCGCGATTGGGATTGTCCTCTTCGCAGGTGAGGTAGATCGGCTGCGTCTCGGGAGATGAATCCCGCTTGCTCCCGTGCGGCAGAAAACTTTCCGGCCTGTAGGACCAAAGGCGCTGGTCGAGCGCATCGAGCTGGGCTTCGCTCGTCGCCTGCACCACGACCCGCCAGCCGCACGCCAGCGAGCGCTCCAGCAAGGTCGGCAGCGTGTCTTCGATTCTAAGGGTCTGATGGTGGTAGAAAGAGACGTCGACCATTGGCCCCTCTCGCGACCGGCGGCGAAGCCTTTGATGGCCGTTTCGGGCGCGCCACGCAAGACCCGCCTTGCCCCAACCAGCCCCGCGCCAGATTGGCGTTCGATGCTCAGGAGGTTTTCTCCTTAAACAGGTACGCGATCGGATGGCCCTCGAACTCGTTGCCTTCTCCCAGCGCCCGGCTGGGACCCCGTTTGACATCGCCGCCTGGGAGGCGGCGAAGTTGCGCCGGCAGGGGCTTACCTTGTGGGCGGCGGGAAAGCTCGCCGAGGCGACGAAGCTCCTCGAAAGCGCTACGCGCATCGCGCCGGCCGACGCGCGAATTGCGAGTGATCTTGGCAGCCTTCTCTGCGCGAGCTGCCGGCAGGCTGACGCCATCCCCCATCTAACCGCGTCGCTCGCGATCGACCCGCGCCATCTGCAAACCTGGCTCACGCTGGCAAACGCCGCGCAGGCCCTCGGGGATCCGCAAATGGCGGAAAGTGCGTTTCTCTCCGCGCTCGACATTGCGCCAAATTCGGTCGAGGCGCTCGCGGGTCTCGGCCTGCTTCATTTCGAGTTGCGCCGCTTCGAGAGCGCCGAGCGCCTGCTTTCCGTGGCGGCCTGCGATCACCGCGCCGCGCCTACGATCCATGCCTGCCTCGGCGAGGCCCGCCGCATGCTGGGCAAGTTCAGGGAAGCGCGCATCGCTTTCGAAAAGGCGGCCATAAGCTTCCCCGACGTAGCGCCCATCCTGCGCAAATACGCCCGCGTCGCGCTCACCGACGCGGCGATCGACCAGCCCGTCCGAACCGCGCTGGAGATATACGGCAAAATAGCGGGGCGCCATGCAGAGGATACGGAAACGGTCCTGCGCGACGCCTTCCAGGCGCTCTGCGGCTTCGGTCATACAGCGGGCGCCATTCGCCTCGCCGAGGCGTTGCTCGAACTCGCGCTAAACGACCCTATCATCCGCTACCATCTCGACGCGCTGAAAGGCCTGGCGCACACCCGCGCCCCCGACGCCTATTTGACGGCCTGCTTCGATAAATTTGCGCCATGCTTCGAGGAACAGCTCATTGGCGTGCTGGACTACGCCGTGCCCTCGATTTGCGAGAAGCTGCTCGCCGAAACCGGCCGGACCTTCGGCAAAGTGCTCGACCTGGGGTGTGGCACCGGTCTTGCCGCCCCCTTCCTGGCGCGGCTCGGCGAAGAGCTGACCGGCGTCGATATTTCACCCGGGATGCTCGAGAAGGCCAGGCAGCGCGGGCTGTATCACCGGCTGATTGAAAGTGAGGCTGGCGCTTACCTTGAAGCGAGCGACTCTCGCTTCGATCTCGTCACGGTGCTCGACGTGTTCGTCTATTTCGGCGACCTTGCGACGCTCTTTGAACAAGTAGCGCGACGCCTCTCGCCTGGCGGTCTCTTTGTCGCGAGCTTCGAAACCGGCGACGGCGCCGACAGCCGGCTGCGCCCCTGTGGCAGATTCGCGCACGATCCCAACTATGTGGCCGCGATCGCCGCAAGGGGCTTTGCCACCATCGCCCGCGCCGTCACTGCCATACGGCTTGAAGCGAGCGCCCCCGTCGCCGGCGAGGTCGTCGTCTTCCAACGCCTCTGAGCGATCGCGTCATCGCGTCCAGGAGGGGGGATCGCTCGCCGGGAAGGACTCGACGCTCGCCTCGTAGACGACGTCCTTCTCGGCTTGGTAGATAAGTGAAACCTCCAATTCGCAGCGCAGCTTCGTGCGCCGCGAAAGGCGCTCGACAATCTCTTCCGCCGCCGACTTTTGTTCTTGGGTGTTGACTGCGCCCTTCACCGTGACCTCGTCGCCATGGACCTCGACGAGGATGCGAGACGTATCCACCCCGCTCTCCCGCAGCTTTTCCAGGATTGCCGTCTTCACATCATCCGGCAGCGCGGTCATCTTTCCTCTCCACCAAGCTCGCGCGCCGCGGCCGGCGGCCGCGACGCGAGCGCGAGCGCGCGGTCTCGTCACATATGCGCGGTCGTAATGCGGTCCGTCCCTTCCGCTGGGAGCATGTAGCCGCCCCAGATCATCAGCGCCGCAAGCGCGAGATGCAGCCAGTTGTCCGGCCCGTTGATCGCCATCCAGCTCAGCGCGTCATAGGAAATGAAGCCGATGATCGTGATGATGGCGTAGACGATGCCGAGGACGCGAAGCGCCATTCCGGAGGAGTTGTAGTAGGGCGCGGCCAACAAAATGCCGCCGCTGACAAGATGAATGATGTTATGGGCCGCATTGACGTCGAAGACGCCGCGCCACGACACCAGCGGATTTGGGAAGAACCCGAGAATCCCGATGGCGAGGAAAATATAGCCCAGGATTCTGGCCAGTGAATCGGCGTTCACGTTCTGGCCGGCGATGCTGCGTTCCATCGTGGTGTTCCTTTCGCTCTCTCGCATCCGTTTAGAATGCGCGGATCGACAGGGAATGCGCGCATTCCCTCAGGGCCGATAGGTGGGATAGAGTGGAAGGTTTTCAAATTAAAACAAATGCGCAGGCTTTGCCGCCGCCATGGCGAGAAGCCGTCGGGACCGCGAGCTTTCAGGCCTGCATTTGCGTGATGCGGCTCGCGGTCCCGGCGCCCATCACCCCTCGTAGCAATCCTTCACCAGCCGGTCGAGCAGCCGCACGCCGAAGCCGGAGCCCCAGCTCTGGTTGATGTCGCTCGCGGGCGAGCCCATGCCTGTGCCGGCGATGTCGAGATGCGCCCATGGGGTTTTGCCGACGAAGCGCGCCAGGAACTGCGCGGCGGTGATCGAGCCGCCATGGCGCCCGCCGGTGTTCTTCATATCGGCGAATTTCGAGTCGATCAGCCTGTCGTAGGAAGGACCCATGGGGAAGCGCCAGAGCTTCTCGCCGGTCGCCGTTCCGGCCTTGGTCAGGCGCTCCGAAAGCTCGTCGTCATTGGAGAAGAGTCCGGCGTATTCCTGGCCGAGCGCAACGAGAATGGCGCCGGTCAGCGTGGCGAGATCGACGATCGCCACCGGCTTGTGCTTTTCGATGACATAGGTGAGCGCGTCGGCGAGCACCAGACGGCCTTCCGCGTCGGTGTTGATGACCTCGATCGTCTGGCCCGACATGGATTTGACGATGTCGCCGGGGCGCTGCGCCTTGCCGCCGGGCATGTTCTCGACGATGCCCAGCACGCCCACGACATTGGCCTTGGCCTTACGCGCTGCGATGGCGTAGAGCGCGCCGGTGACGGCGGCCGCGCCGGCCATGTCGCCCTTCATATCCTCCATGGACGCGGCGGGCTTGATCGAAATGCCGCCGGTGTCGAAAACGACGCCCTTGCCGACAAAGGCTATGGGCGCCGCGCCCGCCTCGCCGCCGTTCCAGCGCAGGACGACCAGCCGGCTTTCATTGTCGGAGCCCTGCCCTACGCCGAGCAGCGCGCGCATGCCGAGCTCGGCCATGGCCTTCTCGTCGAGGATTTCGACCTCGACGCCGAGTTTCATCAGCTCTGAGGCTCGCCGCGCAAATTCAGTCGGAGAGAGCACATTGGCTGGCTCATTGACCAGCGTGCGGGCGAGAATCACCGCCTCGGCTGTGCTGCCGGCCTCCGCCACGAGGGATTTGGCGCTTTCCGCGTCGGCCACCCCCAGCTTGATCTCGACCGGCCCGTCCTTCTCCTCGTCCTTCTTCTTGGTCTTGTACTGGTCGAATTTGTAGGCGCGCAGCCAGCCCCCGAGCGCGAATTGCGCCGCCGCCGCGGCCGGCTCGGAGGGCGCCTCCGGCAAATCGAAGAGAACGACCGCCGCCGCGCCTTGTCCGAGCTTGGACGCAGTCTGCCCGCCGAGCGAGAGATAATCGTCGAACTTGGCCGGCTTGTCGCTCTCATCACAATTGCCCGCCGCAACTCCAATAAGCAGAAGCCGGCTCGCCAGCACGCCGACGGGAGCGAGAATCTCCAGCGAAGAGCCCGACTTGCCCTTGAATTTCGCGGCCGCGGCGGCGCGCCCGATCTGCGCCTGCGCCTCCTTGAGCAATTCCTTCACGCGATCCGACATGGCGAGGTCGGTCCCTGCAAAGACGACGAGCGTGCGGGAACGGGAGACGTCCTCGGGCGCGCGCAGGGCGGCTTCCGCTTCATCGTAGGAAAGGACCTCTAGTTTTGCATTGAGAGACATTAGCGCCTCGCTGGAGGGACCGCGCGACGCCGAAATTGGCCGCGCTGAAGGAACATTGGGCGCGCAATATCCCGGCCAAGAGCGCGGGTCAAATGGCGCCGCCAAATCGCCGCGATCGGTCATGAGTATGCGAACGTTGCGGAAAAGCAACGCTCGAAAAATGAATGAATTGTCAGCGCGACGGGGGCCACTGGCCGCTTGCCTGGTCGATCCGGAGCGTCTAGCGATCCTTAAAGAGCGATTAACGCCGCGTCCCCGCGCGGCTGAAGAAGGAGCGAGCCGAGGCCTATGGCGATGACGACGCAAAGCCGCGCGCCGGCCCGCTCAGCCCTGCGCCGCGACGGGGCGGCGCCATGATCGGCGCAACCATCACGCGCTATTTCGCCATGCGCTTTACGCGTGTCATCCTGGCGATTTTCTTGACGATTTTTTGTCTGATGTTCGTCGTCGTCTTTGTCGAGATGCTGCGTCGCGCGAGCGACAACCCAGCGGCTGGGGCGGGGACGGTGGCGTTGATGACCGCCATGAAAGTGCCTGCCGCCGCTGAAATGATTCTTCCCTTCGCCGTGCTTTTCGGTTCGATGGCGACCTTCGTCGAGCTGACTCGCAAGCTCGAGCTGATCGTTGCCCGCGCCGCCGGCATGTCGGTGTGGCAGTTTATCGCGCCGCCCGCCCTCGTCGCGCTCCTCATCGGGATCGTCTCGGTGACGGTCTACAATCCGCTCT
Source organism: Methylocystis sp. (assembly GCA_024506175.1). Taxonomy (GTDB): domain Bacteria; phylum Pseudomonadota; class Alphaproteobacteria; order Rhizobiales; family Beijerinckiaceae; genus Methylocystis. The sequence continues at coordinate 29,839 of JAMBEQ010000185.1, forward strand.
CGGCGAAAATGAAGCAGCGCTCGGACCAGATGGAGCTGGAGCTGTTCGGCCGTCAGGGGAGCGTTCGAATCGATCATAGCGTGTGGCTGCGCCAGCATGGCGTCGACGGCCTCGCCGTCGTTCATGCGATCGAGGCCGCCAACAAAGGCGTCGACCTCAAGGAAGTCAGCGCCAACATCTATTCCGCCGAGGGCGGTTTCATCGAGCGGGTCGAGGCTCTAAGCGCTCACCTCGAGCCGGGCGTCTGGGTGATGAAGGACGCAACGGTGAGCGCCCCCGGCGAGCCCTCGCGCCAGGTCGGCTCTTATATGCTGGCGACGGACCTCACCCCTGAACAGGCCGCCGCCGCGACCACCCCCGCGCAAGGCACGCCTTTCTGGGATCTGCCGGAGATGACGAGCCGCACCGCCGAGGCGGGTCTCGACGCGACCGAGTATAGGCTGCAACTTCAAAGTCTTCTGGCGCGTCCTCTCCTCCTCGTCGCCATGGTCCTGGTCGCCGCCAGCTTTTCGTTAAGGTTCTTTCGTTTTGGCGGCGTCGCCAAGACCCTTTCCGGTGGCGTCGTGGCAGGCTTCGTGCTTTACATCGTCACTAAAATTCTCTCCGATCTCGGCGGCGCGGGGATGATCTCTCCCATCGTCGCCGCCTGGTCACCTGCGCTCGTCGGGAGCATGTTGGGCACGCTTACTCTTCTTTACTCGGAGGACGGTTGATGCGTCGCCGCCTCCTCCGCATCTCGGCCCTCCTTTCGAGCGTCGCCGCCTTTTCAGGCGGCGCGACCTCCTTTGTCTCGCTTGCATCCGCACAGGGCGCCAGCGAGCGCATGGTCGTCGAGGCCAGGGAGATGGTCTACGACGAGAAGAAGAACACCGTCACTGCCGTCGGCCAGGTTCAGATCCTCTATAAGGGGCGCCTGCTGGAGGCGGATCGCGTTGTTTACGACCGGAATACGTCGCGCGTTTATGCGGAAGGCCACGCCAAGCTGACCGAAACGAACGGCACCGTCGCCCGAGCCGAGCGTTTCGATCTTACCGACGACTTCAGGGCGGGCTTCATCGAAAGCCTGCAGGTCGATACGGCTGACAACACGCATTTCAGCGCGCCCCGCGCCGAGCGCACGGATGGCGTGACGACGTTCGATATGGGCTCATATACAGCGTGCGAGGCCTGCAAGGACGACCCGTCCAAGCCGCGCACCTGGCAGTTGAAGGCCAAGCGGATCATCCACGATAATGTGGAAAAGATGATCTACTACGAGGACGCCACTTTCGAGCTCCTCGGAACGCCGATCGCCTACGTGCCCTTCTGGTCCTCCGCCGACCCGACGGTGCGGCGCAAGTCCGGATTTTTGACGCCCGTCTTCACCTACCGCTCGCAGCTCGGCGCTGGCTTCGGCGTTCCCTATTTCTGGGCGATCTCGCCCGATTCCGACCTAACGGTCACGCCCACCTTCTTCACGCGTCAGGGCCCGTTCCTGAGCGGCGAGTTCCGCAAGCGCTTCGAGAACGGCGCCTTCTCGGTCCATGCCGAAGGCACGCATGTGGGCGACCCCGGCGCCTTCGCCATCGCGCCTTACGGCGCCAGAAATCGCGAATGGCGCGGCGCCGTTCAGTCGCAGGGCGATTTCTTCATCAACGACCGCTGGCGGTTCGGCTGGGACGTGACAGCCCTGTCGGACAGATATTTCCTCCAAGATTACAAGCAGTACAATTCTCTCCTGCAGAATTATTACTTCCGCGAGTCATCGTCGACGATCTATCTGAACGGACAAGGTCCGCGCAGCTTCTTCGACATGCGCGGCTATTACTTCCAGGTCCTTTCGCCCAGCGACGTGCAGGCTCAGCAACCGGTCGTGCATCCGGTGATCGACTACAACCGGGTCTTCGACATCGACCCGGCCAGGACGTCGGGCCTCGGCGGCCAGGTCGAAGTGGACGCCAATGTCACGAGCACCTCGGCGAGCGTTGCGAATTACGAGTCGATCAATCCGCGCACGCTCGACCGCATATACGGGCTCTATAACGTCTGCCAGCTTTATGCGCGCGACATCGTGCCCCAGCGCAGCACGTGTCTGCTGCGCGGCATCGGGGGCGACTATGAGCACGCCACGATCAGCGGGGCCTGGAAACGCAAGGTCATCGATCCCGTCGGCGGCGTCTGGACGGCCTTCGCCTTCGCGCGCTTCGTGGGCAGCTATCTCGATTACGATCGAGAGGGCCTCTACCCGATCTATAATAATAACTGGCAACCGATCCCGAACGCCAATCAGGGCCTGTTCTTAAACGGCCAAGACCAGCGTTTTCGCGGCCAGGCGACGCCGGGCTTTGGCGCGGAATGGCGCTACCCGATCCTCGTGCGCAGCCCGATCGGCAACATTGTCGTCGAACCCATCGCGCAGATCGTGGCGCGTCCAAACCAGACGTCGATCCCCTCGCTCGTCAACATGGACGCCCAAAGTCTTGTGTTCGACGATTCGACGCTGTTCGAGTGGAGCAAATTCTCGGGTTATGATCGTTTCGAGACCGGCACGCGGTTCAACTACGGCGGGCAGGCGACGCTCTCGCTGCCCAATGGCGGCTTCATCAACGGAATGATCGGCCAGTCCTCGCAAGTCGCCGGCAGGAACAGCTACTCGACCGCTGACGCCGCCAATGTCGGGCTGAACTCGGGCCTCGACTCGCGCGTCTCCGACATCGTCGGGCGTCTGGCCTTTGCGCCGAACGCCTTCGTGAGCTTTGTCGCCAAGGGCCGCTTCGACAAGGACAGTCTCAACGCGAGACGCATCGACCTTTTCACCAATTTCAACCTCGACGCGCTGAGCCTGCAGCTGCAATACGCCAATTACGCGTCACAGCCCGCCATCGGCTTCGACGTGCGCCGGCAAGGCCTCTCGGCGAACGGCCGCTACGACATTACGAAGAACTATTTCCTGAGCGGCACAGTCACGTTCGACATGAGCCGCTACCTCTATAACCATCTCACCCAGAACCCGGTGCTCTATAGCACCTATACAGGCACGAATCTGACCGGCACCGCGCCGCTTTTCTCCGTCGCGGCGCTGGGTGTAGGCGCGGGTTACCACGACGAGTGCACGACGCTCTCGATCAACTATTCGCAGCTCTACCAGCCGCAGTCGTACACCGGTCTGCCTGCGCGCAATCAATCCGTGATGGTGACTTTGCAGTTCAGGACCCTTGGCGAAGCGCGCTTCAATTACGGCCTTGGCTCGGTTCTGGTGAACGACGGCGTCCGCAATCCGATCGCCAGCACCACCTACGTGCGTTAACCGGCGGCGCAAATTTGAACCGGCTTTCCTCGAAAGCCGCCGACCTCGGAGCGAGCGCCAAGAATGTGGAAGGCGTTGGCCGCCCCGCAAAGAAGGAGAAATTGATGCGCCTTTCCCTGCTCTCGATCGTCTCGACCTCCTGGCGCGCTTTGGCGCTCGCGGGGGCAAGCGCCGGCCTCCTCCTGGGGGCGACGCCGTCGCTGGCGAGCGACGCCTTCTCCGATCAGCAGAAGGCCGGTATTGAGAAGATCGTCCACGACTATCTCGTCGCTAATCCCGAAGTGATCCGGGAGGCGATCGAAGTCTTGAAGAAGCGCGAGGAGGCCGCCGAACTAGCGTCCCGCGAGAAAGCCGTCACCGAGCAGGGCGAAAAAATAATCCATTCGGCAAATCAGGCGGTCGTGGGCAATCCGGACGGGGACGTGACCCTCGTCGAGTTCTTCGACTACAACTGCGGCTACTGCAAGCAGTCTCTCGCCTCGGTCTCGAAGCTCATCGAAAGCGATCCGAAGCTGCGGGTCGTCTTGAAGGATTTCCCGATCCTCGGGGCCGACTCGGTCGAGGCGGCGCATGTCGCGACCGCCGCCCGCACGCAGCTCTCCCCGGCCAAATTCTGGGAGTTCCACAAAAAGCTGCTCTCCACGCGCGGCCATATCGGCAAGGCGCAGGCCGTCGCCGCAGCGAAGGAGGTCGGCGCCGACATGGACCGCCTCGAGAAGGACGCGAATAGCGCCGAGACCCAGACCGCGCTGAAGGAAGTGGCGACGCTTGCCGAGCAGCTCAAATTCGACGGCACGCCCTCCTGGGTCATCGGCAAGGAAGCGATCGTCGGGGGCGTCCCCTACGCCCAGCTCAAGGCGAAGATCGACAACATGCGCAAATGCGGCAAGGCTGCCTGTTAATCACAGTCAAAGCGGCGCGTATCAAAACCCGCATCTTCGGGACCGTGGAGCCTTCAGGTTCGTTTCCTCGAGCGAACCTGAAGGCGCAGGCCCCGTCGATGCCGATCCGCCAAGTGGGCTTTCTTTACGGGTGCAATGCGGCTAAGAGAGAACGCGCTTCGCCATTTCAGGCATGAGATCGTTCGGGAAGGCAATGTCAGCCGTATACGTGCTCAACGGCCCAAATCTAAACCTTCTCGGCACGCGCGAACCCGGAATCTACGGCGTCGCGACTCTAGATGACATTCGCGCCCGGTTGGATGAACGCTGCGCCGCCAAGGGCGTTGCGCTCGTCTTCAAGCAGTCGAACTTCGAGGGAGACCTCGTCACCTGGATTCAGGAGGCCGGCGCGGCAGGCGCCCCCGTCATCCTGAACGCCGGCGCGCTGACCCACACGTCCATCGCTCTCTATGACGCCATCAAGGGCGCGCAGGCCTCGGTGATAGAAGTGCACCTCTCCAATGTGCACGCCCGGGAGAGCTTCCGCCACCATTCTTATATCTCCCCGGTCGCGCGGGGAGTCATCGCGGGCTTTGGACCGCTTTCATATTTGCTGGCCCTAGAGGCCATTCTCGAAAACAACATCTGAGAAAGACCTGGAAAAAACCATGGCGCGCAAAGCACAGCCCACCAAGACCACGCGCGGCCGCCGCTCCGCGGCCGCCGCCGCCGTTCCCGCTGCACCCAAAGCCGCTCCTGGGCCGGCGCCCCTGATCGATCCCGCGCTGCTGCGCACCATCGCCGAGCTCGTCGCGCAGAGCGACCTTACCGAATTCGAAGTCGAAAAGGGCGATCTGCGCATTCGCGCCGCCCGCACGCCTGCCCCCTTGGCTCCCGCCACGGTGACAATCGCCGCGCCAGCCGCGCCTCAAGCCTATGCGACGGCGCCGGCCGCGCCAGCGCCGACCCCGGCTCCCAAGGCAGCGCCCGCGCCGGTGGAGGAATCGCTCGCCGATCACCCGGGTACGGTGAAGTCGCCCATGGTCGGGACCGCCTATCTGCGGCCCAACCCCGACGCCAAGCCTTTCATCGAGGTGGGCTCGCGCGTCTCCGCCGGCGACAAGCTCCTGCTCATCGAAGCGATGAAGACGTTCAACGACATTGTCGCGCCCAAATCGGGGGTCGTCACCGCCATCATCGTCGAAGACGGACAGCCGGTGGAATATGGCGAACCTCTTCTCGTGATCGAATAAGGCTCGCGAGATGTTCGACAAGATACTCATCGCCAATCGAGGCGAAATCGCCCTCCGCATTCTCCGCGCCGCCAAAGAGCTGGGCATCGCCACCGTCGCCGTGCACTCGACGGCGGACGCCGACGCCATGCATGTCAAGCTCGCCGACGAATCCGTCTGCATCGGCCCGCCCGCCGCGCGGGAGTCCTATCTCAATATTCCGGCGCTCCTTTCCGCTTGCGAGATCACCGGCGCGGACGCCGTGCATCCCGGCTATGGCTTCCTCTCCGAGAACGCCCGTTTCGCGGAAATTCTCGAGGAGCACAACATCTCCTTCATCGGCCCCAAGTCCGAACATATCCGGCTGATGGGCGACAAGATCGAGGCCAAGGCGACGGCCAAGCGGCTCGGCATCCCCTGCGTGCCCGGCTCCGAGGGCCCTGTGCTGTCCGAGAAGGAAGCGCTGAAGGTCGCGCAGAAGATTGGCTTCCCCGTGCTGGTTAAGGCGGCCTCGGGCGGCGGCGGGCGCGGCATGAAGGTTGCGCGCGACGCTCATGATCTCGGCGTCGCCATGGCGACGGCGCGGACGGAAGCCAAGGCCGCTTTCGGCGACGACACTGTATACATAGAGAAATATCTCGAAAAACCGCGCCATATCGAGATTCAGGTCTTTGGCGACGGCAAGGGCGGGGCCATTCACCTCGGGGAACGCGACTGTTCCCTGCAGCGCCGGCACCAGAAGGTCTTCGAGGAGACCCCCTCCCCCGCGCTCAACGACGTCCAGCGCCGCGAGATCGGCGAGACCTGCGCCAAAGCGATGCGCGAACTGCAATACGCCGGCGCCGGCACGATCGAATTTCTCTACGAAAACGGCGAGTTCTTTTTCATCGAAATGAACACGCGCATCCAGGTCGAGCATCCTGTGACGGAATCGATCACGGGAATCGATCTGGTCTGCGAGCAGATCAGGGTCGCCGCCGGCTCGCCGCTCTCCATGAGACAGGAGGACGTCCAGTTCTACGGCCATGCGATCGAATGCCGCGTAAACGCCGAACATCCCTTGACCTTCCGCCCCTCGCCCGGCCGCATCGCCTATTACCATCCGCCGGGCGGCGTCGGCGTGCGCGTCGATTCCGCCGTCTATCAGGGCTACTCCATCCCGCCCAATTACGACTCGCTCATCGGCAAGCTGATCGTCCATGGCCGCAACCGCACCGAGGCGCTCATGCGCTTGCGCCGTTCGCTCGATGAATTCATCGTCGACGGCATAGACACCACGCTGCCGCTCTTCCGCACCTTGGTGCGCAACTCTGATATCCAGAATGGCGTCTATGACATCCACTGGCTCGAACATTTTCTCGCGACAGGCGGGATCGAGCCGGGATTCTAGATGACAGTCGTCATTCCCGACGCTCGCGCAAGCGAGCGCTCGGGAATCGACAGCTGGACAAAGCGCTCGGGCGTCTGGCCGGCTGAGAGAGATCGCCCTCTCAGCAGATCAGATTGCGCTCCAGATTTTTGATTTTGCGCGATTTCTTATCGCTCGCGTGATTCCATGCGAGCGGAAAGCGCGCTAACGCCCGCTGCATTTTCCAGAATTCGGCGCTATCCTTCTTCATATGTCGAAGCCGGGCGCATCATACGCCATCACGCCGCAGCTTCTGCTGCGCGCCTATTCCATCGGCCTTTTCCCAATGGCGGAGAGCGCCGAGGACGATCAGCTTTTTTGGGTCGATCCGGAAAAGCGCGCCATCTTTCCGCTGGATGCCTTCGTCGTCTCGCGTTCGCTCGCGAAAACGGTGCGCTCCGATCGTTTCGAGGTCGCTGTCGACCGCGACTTCGACGCGGTGATAGACGCCTGCGCGGCGCCCGCGCCCGAACGTGAAAAGACCTGGATCAACGACGAAATCCGCGGCCTCTATCGCGCGCTTTTCGACATGGGCTTCGCCCATACCGTCGAATGCTGGCGGGAGGGCAAGCTCGTGGGCGGCCTCTATGGCGTCGCCCTGCGCGGCGCCTTTTTTGGCGAAAGCATGTTCCATCGCGAGCGCGACGCGTCCAAGGTTGCGCTCACCCATCTTATGGCGAGGCTGCGCGCCGGCGGCTTCCAATTGCTAGACACGCAATTCATGACGACGCATCTCGCGTCGTTGGGCGCGATCGACATTTCGCGAGAAGCCTATCACCGCCAACTGGAAGAAGCGCTCGGCGTCGTAGCCAATTTCTACGTCTGGGGGCCGCAGGAAAGAGTCTCCGGCCGCCAGGCGCTCGCCGCGCTCGGCGATTGACGGGTTAGAAGGGCAGCAAGCCGCCGCCCTGCGGCGGATCGGCCGGCATAAGACCCTGATTGGCGGGAGCCGCCTTCCTTCTCTTTCTCTTTTGCGGTTGAGTCGGCGCTTCGGCGGCGTCGGCGTCCGGCGCAGGCGACGCGTCCATGGCGGGCTGCGGCGGAACCGAATCGGCGGGGCCGATCGGCGCATTTTCGACCGGCGCCGGGGCTTTTGGCTCGACCTTGCGGGACTTCTTTTTCTTGCCGGTCTCAGGCGCAGGCGCGGCGGCCCCATCCGCGGGAGTTTCGGCGGCCGCGACGGGCGGAGGGGCGTTTTCCTTGCCCCCTTTGCAGTCGATCAGCCACACGTCATAAACGGGATGCTCAACGCCATGCAAGCCGGGGCTCGCGGCGAACATCCAGCCGGAGAAGATGCGCTTGGCCTCCTGCTTCGCATCGGGCCTGGAGTCGGCCTTCGCCTCCTTGATCTCCAGCCTCGCCTGTCGCTCCTGCTTGGCCATAACCTCGTCGACCTCGACGAAACTCGTCGTCAGCGGGGTCTCGGTCTGCGGCCGCGTGTTGCAGACGCGCGGCGTCACATTTAGCGAGCCGAATTGAACGGTTTCGTCGATGGCGACTTCGAAATTGATGATGCGGCCGGTGGTCTTGTCCAGCCCGGCGAAGACGGCGGTCGGGTGGCGGATCGGCTCGGCGCTCGCAGCGCCGAAGAGCGCCGCGGTGAAAGCGCCGAGCGCAAAGCCGTAGCGAAGGGATGATGTCATCGTGTCACCGCGCCGCGGGGGCGCCCAGAGGAAAACGCGTCGCATTATAATCAGGCAAGAAAGGCGTTTCCGTGGAGGGAGGGCGATCAGCCCTCGGGCCGCCAGGCCACGTAATCGCCGCCCGAGGGGGTGCGTTCGCCGGTCGAGAGCTGCGATCCCGGCGGACGATAGGCGAGCGGGGTGCCGGTCATGTTCGGCTGATGCGGCAGCTCCCATTCCTTTCGGTCATAGGCTTCCTGGGTCGGTGGCGTGTCGACCGTATGGTGCAGCCAGCCGTACCAGCCCTGTGGAATGGCCGAGCCCTCGCAATAACCGTTGAAGATCACCCAGCGACGCTCGAAGCCGAGCGCCTTGTCCTTCTTGCCGCCGCGCCGGCGGTAATAGACGTTGCCGAATTCGTCCGTCCCTACGCGCTCGCCAACGAGCGCTGTGTAGAAGCTCGTGTTGAGCGTCGCGCGATCCCACCAGGTGAAGAAGCGGGTGAAGATGGACATGCTGACTCCAGCTCTTGTCAGATTTTTCCCTCTTATGGCGTCGGGGCGCGCCGGTGTCCAGCCTTTGTCGATCGGGCTCGGCTCCAGGGCGAATTGAACAAGGGCTAGCGTCCCTTGGCTCGGCGCCAGCGTAACGGTCTTGCCTTGTTATCGTCGCGAATCACGCTTAGCCTTTTCGTAAGTGCCGGTTTTATTCGTCGAGTCAGCTCTCGCGGCCGCTGCCAAGTCCGCGCTTCGATGGGATCGCGACAATGGATCGGGACACGATGGGCGACCTGGCCGAATCCGCCCCTCTCCAGGACAGCGCCGCCGGGATTTCCGGCAGCGCGCGCCGGGCGAGGGAGAGCGCCGAAGCCAAGATAATTGCCAAGCGCGCCTTTGTGGTGACCCAGGGCAAACACCGCTTTTTTTCTCTGGTTTTACCGAGCGATCTTCTCGCTCAGACCTGCACGGTCGAGCCGCGCGCCGAGAATCCGATCGACGGTTTTCAGCGCCTCTTGGACGAGCGCCGCGCCAAATCCATCGCCCGCTATATCGACTCGGGCTTCGGCTCGGTGCCGGGCGCGGTGGTGCTTTCCGCTCAAACGCGCGCACGTCTCGGCTTTGACGAGGACGAAGGCGCGCTCTCCTTCCGCAAAGACCCTCGAGCCTTTCTCATCATCGACGGCCAGCACCGCGTTTTCGGCTTCAAGCTGGCGAAATCCTCGGTCAATGTGCCGGTCGTTATTTACGACAAGCTGACGCGCGCGCAGGAATGCCGGCTGTTCATGGACATCAACACCAAGCAGCGCCCCGTCCCCAACGAACTCCTGCTCGACATCCGCCGCCTCTCTCAGATCGAGACCGAGACGGAAGCGTTGATGCACAATGTCTTCGATCTGTTCCATTCGTGCGAGGACTCGGCGCTCGCGGGCTTCCTCAGCCCCGCCGAACGCAAGAAGGGGACGATCTCCCGTGTGACTTTCAACTCGGGGTTGCGCTCTATCAAACATGCCTTCGTCGGCGCGCCGGCAGAGGAGGTCTACGCGGTTCTCAACGCCTACCTCCGCGCCTGCCGCCATGGCTTGGGCCTGCACGCAATCGACGAGAACATCGCCAATCCGGCGCTGTTCAAGGCGCTGATGTTGCTGTTCACCAATGTCGCCGAGCGCGTCGCCGACCGGCACAAAGGCAAATACAGCGTGCGCAATTTCGAGGAGGTGCTGATCCCCTTGTTCCGGCGTCTGAAGAAGAGCGACCTGCCGCGCGCCGGGGCGACCCATATCGTCCTGCATGAGCACTACAGCAAGACGTTAAGCGCCGGCTTCATGCTCAAGCAATGGCTCTTCACCTGAGCCGTACGTATGGCTGCGTGACGTAAGGCCATGCTCGGTTTTCTCCCAATGGAATGGGCGACGCCAAAGCTCGAAAAAGGCGCGCCAGCAGGCGATGCTCAGCATCAGAAGCCAGAGCGGCAGATGCAGCGCCGCACCGCGAAGAGCCTCTAGACGGCGGCGCCTCATGCCGAGCAAGAGCGGCCAAAGCAGCGCCGCCGCGCCGGAAACAGCGAGAAGGCACCAAAGCGCGCTGCAACCTGTCTCGAACGCCGTCTTTGGCGTCAGGAGCGCGCCGAAAAGAGCATCATAGGCAAGGCGGCACGCCAGCAGAGGGCCGAGCAGCGGCCCGAGAATCCCGCCGGCGAACATGGCGAGCACGGCGAAAGCGCGCGTTGCTCCCAGATCATCGAAAAGTCGCGCGGGGTGGCGGCAGTGAACGATGGCTGTCTGCATCCAACCCTTGAACCAGCGCGTCCGCTGCTTGACGAGCGCCCGAAAAACAGCCGGCGCCTCCTCGAACGTATGCGAGTCGAAGGTTTGCACCGTGAAGCCCGCCGGATGGCGCGAAGAGCCAACGAACGCCGTCCCTGCGGCCCTGCAGCCGCGCATAGCCAAGCCCCGCCGTCGACAGTGCGCCTGGCGCAAATTCGATCTCCGACGTTAGGAAGCCCGCCCCAAGATGTTCCGCCAGCGCGCGGTAAAATGCGTCTTCGTCCACGACGCCTTCGGCGAGGAGCGCCGCGTCAGCTGAAACGCCCTGCCGTCGCGCCAATTCGGCCGTCTGGTTTAAAGCGTCGATCGAAACGCCATGGTTCGACAAAAATGCGATTTCGATCGGCGGCGAACGAGGCGGGGCTTCCCCCGCGCGCGCAGCCCGTTTTATAGCAAGAGGCGTTTGATCGAGAGGAGTTCTGCGACCCGGCGAGCGTTGACCGTTGCCTACCCGCGTCGCTGGTTCGGCAGGAAAATGGTCGACCGACGCCAGACTCATGGACTAAAACTCCAAATATGCAACAAAACGTCAAACAAAAATTAAGCTTGACTATCACCCAGGCTTGGCAGCTGCGCAAGGGGTTTGATTCGGGCTTTTCTTGGCGGTTGGCGGCGCCCGCGATGAACTTCCTCGGGGTTTTGATGCTGGCGTTTGGCCCGCTCGCCGCTTTGGCCGAAACGGCGCCCTCCTCCCCACCCTCCTTATTCGATCCAAACCATGCGCTGCAGAAGCCCGATCTCTCGCGCATAAAGCAGATCCGCTTCCTGACCGAAGACGATTATCCGCCTTTCAACTTTCTTCTCGCCGACGGCCAGCTCGCGGGGTTCAATGTCGAACTCGCCCGCGCCATTTGCGCCGAACTGGAATTGCCTTGCACCATCCAGCGAAGAAGCTGGGATTTGCTTATTCCTTCTCTCGACGACAATAGCGGCGACGCCGTGGTCGCCGCGTTCTCGATCAACGAAGAGACGCGCAAGAAGGTCGATTTCACGGCGCCCTATTTCCTGACGCCTGGGCGTTTCGCCATGTTGTCCGATACGACGCTCTCCGCCGCAACGCCGGAGGCGATTGGCGATCGCAAGGTCGCGGTCGTCGCCGGCTCTCGCCACGAAGCCTTTCTCGAGGCTTTCTATCCGCACGTCGAGCGCTTGGCTTTCGAAACACCCGCCCTCGCCCGCGACGCCCTCAAGAACGGCAAGGTCGCCGCCCATTTCGGCGACGCCATCGGTTTGTCCTTTTGGATGAATGGGTCCGAGGCTAATGGCTGTTGCAGCTTCAAGGACGGCCCCTTCACCGATCCGCGCTATTTCGGCGAAGGCCTCGGAATTGCGGTGAAAAAGGGAAATGAACCCTTGCGCCGCGCGCTCGATTACACCCTTGCCCGGCTGGATCGGCGGGGCGTTTTTGCAGAACTTTATTTGAAGTATTTTCCCATTGGGCCGTTTTGATTCTGACTATCTCGACCGCCAATGGATCACGCTGCGCCCGTCACCAGGACGCGCCATCTCCTGCGTCGGCTGTCTCTATCAAAGTGACGATCTCCCCGCGCGCCGTCGCGATGGCGCCCAGCAACGCCGCGCAGCGCAAGTCGGCCTGCGGATCGCCGCCACGCAGCGCGGTTTCATAGGCTTCGGCGGCGTCGCCGAGCCGGAAGGCGCCGACGGCCCGGGCCGAACCTTTTAGCGTGTGGGCGAGATCGGCCCGGGACGCCCCATCGCCTGGCCGGGGGGGCTCGGAAAGACGCGCCGCGAATTTTGCCGCCTGACGGTCGAAGATCGTCAGCAATTCGAGCGCCAGAGCGCCATCCCCGAGCGTCTGCCGGGAGAGATGGGCAAGATCGACGGCCGGAGCGGCAGCTGCGGACTCATCTTCTGCATGAGTCCGCCCGCCACAGAAATCGTGCATTCGCTTTCCACTGTTTTTTGTTTGATCGGCGGCTCAACGCCCAGAAAATGCCGTTGTTACAATGCGGTCTCGGAATGGCGAGGCCAGACTTCCAATGCCCTCCGAAGAAGACTCTCGCGCATTTCTGAAACAGCCGTTAACGAAGTTTCGGATTACCTCCAGCGCCTGAGTTTCAATTGTAGGTGAGGGGTTGTAATGTTTGGTTAATTCTTTTTTAGGCGTCGTCGGCGGCGGCGCTGCAAGGGGGCGGCGCGCGTCGTCGCCGCTCGGAGAAAGTGACGATGTCGAAATCGGGCAAGATTCAGGATGCGGCCTCCGCCGCTTTGTCCGCAATCGAGGAGGCGCTCGATCTGGGCGCGCCTCCGGCGGCGGAAAGCGGCGCAAAGAAGACGGAATCGACCGTCGCGGCCGATCCCCTGCCCCCTTCCGCCGCCGGCGTCGCGGATATCGCCCAGCCCGTCGCGCGCAAGACCGAGCGGAGCGAAACGCCGAAACCCGCCGCCGTCATGCCCGCCATCCCGCCGGCGAACGACGACCGCCGCACGGTCGGCGAAATGCGCGCAGCGCTGCAAATCCAACCCAACCGCGGCATATTGGCGATAACCTTCGCCTCGATCGCGCTCTGGGCGGCCAGCTGGACGCTATATGTTTTCTTTCACCGGGGGGAAATCCTCGAAGCCGACGGCTCGTTTTTCGCGCCTAAGCCCCTTCTGACTATCGCGGCCCTTCTCGGCCCGACGCTTTTCCTCTTCATTACAGGCCTCATGGCGCGCCGTGCGCATGAAATGCGGCTTATCGCCAATTCGATGACGGAAGTCGCGATCCGCCTTATCGAACCTGAGACGATCGCCACCGAGCAAGTCGTCTCGTTATCCCAGGCGATCCGCCGGGAGGCCGCTTCCATGGGCGACGGCATCGAGCGCGCGCTCGCCCGCGCCGGCGAGCTCGAAGTGATCGTGCGAACGGAGGTGACCAATCTCGAGCGCTCATATTCCGAAAACGAGCGCCGCCTTCGTCAGCTCATCGATGAATTGACGCGTGAGCGCGAGGCTATCGTCGTCAACGCCGACAACGCGCGCACCGCCCTGCTCGGCGCCCGTGACGCGCTTTCCCAGGAGCTCGCCGCGACATCGGCGCATCTCGCCGAAACGGTGAGCGAAGCGGGAACCCGCGTCACCTCTTCACTCGGCTCGAAAGGCGAGGAAATCAAGCTCGCCCTGGAAAAGGCAGGCGACAATTTCGAGACGACGCTCGCCTCCCATGGCGAGAGGGTTGTCGGCGTTCTGGCCGAGACAGGCGACATCGTCGCCGACAAAATCGCAGACGCAAGCGACGACGTGAGCCGTCGCTTCGCGGCGGGGGTAGACGAAGTCGGTGCCAAGCTGCAAACGACGAGCGAGGCGCTGGCCGTCGATTTCGGCGTGCGCGGCTCAGCGATTCTCGAACGGTTCGATGAGCTCGGCGCGCATTTCGCGAATTCGATCGGCGAACAGAGCGACCGGCTGATCATCCGCCTTGCCGAGACCGGCAGGATCATCGAGGAAACCATTGGCGCGCAAGGCGGCGCCCTCGACAGATCGCTCGCGCAGACGACCGACCGGCTGGCCACGAGCGTCTCTCAGCAAATCACGCAGGCAAAATCCACTTTCGAGGGCGCCGAGGACCGCCTCATCGCTCTCATGGAGGAGACGAACGCCAAGGCTCATGAGACGATCGAGGCGCGCGGCAAGGCCCTGCATGACTCCCTCGTCCATAGCCTCAGTGACACGGCGGCGACGCTCTCGGAACATGCAGAGGGGCTGCAGCAACGCTTCGTGGGCGCGGCAAGCGACGCAGTCTCGGCGCTCGCCGCCCATAGCGACCGCATCAACGAGACTTTGGTGGAGAAGCTCCAGACTTTCGAACGCAGCGTGCTCGTGCGGGGCGAGAACATGATCGAGCGCGTCGCACAGCATGGCGGCCAGCTCGAGGCGACCCTCGCCGAGCGGCTCACTGCCTTCGAGGACGCGGTTGTCCGGAGCAGCGCCGACGCCGCGATGCGCGTCGGGGAACAAGGCGACCGAGTTAGCGTCGCGTTGAATGAAGGCCTTGCGGCCTTCGAGGACTCGTTCACCCGCCGCGGGGAGGAAATCGTCGCGCGCGTCGCCGAGCGTTCGGTGGAAGCTTCAACAGCGCTCACGGAACGGCTTGCAGCCTTTGAGGAGGTCTTTTCTACTCGCGGCGAGGACGTCACGGCGCGCGTCGCGGAACATGGCGAGCGTGCGGCAGGCCTGCTAGCCTCGCGCCTCGAAGCCTTCGAGAGCGCCGTTTCTCACGGCGCGGAAGACATGGCCGCCCGTGTCGCCGAACACACCGGGCATGTGGCCGCCGCCTTGGCCGATCGCCTTACCGAGTTCGAGGCCTCCGTCACCCAACGAAGCGACGAAGCCGCAATCCGCCTTTCGGAAAATGGCGCGCGCGCCACTGCAACGATTTCCGAGCAGATCTCGAATTTCGAGACGGCCGTCGCGCTCTATGGCGAAGAGCTGACGGCGCGCGTCGCCGAGCATGGGGAGCGCTCGAGCACGACGCTGGCGGAGCAACTCGCGGCGTTCCGCGAGGCGATGGAGACACAGACCGAAACGGTCGCAGCCCGCGTCGCCGACCATGGCGATCGAGCGCTCGGCAACCTCTCTTTGGGGCTGGCGGCCTTCGAGGATGCTATCCTCCAGCGCAGCGAAGCGATCGCCGCCCGGCTGGCGGAGCATGGCGGCCGAGCCTCTGCTCAGGTCGCCGAGCAGATCGCTTCTTTCGAAGCCGCCGTCGTTCAGAGCGCCGATTTGGTTACCGCCCGGCTCACCCAACAGGGCGGCCGCGCCTCGGCTGAAGTCGCCCACCAGATCGCCGCGCTCGAGGCCACCATCGCCCAGGGGACCGACGCCATCGCCGTCCGCCTGGCCGAACAGAGCGGCCGCGCCTCTGCCGATATCGCCGAACAGATCGCGGCGTTTGAAACGAGCGTCCTCGGCGTCGAGAGCGTCGCGGCCCGCTTGGCTGAACAGGGCGGCCGCGCCTCGGCGGAGGTCGCCGAACAGATAACGGCCTTTGAAGCCGCCGTCGCCCGCACCGGCGCCGACCTCGCGGCGCGCGTCGCCGAGCATGGCGAACGCGCAACGACGGTTCTTGCCGACCGCCTGGCCGACTTCGAAGAGAGCGTCTCCCGCCGAACCGCGGATATCTCGACGCTCGTCGCTCAGCATGGAGAGGGCGTCACCGAAGAAATCACCCGCCAGCTCGCCACGCTGGAGGAAACTGTCGCGCGCAGCCGGGAAGAGATCTCGGGGCTGGCCGCGGCTCATGGCGAACGCGCTTCGTCGGAGCTCTCCCGCCAGATCGCCACGCTCGAAGAAACGGTGACGCGCAGCAGCGAGCAACTGGCGGCCCTGGTGTCGTCGCATGGGGACCGCGCAACCAGCGTCATCGCGAAACAGATCGCCTCTTTCGAAGAAGCCGTCGCGCGCAAGAGCGAAGAGGCTGCGACGCGCGTCTCGGAGCAAGGCGACCGGGCGCTGAACAATCTCTCCCTCGGCCTTGCTTCGCTGGAAGACGCGATCCTGCGGCAAAGCGAAAACGTGACCGCAACTGTCGCCCAGCACAGCGATCAAGCCGCGTCCGCGATCAACGACGGCCTCGCCGCCTTTGCGGAAGCAGTGACGCGTCTGAGCGGCGAGGCGGCTGCCCGCGTCGCGGCGAAAAGCGAGGAAGTCAGCGCGGCCTTCGCGCAAGGCCTCGCCGGCTTCGATGAAACCTTCTCGCGCCAGGGTGAGATTGCCCAGCGCGTTCTCGATCAGACGGCCTCGAGCGGTGAGACTCTCACTGCTCAGTTGCAAGCCTTCGAGAGCGCCGTGCAACAGGCAAGCGCCGAGACGGCAAAGCGCCTTGCGGAGGAAAGCGCACGTATCGCCGGCGCGGTGACGACCGGGCTCGGGTCCTTTGAAGATTCGGTGACGCGCCATAGCGAGAGCGTCTCCGAGCTGGTCTCCGAACATGCGAAGCGGGTCGACGAGTTGCTCATGGAGCGCATGATCGCGCTGGAAAACGCGGGGCTGCTCGTCGCCCAGACGATGGAGGAAACGCGAGAGCGCGCGCTCCAGGCCTTCGAGGCCCATGGCGCGGCGATGCGCGAGAATTTGCAGCGTAGCGTCGAGGACGCCGCAACTGCGCTCGCGCAAAACTCCGAAACCCTGCACGATCGTTTCACGACGACGGCGAGCGACGCCGTCCTTGCAATCGCCACCCAAGGAGAACGCCTCAACGAATTGCTCGCGGGCCATGGCGAACGCATCGTTTCGACTCTCGGCGAATTCGAAACCACGTTGCAACGCGACGGCGGCGCTTTGGCGGAGCGCGTCGCCGAGCAGGCTACGCGTTTGAGCCAGGATGTCGCCGAGCGCCTGGCGACAGTCGACGAAGTGATTGGCGGCCGCGGCGGAGAGCTCGTCGAGAATCTGACCGCGCGGGCCGAAGACACCGACGCCCGGATCGGCGCGCAGGCCGAACGTTTCGTCGCGACCGTAGACGATCGCCTCGAGGCGATCGACCAGGCGATCGCCACCCAAGGTGGCGCGCTCGTGCAGCGCATCGCCGCGCAAACCGAGGATTTCGCCTCGCGCATCAGCGACAATTCCAGCTTCTTCGCGCAGGAAATCGACGCGCGCCTGAGTGCGCTCGACGACGCCGTCTCGTTGCGCGGCGGGGCGCTCGTCGAGCAGATCGCGGCGCGCGCCAACGAAATGACGGCGCGGCTCGGCGAGGCCTCGGCGCAAGTGGCGCAGGAGATCGACGCCAAAATAAGCGGGATCGACCAGGCTATCGCCACACAAGGCGACGCGCTCGTGCAGCGCATCGCTTCGCAGACCGAGGGGTTCGTCTCCCGCATCGGCGACAATTCCCGCGCCTTCGCGCAGGAGATCGATACGCGCCTGAGCGCTCTCGACGAAACGGTCTCGTTGCGCGGCGAGGCGCTCGTCGAGCAGATCGCGGCGCGCGCCGAAGAGATGACCGCGCGGCTGGATGAGACGTCGCAACAAATTGCGAAGGAAATCGACGCCAAAATGGGCGCGATCGAACAGACGGTCGGCGGACAAAGCGACGCATTGGTGGGAACGCTCGACACTCGAACGGAAGCGCTCGCAGCGCGCATGGACGAGCGGTCACAGCAACTCTGCTCCACGTTGGACGGCAAGCTGGAAGCCATCGACCAGGCCGTCATCGCTCGGGGCGACGCCTTTATCGGCAAATTTGCCGAGCAAGCAGACCAGCTCACGGCGCGCATCGGAGATAATTCGCGCCACTTCGCGCAGGAAATCGACGTGCGCCTCGAGACGATCGACGATGCCATTTCGGTGCGCGGCGGGAAGCTTGTCAGTGAACTGGACGCGACAACCGTCAACGCTTTCTCACGACTGAGCGAGCAGGTCGGCAAGCTCGCCGACGAGGTCAATTCCAAGCTCGGCGCCATCGACAGCGCAATCGGCGAGAAAGGCGAGCAACTCGTCGAACGGCTTGGAGCGCGCGCAGACAACATCGCCGCTGTCATGTCGAACAAGATCGAATCCTTCGAGAACGTCAGCGACGCCCGCACGCGGGAAGCGGTCCAGCGCATCGACGAGCTCGTCGGTAGCATGAACTCCGGATTTGGCGTCGGCGGACAGAAGCTCCAAGAGTCGCTCGCAAGCCACGCGGTCGAAATCGCCCGCGTGATGGGCGAAGGCGGCCGCGAGGTCGTCAAGGCGCTCGACGAAAAACTAAAGGACCTCGACTCGACGCTCGTCACGCGGTCGACAACAATCGCCGAGACCATCTCCGCCAAGGCCGAGGAGATCAACGACACGCTCGGCGGCCGCGCGAAGGATCTCGCGGATACGCTCGACGGCCGCATCGACCGGTTCGAGAGGAACGTCGTCGAAAGGCTCGGCGCGGTTTCCTCCGAGATCGACGAACGCGGCCGCGGCGTGATCGAATCGATCACCTCCCGTCTGCAGGATATCAACCATACCCTCGCCGAGGCGCGTCGCGAGCTCGACACCACCTTGCACGCGCGCACCGGCGATCTCGGCCTGGCGCTCACCCAGCGGGTTGGCGAGATCAGCGCGGCGCTCGACCAGCGCCTCACGCAGGTCCAAACCGCGCTCGACGAGCGTCTCGAACAGATCGAAACGACCTTCGGCGACCGCGGCAGCGAAGTCACAAAGGAACTCGCGAGCGTCGGCGAGCTTGTCGCCAAGACCATCGAGACGCGCGGCGCGGCAATCGTTCGGCACCTCGGCGACAAACGCGATGAGCTGACTCAGGCGATGGAACAGTCGACTTCCTCGCTGACCGAGGCGCTCGACGCCGGCGCACAGACCTCGATCGGCGCCCTCGTCGCGATGAACGACAAGATTCGCGCCGAACTGCCGTCGCTGCTCGACAAGCTCGCGCAGACCAACAGCTCGCTGCAGTCCATCATCGACAAGAGTGGCGGCAATCTCGTCAACCTCGAGCGCGAGCTCGGGGCGCGGGTCGGCGAGTTCCACGAGGCCGTCCGCGCGGTCTCCGTCCAGGTCCAGCAGATCAGCGAGGTCGCCGGCGGCACAGTCGGCAATGCGCATGAGATTATCGATACGCTCGGCGAACGCCATCAGGCGCTCGCGAAGAGCGCCGAGCAGCTCGCCCGAAGCCAGCAGGCGCTCGACTCCGCCTTCGACGCCCGCCAGCGCTCCCTCGAAAAGGTCGTCTCGCTCATCGACGACAAGCGAAGCGAGGTCGAGAATGTGATGGCGACCTTCACGCAGAAAATGGAGGACACATTCCAGGCGATAGAAAGCCGCTCGAAAGAGGTCGGCGACGCGCTTACGGCCTCCACCGAGGCGACAGCCAATCTCGTCGGAGCGCGCTTCGCGCATATTCGCTCGGCGGCGGAGAGCCAGCGCTCCGAAACGGAACAGGCGCTGCGCGCTTCTTTCGGTCAGGCCAATCAGGAGATCAACCGCCTGTTCTCCGAGGCGAATACGCGCTTCCAGACGACAGCCGAGGAAATCCGCGGCCTCTCGCGGGAAATTCACCGCGAGCTCGAGGAGACGCGCGAGGAAGTGCGGCGCGGCGCGGCTGAACTGCCGCGCGAGACGGCCGAGCAGGCGGCCGCGCTTCGCCGCGTGGTTGGCGACCAAGTGAAAGCCTTGAACGAACTGACGGACATCGTCGCGCGCTCGGGGCGCGTCTATGACGTCGCCGAACAGGCTCCGCCCGCCGCCCGCCGGAGCTTCGAGCCGGCGCAGCAGGCCGAAACGCCCAAACCACGCCTGGCTCCGACCCCCGCTGCGGCCGCGGCTGCGGCCCCCACGCCTCGCTCGGCGCAACCGGCGCGGGATGCGCAAGGCGGCTGGCTGACGGATCTTCTCGCGCGCGCCTCGCGCGAGGACGCGCCCCAGAAGCCTCTACAGCCCGCCCCCGCCCCGGTGCGCTCGACGCGCCAGCAGAACCCCGGCGCGCTCGACAGCCTGACAGTAGACATCGCCCGCATGGTGGACAGCGGCGCCGTCGCGGAACTGTGGCGGCGTTATCAACGTGGGGAAAAGGGCGGTCTTTTCGGCAGACGTCTCTACACCGCCCAAGGTCATCAGACGTTCGAAGAAATCCGTCGCCGCTACAACGTAGATCCGGACTTCCGCGCCACCGTCGACCATTATGTCCGGCACTTCGAGGAGCTTCTCGTCGAGACGAGCCGCGCCGATCGCGAAGGCGCCAAGGCGCTCGATCTGCTGACCGGAGACGCCGGCAAGGTCTACACCATGCTCGGCCACGCCGCCGGCCGGTTCGACTAACCAGCCTCGCGAGCGCGGGAAAAGAGCCCGCGCTCGCCTATATATAAGTGCGAAGAGCAAGCCAGGACGCTCGCGGCGCAGGACCGGTGTTGCTTCCAGGTCCCCTATGATATAGCAGGGGCTCGACGCGAAACGCGGCGGCAAGCCGCCTCCGAGAACCTGCCATGAACCAGAAGCCGATCAATTACCAGCATCTCTCCACGCTGATCGCCGTCGCGATCCTCGTCGGGACGGAGCTCGTTGGCGCCTCCTGGGCGGCCGGCTGGGCGCTGGGCGGCCTGTTCCAGCTCGACCCCATGATCAGCCACGCGCTCGAGGTAATTTTTGCGCTCCTCGGCTTCGTCGGCCTTTATTTCTTCATGAAGACCGCGATCCGCAACGAGCCGATCCGCGGCTGAGGCGAGGCCCCCTTCCCCCGCGCATGCCAGCGTTTTTGCCAAGCAAGCGCCGCATTGCGCGGCCATAGGATCTTCAACTTCGCCATTTGAGGACCATCGGATGATCGAGAAGCAGGACCGCCGTTCCTTCCTCAAAGTCGCGGCAGCGACCGGCGCGCTCGGCGCCGTCGGAGCCCGGCCTGCCGAAGCGGCGGAGTCTCGCATCTCCAACGTCAAGCTCGGCGCAGCTGCGCCCTTCTCCTACGAGGCGCTGAAACAGGAGGCGCAAAGACTCGTCAAAGAGCCCTATCGCAAGCCCAATATTCCCGCCCCCGAGATCACCTCGCAGATCGACTACGAGAAGTGGGGCCATATCACCTACAATACCGACCACGCGCTTTTCGCCGACACGAAAGAGCGTTTTCCGATCGAGTTCTTTCACCTCGGCATGTTCTTCAAGAAGGCTGTGAAGATCCACGTCGTGGAGAACGGCGAGGCGCGCGAGGTTCTTTACGACACGAGCTATTTCCACATGCCGGAGGATTCCATTGCGCGGCAATTGCCGCCGGGCGCCGGGTTTGCGGGCTTCCGCATCCAGGAATCCAAGGAGGGCCCGCTCGACTGGCGGAAAAACGACTGGGTGGCCTTTCTGGGAGCCTCTTATTTTCGCGCCATCGGCGAGTTGCGCCAATATGGCCTCTCGGCGCGCGGCGTCGCGCTCGATACCTGGCAGGCGGGCGCGAGCGAGGAATTTCCCGATTTCACCAACATTTACGTCGGTCCGGAGACACAAGACGGCGTCGTGCTGCATGCGCTGCTCGAGGGGCCGTCGATCGTGGGCGCCTATAAGTTCCTGATGACGCGCGGCAAGGGCGTTGTCATGGACATCGATTGCGCGCTGTACCTGCGCGGAAAATTCACGCGCTTCGGCATTGCGCCGCTGACCTCCATGTATTGGTTCTCCGAGACCGCGAAGCCGACCGCCATAGACTGGCGCCCCGAGGTGCACGACTCCGACGGCCTGAGCATGTGGACCGGCGCGGGCGAGCGCCTTTGGCGCCCGCTCAATAATCCCTCGCGCGTTATCGCCTCCGCCTTCGGCGACGATAATCCCAAGGGCTTTGGCCTGATGCAGCGCGATCGCAATTACGACCATTACCAGGACAATGTCTTCTACGACCGCCGTCCCAGCGTCTGGGTCGAGCCCAAAGGGGATTGGGGCAAGGGAGCGGTGCAGCTCATCGAAATCCCGACCGACGATGAGATCCACGACAATATCGTCGCCATCTGGGTCCCGGAAACGCCTGCCGTCCCAGGCGCGAGTTTCGAGTTTTCGTATCGCCTGCACTGGCTCGCCGATGAACCCTATCCGACGCCGCTCGCGCGCTGCGTGGCGACGCGGCTGGGCAATGGCGGCCAACCGGGGAAGCCGCGCCCCAAGGGCGTGCGCAAGTTCATGGTCGAGTTCCTGGGCGAGCCGCTGGCCAAGCTTCCCTTCGGCGTAAAGCCGGAGCCCGTGCTGTGGGCCTCTCGCGGAAGCTTCTCCTATATCTACACGGAAGCGGTTTTCGACGGTGTGCCGGGCCATTGGCGCGCACAATTCGATCTCACCGCCGAAGGGACGGACCCGATCGAAATGCGTCTTTTCCTGAAGAACGGCGATACGGTGCTGTCAGAGAATTGGCTGTACCAGTATCACCCGTTTTGACACGGACGCTTATTTCAGGCTTCCGTCGAGGCGAGCCGCTGCCGATCGCGGCGACCGCAAAATTCAACCTATGCTTTTCTGGTAAGAACCCTCGCGCAACATTTTCATCAATTCGATTGTAGAGTCGCGCCAGGTGATCTCCGGGACCTTTGCAGCGACTTGCCCGCCAGCGAGAGTGTCTCGAATGCAAGCCAGCAGACCTTCGGGTTGCGCGACCTGGAAATAGCGCACCCCCTCCCCGCCGATCTCGCGGAAAACATCGATGTCGCTTGCGATTACTGGCGCGCCGAAATGCGCCGCCTCGACGAGCGGGAGACCGAAGCCTTCAGCGATACTCGGCAGGATGACGGCGCGCGCTTCACGATACAATAAGCTCAAATCCGCGTCGGTGGCGTTGTCCAGCCAGAAAAGCCGCCGTCCTTTTTCAGGGTGTTCCCGCAGTCTCGCTTCAAGGGCGGAAGCATTCCATCCGCGACGGCCGACGATAATGAAATTGGCATTCACGCTATCGGCCCAAAGCCTCTCGAACGCCTCGAGCGCAATTGGATAACCTTTGCGCATCTCTATCGTGCCGACGCTGAGAAAAAACGGCGCGCGCCTCGTCAGCAGAGCGACCGCTTCGGCCGGGGCGGCAATTTCCCTTTGCTCGATATCTGCGCCCAGCCGCCACCACCCGAGCTTCAATCCCGCGCGCGGCGTGTGCGCCGCGCCCCTGATAAACGCCTCGAAGGAATCGGCGACGCTCTTCGATATTGCGACAATCGCATCGCATTCAAACAGGACCCGATGCATCCAGGCATGGAAATTCACGACAAGGGCCCGCGTGTATAGCGCGGGATAGGTCAGCGGAAACAGATCGAAAAGACAGCCGACGACCTTTCCGCCTTTCGCCCGGAAATCGTCCAACAGCACAGGGTAATCGTTAAGCCGGTTCCAGCCGGCGTCGGCCAAGAACAGGATATCGCCGCTGCGAACCTCGATCTTTTCGAAGCTTGCGCCCGAAGCCGCCACCAGACGACCTCCCAGAATAGCGACCGGATGCGCGAGGCCAAGCGCCGCTGCATTGGTCGCAAGCTCTTTCACGACGCGCTGAATGCCTGTCGCCTTCCCGGACATGATGAAGTCGGTTGCGTCAACAAAGATGCGGCCCTCTTCCGGCTCTGGACCGGCGTAGGCAGGAAAGCTCAGCCGAGGGCGAGCGTCGCCGTTATCTCTTTTGAGAATCCTCGATATCGTCCAATAAAGCTCACGAAGCCGCCTGTAGACGGCCCGCGTGTAAGGATCCATCTCGAAGGCGGCTGCGAAATACTCCTCTCCGATTACCTGGCACCTAATATATTCATCGATTCTATTCTGGTCGCCATAATGGGTCATGAGCCATCGCTTGGTTCTTAGAGCGCATTCCGCAAAAGTTGACAGACTTTTGCGACAAGAATGCGCTCCGACTTTTTGAATTTGCGCGATTTCTTATCGCTCGTATGATTCCATGCGAGCGGAAAGCGCGCTAGATGCTTGGGCCCATTTAAAGGCGCCGCAAGCCCTTTTCAATCCCGCGCAGGTTATGCCAAGGAAACGAGAAGAGGCTGGCGGCTCACCAAGATGGCGGTAGCCGCCGCCTGGCCGCTTTGCCCTCACTTGTTAAACGCGGCGACGCAGATTTGGCGGAAACACCGCGTCGGAGCATATAACAGGAGCGAAGGCGCAAGCGCCCCAAACTGTCGGAATGAGCTGTTGATGCTTGCAAAACAGGATGTCAGATTCTCTGTAGCACCGATGATGGATTGGACCGATCGGCATTGCCGATACTTCCACCGGCTGCTGTCGCGGCGCGCCCGCCTTTATACGGAGATGCTCACGACCGGCGCGGTCATCCATGGCGACCGCATTCGCCTGATGGGGTTCGACGCCTTCGAACAGCCTGTCGCCTTTCAGCTCGGCGGGTCGGATCCGGGCGAGCTTGCGCGTGCGGCCAGGGTCGTCGAGGACTTCGGCTATTGCGAAGTCAATCTCAATGTCGGGTGTCCTTCAGATCGCGTGCAGAATGGGGCTTTCGGCGCCTGCCTGATGCTGCGCCCGGCCCTCGTCGCCGATTGCGTGAAAGCGATGAAGGACGTCGTCGGCCTGCCAGTGACCGTCAAATGCCGCATCGGCGTCGACGATCAGGAGCCGGAGCCAGCCCTCTTCGCCATCGCCGAACAATGTATCAACGCAGGCGTCGACGCGCTCTTCGTCCATGCGCGCAAGGCCTGGCTCCAGGGGCTCTCGCCCAAGGAGAACCGCGACGCGCCGCCGCTCGACTATCCGCTCGTGCACAAGCTCAAGCGCGCCTTTCCGAAAACCCCGATCGCCATAAACGGCGGCTTGACGACGATTGCGCAAATGCATGAACAGCTCCAGGCGGTAGACGGTGTGATGATCGGCCGCGCGGCCTATCACGACCCGCGCCTGCTGCTGTCGGTCGATCCTGAATTTTTCGGGGCGATGCCGGTGCATGCCGACATATTCGCGGCGATTGAGGCCTATGCGCCCTATGTCGAGCGGCAGCTCAGCATGGGCGAAAAGCTCTCGAACATGACCCGTCACATACTTGGAATCTTCAACGGGATGCCGGGGGCGCGCAGCTTTCGTCGCCGCCTCGCCATGGAGGCGGTTCATCCCGGAGCCGGCGTCGAGGTTCTGTTCGGCGCGATCGCGGAAGTGACCGACGCGATGGCGCGCGTGCGCGAGACCGCGGCCGTCTGATAATCACGCCGCCGATATTGCGACCAGCATGGCGATTTCGG
>JAMBEQ010000186.1 GCA_024506175.1 Methylocystis sp.
TCGACCCGATTGGCAAGCTCCTTGAGCAGCATTTTTTGCCGGGCTTCCCAAGCGGCCTCAGCTTCGCGTTGTTCGGTGACGTCGACAAATGTTGCGACGACGCCCTCGATCTTGTCGTCGATGGTTCGATAAGGTCGCAGCCGCAGCAGGAACCAGCGGCCCGCGAGGGTGCGCACCGTTCGCTCGATCGGGATAAGGTCGGCCAAAACGCGCTGGGCGTCGGCGACGAGATTCTGGTATTCCAGACGATGGGTAAAATCGGTGACAGGGCGCCCTTCATCGCCCGCGACGATGTTGAACAGTTCGGCCATGCCCGGCGTGAAGCGTTCGATGCGCAGACTCGAATCGAGGAACATCGTGCTCACGTCCGTCGCGGCCATCAGATTTTGTAGGTCGCTGTGCGCGCGAGAGACCATTTCGAGCTTGAGCCTCAACTCGTTATTTAGCGTCTGGAGCTCCTCGTTGATGGATTGCAGCTCCTCCTTGCTTGTTTCGAGCTCCTCGGCGGTCGAGCGATATTCCTCGTTGATGGACTGCAGCTCTTCATTGGCGGCGCGCAGCTCTTCCGTCGCCGCTTCGTATTGTTCGCGCGTGGTGCGCAACACCGTGCGGGTCGCATGCAGCTCCTCACGAAGCTGAGCGACCACGGCCGATTGCTCGCCCCCCTTCGAGCCAGCGGATGACGCAGGCTCCGCGGCGCCGCCTTCGATGAACATCACCAGCGCGGCGCGCGGCGCATCATCGCGCTTGATCGGACGCACATGCAGCACGACGGACTTGGGGGCGCCGTTGAATCGGACCGGGATCGGCAGGCTGACCGTCGGCTCGTTGCTTTCAAGAGCGCGATGCAATGCGGCGCGCAGCTCGAGCCGAAGCTCGGGCCGCACGATTTCCGCGGCGTCGTTGGTCATCGGCCCGCTTGGAAGCAGCAGGAATTTGCCGCAAGTTTCGGAGAGATTGACAATCATATGCCCCTCGTCGACGAGCAGACTCGGGGGCGCCAAATCTTCGAGCGCCTGGCGGTGAGCCGAGGAATCGACGCTCGTCTGCGCCCGCGTTGATCGCGGAACGCCGGGCAACTCGGGAATGCGCACCGACGTAAACAGGCGCGGCAAAGGCGGCAGCTTGTCACGTGGCCGGTCGATCGCGTGGTAGATCCGCGCCTCACGATCGATGGGAGCGAACAGGCCCGATGGGGCTTCGGCGCTTTCGGATGTCCCGAGAAATAGGTAGCCTCTCCCCAGCAGTGAGTAGTGCATTATCGAGATGAGCTGCTGCTGCAGATCGCGATCGAGGTAGATAAGCAGGTTGCGGCAGGAGATCAGGTTGATATGCGAGAAAGGCGGGTCTTTCAGAATGCTGTGCGAAGCGAAAACGATAAGATCGCGCACCTCGCGCCGAATACGATATTGATCCCCTTCGCGCGCAAAGAAGCGACGAAGCCTCTCTTCTGAAACCTCCACGGCGACCGCTGCGGGATAGCGCCCCTCTCGCGCGACGGCGAGCGCGACGTCATCGATATCGGTGGCGAACATCTGTATATCTGGGCGCACCTCGCGGCGAGCGGCTTCCTCCAGCAGAAGTATCGCGATCGAATAGGCTTCCTCGCCGGTCGCGCATGCCGGGACCCAAACGCGGACGACATGGTCCCCTGACTGATTATCGAACAACCGTGGGATGACTTGCCTCGCGAGCGCCGCGTAGGCGTCCGGATCGCGGAAAAAGCACGTGACCGAAATCAGCAGGTCATTGAAAAGCGCCTGCGCTTCTTCAGGGCGGTCGCGCAAATAGGCGAGATATTGTTCCATCCGTTCCGTATGCGTGACATGCATCCGCCTTGCGATGCGACGCATCAGCGTGGCGCGCTTATAGCCCGAAAAATCCTGACCCGTCCTCGACCTCAGATGCGCCAGAATGCGGCGGATCAAATCTTCGTTGCCTTCCTCGTGCGTGGGGACCGCAACGTGTCCCTTGGACTTGATCAGCCCGGCGAGGGTTCGCGCCAGATCGGCGACGGGAAGTACGAAATCGGCGCCGGCGGAGAGCGCGTTTCGCGGCATTGAAGGGAATTCGGCCTCGTTTGGATCCTGGACGAGAACGATTCCGCCCTTCTCCTGTATGGCGCGCACGCCGACGGAACCGTCCGCGCCGCCGCCGCTGAGAACGACGGCATATCCATCCCCGTGCTGCTCGGCCAAAGAGCGAAAGAAAAGATCGATAGGCGCTCTTTGTCCTCGAGGTTCGTTGAAGGACGCCGCCGCGATGTTCTCGCCCGTAATCAGCAGCCTGCGGTCCGGCGGTATCACATAAACGGCGTCCGGCTCGAGCTTTATCGGCTCGTTGACCTGCAGCACGCGCATCCGCGTGTGATTCTGAAGGATGGCGGGCAGTTCGCTCGAATGGCGGGGGTCGAGATGGACGACGACCACGAAGGCCGCCCCAAGATTATCGTCGAGTGCGTCGAAGAATTTCTGTAGCGCGGTGATGCCTCCGGCCGACGCGCCTATTCCGACGATTTGCGTCCGAGGCGAGGCGGAAGGGAGTGCGTCAGAATCGTCGGCCATTTTTCTTTCCCTCTCGCGCGCTAACTTATCGGGTTCGTAGCTTATGCGCGCAACGCGTCCTTGCGTTTCTCAAAAACAGAGCAAGCGGTGGTGGAGCACCCAAACATTATCGCCATCGGCGCGTCCGCCGGCGGGATCCAAGCGCTGAGAACCGTCGCCGCAACGCTCCCGGCCGGTCTCCCCGCATCGCTGCTTATCGTCCAACACCTTGCTCCAACAAGTCCCGGAGCGCTTCCCGAGATTCTCGATCGGGCCGGACCTTTGGCGGCCGTCTTTGCGCAAGACGCGGAGGCCCTCGAACCCTCGAAGATCTATATAGCGCCTCCCGATCGGCATTTGCTCGTCGACGAGGACAGCAGGCTTCGTTTGAGCCGCGGTCCCAAGGAAAACTTGGCGCGACCCGCAATTGATCCGCTTTTCCGTTCGGCGGCGCTCGTTTTTGGGCCGCGCCTGATCGGCGTGGTGCTCACCGGTTATCTCGACGACGGCACGGCGGGATTGCAGGCCGTCAAGCTCTGCGGCGGCGCGGCGATCGTGCAGGATCCAAAAGAGGCCGTCGCGCCCGCCATGCCGTTGAGCGCTCTTGAAAATGTCGATGTGGATTTCTGCCTGCCGCTCCCCGAGATCGGTCCTCAGCTCGCCCGGATGATCGCCGCGCCCGCTCCGCCCCATGTGAACAGCGCTCCCGAGGATCTCGCGACGGAGGTTGCGATCGCCGCCGGCGACGCGCCCCCGGTGGAGAAAGTGATGCAGGTCGGGGAACCCTCTGGTTTTGCCTGTCCCGACTGCCATGGGGTGCTGTTGCGCATGCCCGGCGGCAAGCCCTCCCGTTTCAGATGCCATGCCGGCCACGCCTTCACCGAGCGGACGCTGCTGATGAGGCTGGCCGAGAATACCGAAAATTCGCTGTGGAGCGCGGTTCGGTCCTTGCAGGAGGAGGCGATGTTGAAGCGGCACTTGGCGTCGCAGGTGCGAAGGGACCGGGCCAATGGCGGAGAGTTATTGAAAGACGCCGAGGAGGCCATCGCCGCAGCCGATCGCATACGCCTAATCCAGGAAAACTTTATGAGACGCGAGCCTCCGCGCGAATGATGGACAGGCAATCAAGCTTGCGCGTCCCCTTGAAGCGCCTGCTCGAGAGCCTCCATTGAGGCCGGCTTGATCAGATGCGCGTCGAAGCCCGCTTCCTTGGTTCTAACGCGCGCCTCCTCCTGACCCCAGCCCGTCAGCGCGACCAGCCTGAGCTTGCGCCCGGTTTCGGTCGAACGAATGCGGCGCGCGGTTTCACAACCGTCCATTCCGGGCATGCCAAGGTCTACGAAGACCACCTGCGGCGCGAAGTCGCGGATCGCATCCATGCCGGAAAGACCATCGTAAACCACCCGGATCTCTGCTCCCAAGGTCAAGAGCAAAAAACCGAGGCTATCGGCTACGTCCGGATCGTCGTCGATGACGAGCGCCCGGGTCCGGTTATGGGAGTGGTTCTCTTCAGCTTTCGCAGATGGCGCCGTCTCCGGAATAGAAGGCTGAAGCGGCAGGCTCACGACGAATTCGCTGCCTTCGCCTCGCCCCTGGCTTCTCGCTTCGATTGACCCGCCGTGCAATTGGACGAGCTTCCGGGTCAGCGCTAGGCCGACGCCGAGCCCGCCGGCCTTTCGGCCCGAGTCGCCCTGCATGAAAAGCTCGAAGACATGCGGCAGAGACTCCTGCGGGATTCCAACCCCATTGTCGCGCACGTCGACCCTAATCATATCGCCCTGGCGCTCGGCCGCGATGTCGATTGCGCCGCCCGGCGGCGTGTATTTGGCGGCGTTGTTTATGAGATTGGCGAAAACTTGCACGAGCCGCACCGGGTCCCCCACCAGGGTCACTTCCTCGGCAGGCAGATGAAGGCTGACGCTATGACGATTTTGTTCGACGAGCGGCTGAGCGGTTTCGACCGCGTTTCGCAGGATCGATGCAAGCTCACAGCGCTCGCGTCGAAGCTCGATCTTATCGCGCTCTATTCGTGAAATCTCAATAAGGTCGTCGACGAGGCGCACGAGGTGCCGGACCTGACGTTCCATCATGTCGTACAGTGCGCCGCGTTTCTCGAAAGAGGCGTCCTGCGCCTTACGCAGCACCTGCAGAGCATTGTGGATTGGCGCGAGCGGATTACGCAGCTCATGAGCGAGGACCGCGAGAAACTCATCCTTGCGTCGCTCTGCTTTGCGCCGGGTTTCTTCGGCGTGCTTCTCCGCCGTAACGTCATGCGCCGTGACGACGGCGCCGACGATCTCGTCGCCGCGTCCGCGGATGGGCCCGAAATTATAGCTCCCGAACCATTGGGCGGTCGTGTCTTTGCGGCGCAGGCAATATACGAGGCCGACCGCCGTTTGGCCGTTGATCGCGCGTTGGTCCGGCTGCTCGCTCCACGGCTTAGATTGTCCCCGTTCGTCAAAATATTCC
The DNA here is from genome assembly GCA_024506175.1 of Methylocystis sp. GTDB lineage: Bacteria > Pseudomonadota > Alphaproteobacteria > Rhizobiales > Beijerinckiaceae > Methylocystis. Next base: position 5,013 of record JAMBEQ010000186.1, read on the forward strand.
AAAAAGGTCGGGTCGTTCGAAACTGTTTTTTCGTATTGGGCCTTGTCCGCGAATCCATGGAACCTGATGAAACCTCCGTTAAAGTGCGCCAGCCGCCCGTCGGCGCCGTAAATTGCAACGGCCTCCGTCATGCTCGCGAGGGCTGCTTCGAGCCGCGCCTGGTTAGTCTCGAGAGCCTCCTCGATCGCGCGCCGCCCCGTGATGTCCTGGGCGGCGATCAAAACGCCGCCGATCTTTTCCCCGCAGATACGCCAGGGGGACGCATCCCACGCCACCCACTGGCGACGTCCATCTGGCCAGACAAGGAAATCTTCTCGCCGCGAGACGCTTTCGCCTGCGAGCGCCTGTTCGTGAAGTTTTCGCCAGCGGTCAGAAACACTGGGAAGGATCTCGTATAGAGATCGGCCGAGGACGTCGGTCTCGAACCTGAATGTGTCGAGCCATTTGCGACTATAGGCGATGTGGCGCATGTCGCCGTCGAACATGGCGATCGCAACGGGCGCCTGCCTGATGAACGCGTTCAGGTGGCATTTGCTTTCGCACAGACTGGAAACGAGAAGATCGTTCTCCCTTGCGACGCGGGCCAAATTGATGGCAACACGCACCGCTGCGGCGCCGCTTTCTTCACAGAGCGCGTGTTTTTGTAGGTAAATCACGCCCTCGGCGCGGTCTGCGGTCGAGTCCGCGTCGATTGCGATAATGACCGCGCAATGCAGTATATTACCGCCGCGCACGGTTGCGAGAATTTCGAGGCGCTCGCTTTCCGGGCCGCGATCCAAGACGATGCAATCGGGCTGAAGATCGCGTAGCTTGGCTTGGCCGTCCGGCCCATAGGACGCCTCCACCACGAGAAGGCCATCCCGTTCAAGCGCGAGACGAATGCATGCGCGCCCCTCCACGGCGTCGCCGATGAGCAGAATGAGATCATGATCACGCCCGAGCTGAGAAGCGGACTGGCCCAAGGATAATCTCCGTTTCGTTTTACGGATCAGTCACCTTTCAACATGCCAAATCATTTAGTTAGGGGAGGGAACCTTATTCGGTAGGACCTAGCGTCCACAAGCGTGAGCGAGATAATAGGCGATTTTGCTCGCAGCGGCCACATGGGGTCTCGGTGTATTACTGTCGGCCACCGGCGCGCCAAGCGTTAAAATTCCTGAGCCAAAGCTCGTCGGCCTCTGCTGACGGGTCCCCCCACTGCGAGACTTTCACACTGGCCGGCTACTGAATCGCGCCGGCCAAAATCAATCGGCGACGAAGCGGTATCCGATGCCTGTCTCGGTAACAATGATACGAGGCGACGCCGGATTTTCCTCGATCTTGGCGCGTAGCTGAGCAACGAAGACCCGCAGGTATTGTATATCGTCTTGATGGGACGCTCCCCAAACGCTACCGAGTATTTCGCGGTGCGTGAGCAGCCGTCCGGCATTGCGCGAGAGAATGGCCAGGAGATCGAACTCCTTGGGTGTGAGACGAAGCGCGTCCCCACCTTTGGTGACCTGCCTCCTGGGGAGATCCACGCATAAATCTCCAGCTTTGATCATCGCCTGTTCCAATCCGCCGCCGCGGCGAGCCAGGCGGAGCGCCGCGCGTATTCGCGCGAGGAGTTCGCCGGCAGCGAATGGCTTTTCGACGTAATCATTTGCGCCGAGATCCAACGCCGCAATTTTCTCGCCCTCTCGCTCGCGCGCCGAGAGGATGATGACGGGCGTTTGCGTGGTTGCGAGGCGCAATTTGCGCAGCACCTCCTTGCCGTCTATGTCCGGAAGACCAAGATCGAGGATGATCAGGTCGGGCGAATTTTCTGCGAATTGCGCCAGCGCCTCTCGGCCGCTTGCGGCCTCGCGAACCTCGTAGCCGCTGGCGTGCAACGAAGGTTTGAGCACGCGCCTTATCTGCGGCTCGTCATCTACGACAAGAAGTCGCGCCTTGCTCATGCCCCTCCCTCCGGGCTCAGCGACTCTGCCTCGGCAGGAAAACGCATGACGATTCTCGTCCCCTTTCGCCGAATCGCCGGACTCTGTGCGACGATCGTTCCCCCCATGGCCATCACCAGTCCGCGACAAATCGAAAGACCGAGGCCCGTGCCCGCTTTCCGCCCGTCGATGCGCCCGCTTCGATAGAATTTCTCGAAGATGCGCTCCAAATCTGAAGCCTTCACCCCGGGCCCTTCGTCAGTCACCGTAATGACGACATCACGGCCTTCTTTCCGCGCATGGATGATCGCGCCCGTTTCTCCGCCATGCTTGTGTGCATTATCGATCAAATTGAAAAGAACCTGACCGAGCAGATTGGCGTCCCCTCGGATTGGTGGGAGGTCAGGCGCAACGCTTGCCAAGGTTTTCTTGCCGGCGAACGTCCGTTTGGACCTTTCGACGACCTCACGGACGACTTCCGCGACGTCGATCAGATCGCGACGCGGGGAGAGCGCGCCCGACTCGATGCGGGACATATCGAGCAGATTGGCAATGAAACGCGAAAGTCGGCCGGCTTCTTCTTCGATCGACAACAGGAGATCGTCGCGGTCCGCCTCCGGCAGCTTTTCTTTCAATTGCCTTAGGCTTGTGACCGCCCCGATGATGGAGGTCAGAGGCGTGCGCAGGTCGTGAGATAAAGAAGCGAGCAACGTCGAGCGCAGTTTTTCGTTTTCTTCGAGAGCCGCCGCCCGCACTGATTCGCCAACCAACATCGATCGATCAAGCGCGATCGCAGTCTGCTCGACCAAGGCCGTCAAAGCGCTTTCTTCCTGCGCGGAGAAAGGTTCCTTCGGATGCCGCGGCTCGACGCCGCAAACCGCGAGCACGCCTCGCGCCGTCGCTAGCGGGCGGAATTGGAAACGGACGCTCGGAAGCGTCCCCGTCCGCCAACCGGCGGCTTCTCCCTTTTGCAGCGCCCAGCGCGCCGCGGTGATTTCCCCCGTGTCGAGCTGGTCCAGTGGAGGCCAGGCTGAGCCGAGCCGCAATTCGCCTTCCTCTGGAACGAGGAGCGTCACGCACGGCGCATCCATCGCCTTTTGAATCTGCGTGGTGGCGGCCCAAAGCACTTCATCGAGGTCTTTGGCGGCGGATAGCTTACGAGAAAAATCGAACAATGATTGCGCCGCTTGGGCGCGCCGCCGCATATCTTGCGCCAGCTCTCGCATCGTGCTCGCCAGCGTGCCGGTGATAACCGCGACCACGAGAGAAACGATCAAAGCCAAAAACTCTTGAGCTTCAGAAACCGTGAAAGCGTAGCGCGGGTTTATAAAGAAAAAGTCGAACGCGAGGAAAGCGAGGATAGCCGCCGTAATCGCGGACATTCGCCCGAACTGGACGGCGCAGAAGATAACCGGGAGCAGAAAAATCGCTGACAAGTTCGAGGGACGCACCCACTCCTCGAGCAAATAACCGCCGGCGATTGTGGAGGATACAGCGGCGAGGGCGCCGAGGAGCCCCTTCCATGCCGCGGGAAACGCTGGCGCCCGCCATCCTATCGGCTGCTCGATCGCGCCAATCTCACTCACCACGACATGGACGGCTATGTCGTCTGAGCGGTTGATGATCTCATCCGTGAACGATCGCTTGAGGAGGCGGGCGAGACGCCCGGCGCGGGAGCGCCCCAAAACGATCTGGGTGACGTTCTCCCGGCGAGCAAATTTAAGCGCTTCCGCCACGAGATCATCGGCGGAAAGGCGTTCCACCTGTGCGCCTAGCCGTTCAGCCAACCGGAGCGCGGCGTCGATGTTTCTCACTGCCTCGGCCGAGCGTTCCTCTTGGCCTGTCGACCCGGCGTAAAGCGCGATCCAGGAAGCGTTAAGGCCCGTGGCCAGGCGCGCGCCAGCTCTCACAACGGCCAGCGACGCCCTGTCGCTGCCGACGCAGACGAGCAGGCGCTCAGACGTCGCCCATGGCCCTTCGATCGCGCCCTGGCGCAGAAAATCGACCATCTGATCATCGACGCGCTCGGCTGTGCGCCTGAGGGCGAGTTCGCGAAGCGCCGTCAGATTGCGCAGCGTAAAGAAGTTTTGGATTGCCCGCCTGGCCGTCTCGGGGACATAAACCTTCCCTTCTTTGAGACGTTGAAGAAGCTCGTCCGGCGTGATGTCGACCAGGATGACTTCGTTTGCGTCCTGTAACAACCGGTCGGGCACCGTCTCCCGGACAGCCACGCCAGTAATGCGCATGACAACATCGGCAAGACTTTCGAAGTGCTGAACATTCATCGCTGTCCAGACGTCGATTCCGGCCTGGAGCAACTCCTCGACGTCCTGCCATCGCTTCGGGTGCCGGCTATTGGGAGCGTTGGTATGGGCGAGCTCGTCGACAACGATGAGCTGTGGCTTGCGCGCAAGGGCCCCGTCGATGTCGAACTCGTCGATCACGCGCCCTTTGTAATCGCTGTGCGCACGCGGAAGGACGTCGAGCCCCTCCAACAGCGCTTGCGTCTCGGCGCGGCCATGGGTTTCGACAAGGCCGATCACAACATCCAAACCGTCCGCCTTTGCCGCGCGGGCGCGCAGGAGCATGGCGTATGTCTTGCCAACGCCCGGCGCTGCGCCAAGAAAGACGCGGAGCTTCCCGAGCCCCTCCTTCTCAGTCAAGGCAAGGAGGGCGTCGGGGTCTGGGCGGCGATCGGATTCGTCCCGCGACAAGGCTTCTCTGCTCCAGTTCTCCTGTTACTTTAGCGCGTCGAGGGCAATGTTGAGCATAAGGACATTTACGCGCGGCTCACCAATAACGCCCATGAGCCGTCCTTCGGTATGCTGCTCCACAAGGAGGCGTATCCGATCTTCGCCGAGCCCTCGGGCCTTGGCGACGGCGGGTATCTGAGCCAGCGCGAATTGCGGCGAGATATGCGGATCGAGGCCCGACCCCGAGGTGGTCACGGCGTCGGCCGCGACGACGTCGATGCGGCCCGCCGCAAACTCGGCCTCGATTGCCGCATTGACGCGGTCGACGAGCTTCTTCGACGTCGGCCCGAGATTTGAGCCGGCGGAGTTCGCGGCATTGTAAGGCGCATCTATCGTCTTGCTGGCGTCAGAGGGGTCGTAGCCGACGGTAGCCGATGGCCGCCCGTGGAAATACCGGTCGGAGATAAAGTTCTGGCCGATGAGGGATGAACCCAGGATCACGCCATTGCGCTCGATCATGCTGCCATTGGCCCGTTCGGCCGAGGCGAGCTGAGAGACGCCAGTGATGGCGAGCGGGTAGACGACGCCTGTGAGAGCGGTAAACAGCGCCATCATGACAATCGCGGGGCGAAAGTGCGAAAGCATTTATGCCTCCTCAAGCGAGATGAAGAAGATAGACAACGAGGTCGATAACCTTGATCCCCGCGAAAGGGACAATGATCCCCCCGAGCCCATAGATGAGCAGATTGCGACGCAGCAGCGCCGCGGCCCCCACCGGCCGATACTCGACGCCCTTCAAGGCGAGGGGAATGAGCGCAATGATGATGAGCGCGTTGAAGATCACCGCCGACAGGATCGCTGATTGGGGCGATGCAAGCTTCATGACATTGAGCGTCTCGAGCTGGGGATAGGCTGCGACGAAAAGCGCGGGGATGATTGCAAAATATTTCGCGGCGTCGTTGGCGATGGAAAAGGTCGTCAGCGATCCCCGCGTCATCAGAAGCTGCTTCCCGATCCGCACGATCTCGATGAGCTTCGTCGGATCACTGTCGAGGTCCACCATATTGCCGGCTTCCCGCGCGGCCTGCGTGCCGGTCTGCATGGCGACGCCGACGTCGGCCTGCGCGAGCGCCGGCGCGTCATTCGTGCCGTCGCCGCACATGGCGATGAGGCGCCCGCCCTGCTGCTCCTTACGGATATAGGCGAGCTTGTCCTCCGGCTTCGCCTGGGCGATAAAGTCGTCCACACCCGCCTCGCCCGCGATCGCCGCCGCGGTGATCGGATTATCGCCCGTCACCATGACCGTCTTGATCCCCATGGCGCGCAGCGCCGCGAAGCGCGCTTTGATGTCGGGCTTGATGATGTCCTTGAGATGCACGACGCCGAGCAGCCGTGCGTTCTCCGACACGGCGAGCGGCGTTCCGCCGGCGCGTGAAATGCGCTCGACCGCCTGATCGAATTCGACATGAAAGCGATCGTCCACGCCGGGAGAGAGCGTCGTCGTCCCTCTGCCGCTCCACTCAGAGACGCTTGGCGCCGCCTGCGCAAGAACAGCATCGACCGCGCCCTTGCGTAGCGAACGGCCTGGAAGATCGACCCCGGAAATGCGTGTGTGCGCCGAGAAGGGAACGGTCCTCGCCTCCCCGCCGAGCGCCGGGGCCACGAGACCGTAACGGCTCGTCGCCAGCGCGACGATGGAACGGCCTTCTGGCGTCTCGTCAGCGAGAGACGCAAGCAGCACCGCTTCGGCGAGCGCGCGCTCCGAGACGCCGCCGACGGGCACGAATTCATCGGCCATGCGGTTGCCGAAGGTGATGGTGCCGGTTTTGTCGAGCAACAGCGTGTCGACGTCGCCCGCTGCTTCCACCGCGCGTCCCGAGGTCGCAATGACGTTGAAGCGGATTAGCCGGTCCATGCCGGCGATGCCGATCGCCGAAAGCAATCCGCCTATGGTTGTTGGAATCAGGCAGACGAGCAAGGCTATTAGCACGGTGATCGAGAGATACGCGCCCGAATAGACAGCAAGCGGCCACAGCGTCACGCAGACGATGAGAAAGACGATGGTCAGGCCCGAGAGCAGAATGGAGAGGGCCAGTTCGTTGGGCGTCTTCTGTCGCTGCGCGCCCTCGACGAGCGCGATCATGCGGTCGATGAAAGTAGACCCGGGCGCGGCGGTGATCCTGACCTTGATCCAGTCGGACAAGACGGTTGTCCCGCCAGTGACTGCGGAACGGTCTCCGCCAGCCTCTCGGATAACCGGAGCGGATTCGCCGGTAATTGCCGACTCGTTGACGGAGGCGACGCCCTCGATCACCTCGCCGTCGCCGGGAATGAGATCGCCAGGCTCGACGAACACCACGTCACCGACGCGAAGATCGAGCGCGGAGACGCCTTCAAGGACGTCTTTCATGCCCGCCTCGCCATACGGATCGATGAGTCGTTTCGCATGCGTGTCGCTACGGGTCTTGCGCAACGCATCCGCCTGCGCCTTGCCACGCCCTTCCGCCACGGCCTCCGCAAAATTCGCGAACAGAACCGTAAACCAAAGCCAGGCGGCGATCTGACCCGAGAAAAAGGCCTCGCCATTATGGGCGAGCAGGTCTCGCACAAAGAAGGCCGTGACCAGCGCCGAAACGATTTCGGTGACAAAGATCACTGGATTGCGCGCGAGCTGGCGCGGGTCGAGCTTCTTGAAGGCGTCGATGCTGGCGCGTTTGATGATCGCAGCGTCGAACATGCCGGGAGCGGCGACTTTGGAGGACATGAGCATGCTCCTGTCAGAAGGTTCTACCGGCGGCCATGAGGAGGTGCTCGACGATCGGGCCGAGCGCGAGCGCTGGGAAATATTGCAGCAGGTAGAGGATGATGATCACGCCGAGCAGCAGGCCGACGAAGAGCGGGCCGTGAGTCGGGAACGTGCCGACGGAGGCCGCAGCTTTCTTCTTCGTCGCGAATGAGCCAGCCATCGCCAGCACCGGAATGACGAAGAGGAAGCGGCCGACGAACATCGCGACGCCGAGCGTTGTGTTGTACCAAATCGTATTGCCGGAGAGGCCCGCGAAAGCCGAGCCGTTGTCGTCATTGGCAGAGGCGAAGGCGTAGAGAACCTCGGACAATCCGTGAGGCCCCGCATTGTTCATACTGGCGAGGCCGGTCTGAAGCATGACCGACGCGGCGGTAAACCCCAGGACGGTCAGCGGGTAGATCAGCACCGCCAGCATCGCGAGCTTCATCTCACGAGTTTCGATCTTCTTGCCGAGATATTCCGGCGTGCGTCCGACCATCAGCCCCGCAACGAAGACGGCGATGACCGCCAACACGAGGAAGCCGTATAGTCCGGCTCCGACGCCGCCCGGCGCAATGCTGCCCATCAGCATGTTGAACATGGGCAATAGCCCGCCCAATGCCGTAAAGGAGTCGTGCATCGCGTTGACCGCGCCGCAGCTCGTTCCGGTCGTCGCCGTGGCGAAAAGGGCAGTGCTAGAGACGCCGAGTCGGACTTCCTTCCCTTCCATATTGCCGGGTGAAGGGTCGACGCCGATGTCCGTCAGTAGGGGATTGCCGGCCGCTTCCGCCCAATACACGAAAAGCGCGCCAAAAATCAGCACGATCGCCATCGCCGCCGCAATGGCGCGCCCCTGGCGAGGGTCGAGAACCGCGCGCCCGAAGGCGAAAACAGAAGCAAAGGGAATGACCAGGAGCGCCCATATCTCGAGCGCATTGGAAAGCGCGTTCGGATTCTCGAAGGGGTGCGCGGAATTGGCGTTGAAAAAGCCGCCGCCATTCGTGCCAAGCTCCTTGATCGCTTCCTGGCTGGCGACCGGCCCGAGCGCAATCACCTGATCGATCCCTTCGAGCGTCGTCGCTTGGGCGGAGCCCGCGAGTGTCTGCGGAACGCCGAGAGCGACAAAAGCGAGCGCCAGAACGATCGACAGCGGCAGCAGCACATAGAGCGCCGCGCGCGTGAGATCGACCCAGAAATTGCCGACCGTCGACGACTCGTTGCGAGCGAAGCCGCGAACAAGCGCGAAAGCCATGGCAAGTCCGGTCGCCGCGGAGACGAAGTTGTGGACGGTCAGGCCGAGCATCTGTGTCAGATGACTCATGGTCGTCTCGCCGGGGTAGTTCTGCCAGTTGGTATTGGTGACGAAGCTAATCGACGTGTTGAAAGCGAGATCGGCCGGCACGCCGGAGAGCCCTTGCGGATTGATCGGTAGAAAACCTTGCAGCCGTTGCAACCCATAGAGCGACAGGAAGCCGACAAGGCTGAAGGCGAGCATCGCCATCGTATAGGAAGGCCAATTTTGCTCGCGCGTCGGGTCGACGCCCGACAATTTGTAGAAGGCGCGCTCGACGGGCGCGAGCGCTGGCGTAAGCGCCGTGCGTTCTCCGCCCATGACGCGGGCCATATAGGCGCCGAGCGGCATGGCTGCGGCAATCACGGCAAAAAGGATGATGGCGATCTGCGCCAATCCAATTGCGGTCATGGCGAATACCCGGGCGGCGCCGGGCCTCCCTGATTAAAATCTTTCTGGGCGCAGAAGCGTGTAGGTGAGATAGACGCCGAGTAGGACAGCGACGGTCAGGCCGATGATAGGCTCCGACATGGCAGGGCTCCTCTCAAAGACGACCGCAGGCCCGCGCATAAGCCGCGGCCACAAGGAAAAGCACAACGCCCAGGGCGAGATAGGCAGGATCGAGCATGCGGCGCCTCCTCAACCGCGCGTCGTCTTGCGGCCACGCCTATACTCCGCAAACAGGTTGCGCCCCGCGGTGAACACGAAGGCGACGACACCCAAGGTGATGATTGGCTCCGGCATCTGAGGCTCCTTGAGACTCTCGCCCAGCCTTAGTCGTGGGGCTTGGCGATGATCAGACGCCGCGGAGTTTGCGCGCGATCCGCATAAGGAAGCTATTATGATTTCGATTCCGTCCCATGAGCTGATCCCCTCGTAGCAGCGCATCGAGACCCGGGGCGGAGCGAGCCTAACCTCGAAGTAGATTTGCAACACTGAGCGCCACCTGCTCTGTGTTGCCTGCGCGCGGGCGCGCGACGGGCTGCCGGTCCCGGGCGTCGAGCCCGCGTTGGAATTCTTGAAGCATTTCGGACGGGGTTGAGCGCGCAGTCAGCCGCCGATTCGGTCTCAGGAAGGCACTGCCCGGGGGCAGGCGCATGTTCTGCATGAGCCTACGTCCTTTGCCCGCGTCCGGGGACGCTTTTTCCATATTTTTTCCGCATGCTGGATCATTCCAGCGGGAAATCAGCCGTTAGCGGTTGCGCGAAGGAACACCCGTTAGGGGTTGAACGGCGTTTGCTTTTCCTAGCACATTGAAATTCGACTGGACTTCCCGGCGGAAGAGAGCGTTCCTTGAGTCACGGCGGGCAGGCAAACCCGAACGCCGTTCTCCTCGCCCCGCGGGCCCTGCGCCTGAGCGGGGTCGCGCTGGTGACAGCGCATGCTGCCCAAGCAGGAGGAGAAAAATGGCCAAGCTCACGGATTCCCAGTTCATCTTCTTGTCGGCGGCAGCCGCGCGGGAGGACGGGCTGGCTGTCGCGCCCGCGAAGATGAACAAGGCGGCGGCCGCGAAGGTCGGGTCGAGCCTCGTCGCCCGCAAGCTGATGCGGGAGGTGAAGGCGAAGCCTGGGATGCCCGTCTGGCGTCACGATGCGGACGGCCGCCCGATAAGTCTGGTGATCACTAAGGCGGGACGGA
>JAMBEQ010000187.1 GCA_024506175.1 Methylocystis sp.
GCGCTTCCTGCCAAGCGCGTTACGCCGCCGCGCTGAATCCGTGGCTGACTGGGCCTCGGAATTCGTGGGGCGCCCCACCATTGTCATCGACAAGACTGGCCGGCAAGAGAGCGAAGGCGTCGCTGCATGGCTCCGCCATGCTGGCGCCTCCTCGGCCGATGTCCTGACCGGGGGCCATGAGGCGTGGGGCAAGGTCAACGGCCCGCTCATCCAAGCCGCGAAGCTGCCACGGCGTGACGCTCTCGGCCGGACGGTCTGGGTCACGCGCTCCCGCCCGAAAGTCGACCGCATCGCCTGCCCTTGGCTCATCCGCCGTTTCGTCGATCCAAGCGCTGTCTTTCTGTTCGTCTCACCCGCGGAAGTGGCGGCGGTTGCAGAGCGGTTCAGCGGCGCGCCCTTCGATATGGAGGGCGCCTTTTGGAGCCACAGGGGCGAGCGCTGCACGTTTGACACGATGCTCGACGAATGGGGCCTAGCCATCGAGCCCCTACAGAGACTTGCCGTCATCGTGCGCGGCGCCGATACGGCGCGCCTCACTCTTGCCCCCGAGGCGGCAGGGCTGCTCGCGGCATCCCTTGGGCTCTCGCGCATGTATGCGGACGATCTTGAGCAGCTCGAAGCCGGGATGGGCCTCTACGACGCCTTTTACCGATGGTGTCGCGATGCGACCGACGAGCCGCACACTTGGCCGGCCGTCAAAGCAGGAAAAGCATTGTGAATATTCAGGCGCAGCGAATTTCCCGGCTAACCACCGGCTCCCAGGATCGTCATGGCGTCTCGCTGGCGGGGGCGCGCCTTTGGCGTCGAGATGCTTCAAGCCTTGGCGTCCTGCTGCTTGGGCGCGAGGGGACTATCTCGCGGGGGTAATCAGCCAATCAGCGAAAAGGAGAAAACCATGAAAAGGGCTCTTTCGACGACGCTCGCGGCGCTCGGCGTTCTCATCCCGGCGTCGGCTTCTTTGGCGGAAATCGACTGGTCGCAAGTCGATTCCGCGATCGGCAAGAAAGCTGCGGTCGTCGGCACGGTGCAAAAATACGGGCTGCCGCGCAGCGATCTCCATGTCACCTTGGATGGCGTCGCCGTCAAACCCGGCCTCGCGCTGGGCGGATGGATCGCATTCGAGCCCACGGGCCATACGACCATGATGATGGGCGACCTCGTCTTGACCGAAACCGAGGTGACCCCGGTCATGCGCTCGTTGTTGGCGAACGGCGTCAAAGTGACGGGCGTGCATAACCACCTGCTGCGCGCGAGCCCGGCCACCTACTACATGCTGTAAATGCCGACTTTAAATGTAAAATTCCCCAGTTGGCGGGCCTGGCGATCCGCCGACGTCTTGATCGGCACCTCCGTTTTTTGGCGGCCGTCCACGGCGCCGGAGCGTCGGCGGGATTGGCGCGGGCTGGATGCTCGCTTTCATGCGAACATGTTCGGGCAGCAGATCGGCGTGCTCGCGGAGCCGATAGCTTGAGCCTTCGATTTGGAAGACGACGGCGTGATGCAGGAGGCGGTCGAGCAGCGCCGTGGCGACAACGGGATCGCCGAAGATCTCGCCCCATTCGGCAAAGCCGCGATTCGAGGTGAGGATCATGGCGCCTTTTTCGTAGCGGGCGTTGACGAGTTGGAAGAACAGATTGCCGCCGCCCGGCGTGACGGGCAGATAGCCGATCTCGTCTACGATCAGCAGCGAGAAGCGGCAAAAGTAGCGAATCTTTTCTCGAAGCGCCCCTTCGCGTTCGGCTCTGGCCAGCGTCGCGATGATGTCGGCAAGGGAGGCGAAGTAGACGCTGCGACCGGCTTTGACCGCTTCGACCCCGAGCGCCAGGCTGAGATGGGTTTTCCCCGTGCCGGGCGGTCCAATGAGATGGACGGCTTCGGCGCGGTCGATGAACTGCAATTCGGCCAGCGCCATGACGCGGCTCTTGTCGAGCGATGGCTGGAAGCCAAAGTCGAAGCCGGCGAGGGTCTTGACGGCGGACAGGCGCGCCATTTGAAGCGCCATCCGGAC
>JAMBEQ010000188.1 GCA_024506175.1 Methylocystis sp.
CGAAAAAAAACAAAGACCGCGAATTACAGGCGGGTGTCACGCCTCGATCGGATGACTGGTTAAGTTACACGAACTTTGGCGAGTTGGGCGAGATAATAAAAAGCAATGGGAAGCTGTTCAGTGACACCTTTTCGGACCTGAAAGGCGTTGAATCCACCATAGCACGCCTGAATACACTTCGCGGCCCCATTGCTCATTGTTCAATGCTCGCAGAGGATTAAGTGTTACGCCTTCGATTAAGTCTTCGCGACTGGTTTCGGTTGATGGAATAATCTCGTCCCGCACTCCTTCGATCGGCGCCGCAGTCCTCGTCCTTCGAGACGCCGCCTTCGGCGGCTCCTCAGGATGAGGACTGCTTGCTGTTGCCGCGAGGTAAAAACGCTATCGGCTCGAGCAACCGAGGCCCCTCATCCTGAGGAGCCCGCGAAGCGGGCGTCTCGAAGGACGAGGGGCCGCCTCCATTAGCGCGAACGCTCAGCGTGAAAACTGCTTATTCCTTCGCGCGGCCAAGCCGGGCAAAGCGCCGTAATCGCCTCGGATCAGCGCTTCCTTCTTGGCGCGGCTCCAGCCCTTGATGCGGCGTTCCGTGGCGATTGCCTCGTCGAGCCGGTCGAAATGAGCGGACCAGACTAATGTCACCGGCCTTCGGCGCGACGTATACTCCGCGTTGATCGCGGCATTGTGCTCACTGACGCGCGTTTCAACTTCTTTGCGCGTCAGCCCCGTGTAATAACTGCCATCGACGCAGAGCAGGATGTAAACGCTCGCCCCTTCGATCGGCATCGCAGCCCTTTCCTTCGAAACGCGCCCTCGGGCGCTCCTCACGATGAGGGCTGCTTGTTGTCGCCGCAAGGGCGGCAGGCCCTCAACAGCCTGGCGGCTCGTGCGCGCCGTGGGTAAGCGGCAGGCGAACCACGAATGTGCTGCCTTTCCCAACTCCCTCGCTCTGCGCCTCGATCGTTCCTCCATGCAGTGCGAGCAAATCTTTGACGAGGGCGAGGCCGATGCCCAACCCGCCTTCGGAGTGGCCCAGTGACCGGTCAACTTGAGTAAACAGATCGAAAATCCGTGGCAGCATGTCCGCCGGTATGCCGACGCCTGTGTCTCGCACGGTGACGACCGCCTCGCTTCCTCGCCGCTCGGCAATCATCCAAATCGTGCCGCGGGGTTCCATGTATTTCGCGGCGTTGTTGAGAAGGTTGGCGAAGATCTGCGTGAGGCGGACGGGGTCGGCGTCGAGTTCGATGGGCGCGGACGGAAGCTCTGTCCTGAGATCGTGTCCGCCGAGTTCGATCTTCGGCATCGCCATTTCAATTGCGTGGCGCAGTACGTCGATGAGATCGATGCGCTGTCTTTTCAGTTCGATCTTTCCCTGCGCAATGCGCGAAACCTCGAGCAGATCGTCGACGAGGTGGATCAGATGCTCCGCCTGGCGTCCGATCAACGAAACCAGCTTCTCCTGCTTTCCGTCCACTTTCGCCTCCGCCATCTCATGGCCGAGGACATAGACCGCATTGCAAATCGACGAGAGCGGGTTACGCAGTTCATGTGAGATGGTGGCGAGGAACTGGTCCTTCCGCTGGTCCACCCTTCGCAATTGCTCCGTCGCCTCGCCGAGCTTCGCCTGCGCGCGTACCCGTTCGGTAACGTCGGTGTGGCTTACGACGATGGCGGGCGATGAGCCTGCGGCGCGAGCCGCGTACATCAAAAACCACCTTTCGCGACCCGGAGCGTTGCAGGGGTATTCCATGACGAATTCTTTTTGCCGCCCGGCCAAAATGGCTTGGAGGCCATCCAAGGCGCGGCGCGCATAGGCGTCCCCTGCCTCGGCGGCGACACGTGTGATCTCCAGATAATTGGCGCCGGCAGAAACAGCGTCAGAGCGGCCGCCGTTCTCCTCAGCAAATGCGCCCCACCGACGATTGAAGGCAACCACTGCGCCGCTGGCGTCGATTACTGCGACCTCATGCAGCAAAGAATCGATCACTCCCCGGACGAATTCCAGCTGAAAGGCCGCGCTATCGATCTCGCGTATCTTCGTTTTCAAGCTGGTCTCCGATTTGACGGGAGGTCATCGAAAGCCTGGCCGGGTCAACGTCATCGACAGTAACAGGATTTATCAGTGTTGGCGCGACGCAAGGTCAAGGGAGTTTGCCTCAAGAACGACCAAGCCGCCTTGGCCATGAGCATAGGGGGCCTCAGAGCGTCCCCCCTTGCCTGGGTGAACTGCGAAAGCTCGGCGCGGTAAACGGCGCGACGCTCTGGTCAGGCCCCCTGAAGGCGTTGCTCTCGGCTTTACCCTTGAGATTACCGGTCCGTCATCGCGACGGAGGCAATTGGCTCGGAGGCTAACATTCGGGCGCGGAGCCCTTGGGAAAACCAACCCTTTCCCTCTATAAGAGCCCGGGCCCCCGAGGCTCAGCCTACCCGCTGGAGCGCAGATGACCGAAATTGTGAGGGACAGCAACGGAACCGAGCTGAAGGACGGGGATTCCGTCACGCTGATAAAGGACTTGAAGGTCAAGGGCTCGTCCATCGTCCTGAAACGCGGTGCCTTGATCAAGAACATCCGCCTGACTGACGACCCGGCGGAAATCGAGTGCCGCGCCGAGAAGGTCAAGGACCTCGTGCTGAGGACCGAATTCGTCAAGAAGGCTTGAGCTTTTCGACTTGAAACAGCCTCGGAGCCGGTTCAATTTTGACCGGCTCAACCGCTGGAGCTCGCCCATGGCGCCTAGATTCGCCTTTATTTTGAAAATCCTGCTCGCCAGCGCGGTTCTTCTTCCGGGGCCGGCGGCCTTGGGTCAGATCAGCGTCAGGCCCGATGCGCTCACGCATTATTCCTACTGCGTCAGCAACGCAAAGGATCGCAACGGGGTCTTTCTGCTGGACCGCGGGACGCTCTATCGCTGCACCGACGACATCGCCGTGTCATATTTCAATTATTTGGGTCGGCAACGGGCGCCGGAGAGACGCGCCGTCGAGGCCGAGGGCGTCTTCGTTTACCGGATGATCCCCGGCATCGGGAAGTGCTGGAACAAGATCGAGGACGCTTTCGGCAATCCGATCTCGACCTATGGATGCGATATCTACATCGAACTCTAAGCGGCGCGGGCCGGCTTTCGGCAATATAAGGGGGGAGGAAAATGCAGCTTGTTTTTGGACGATCCTCTAATACGGCGGCGACGCGCCGCATCCGCCGCTTGCGCGCGCGCGGCCGCAGGGCGGGCTTCACGCTTGTCGAGATGCTGGTCGTCCTCGCGATCATCGGCTCCATTGTCGGCCTCGTCGGCCCGCGCGTGCTCAACTACCTCTCGGAATCGAAGGTGAAGACGGCGCAAATCCAGATGGAGAATCTTTCGAGCGCCCTCGACCTCTTCTATCTCGACGCGGGACGCTACCCCTCGACGGAGGAGGGGTTGAGCGCGCTGGTGCAACGCCCCGCGGGGATCTCCTCCTGGAGCGGTCCCTATCTGAAAGCGGCGGGCGTTCCCAAGGATCCCTGGGGCCACCCCTACCTTTACCGCTCGCCTGGCCAGAACGGGCCTTACGACGTCGGATCGCTCGGACCCGAGGGCCGGGAAGGAGGCGCAGGCGCGCTCTCCCGCAGCCCACAGTCGAAGTGAGGCGGAAACAACCGGCTTTGCCCGCGCGCCGCCGCAAGGGACGCGCGGGATTCGCCCTGCTCGCGGTCGTTTGGGGCACGGGCCTGATTGCGATGATGGTCGTCGCCTTCATGACGTCGGGCCGTCTTCGACTCCAGACCGCGCATAATATCGCCAGCGCGACTGAGGCAAGCTTCGTCGCTGAAAGCGCCATCAACCTTGCGACGCTTACTCTGCTGTCCAAGGTCTCCGCCGGCCCCGCGAGCCAACTCGGCGAGGTCGAAGTTTACGATGGCAGGCCGCGTTTCTGCGTTCAAGATGGCGCGGCCGTCGCCGTGGCTGTCGAGGACGAGGGCGGCAAGATCGACCTCAACGCGGCCCCGCCCGAGCTACTTCAGTCAATGCTCGTCGGCCTCGGGCTCGATGACCGCGCTGCGAGAGAAGTTGCAAACGCGATCGTCGCTTTTCGAACGGCGCTGGCGCCGGGGCAGTTCGGCGCGACGTCAGCCTCCGACAAAGCCATTGCGCCAAAGCAAGCGCTGTTCGAAAGCGTCATGGAGCTCGATCAGGTCAGCCGCGTCGATCCCGCCTTGTTTCACTTGCTGATCCCCTTCGTCACCGTCCACTCGCACAGCCCCGGAGTCGATCAGAACGCGAGCCCGCCCGCGCTTTTCGCCGCGCTGAGCAGTTTCCCGATCGCGCAGGTGCGACAATTGGCGGCGGCTCCCTACCCTAGTCAGCTGAAGCGCAACGACCCGCGTTTTCCCGCCAATCTGAAGCAGCCGGCCGACCATGGCGCCTTTCTGATTCACGCCGAGGCCTTGCTCGCCACTGGCCAGACCCTCGCCAGGGACGCGATCGTCGATTTGCGCCCGTCGAACGGCAAGCAATACGCCGTAAAAGAGCTGCGACGCGGGCAGTCGCTATACGCGCAGAGTCTTCGGGAGATGATTGCGACGAACGGCGCGGGCGTCCCCAATTGCTGATCAGAGCGCATTCCGCAAAAGTTGAGAGACTTTTGCGATAAGAATGCGCTCCAGGAGCTTGCGAATTAAAAAACGCTAACGCGTGTCGCGGTCTGCGCGCCACGGGCTTTTCGACCAGGGATCGAGGAATGTGCGCCGCGCCGACTGCTCGATGTCATGCTTGCGGCCAATGGCGCGCGTCGAAATGTCGAGCAGCTTGCGCTTGAATTCTTCGGTGATCTCCCGGCCTTCGCTGAGCGATCGCACGACATGCGGCGTAATCATGATGACAAGCTCGCTCTTGTCAATCACGTCGTTCTTGTCCTTGAACAGGCTGCCGACGACAGGCACGTCGCCAACGACCGGAAGCTGCGCGGAGAGCCGGCCGGTCTGATCCTTTACGAGGCCGCCGAGCATAAGGGATTCATTGTCGTTGACGACAACCTGCGTCCTGACTCGCCGCTGCTGGATCGTAGGCGTCGTGCTGCCGACGGGCGTATTCGGGTCGACGTTGGAAACCTCCTGCTCGAGCTCGAGCATCACGCGGCCGCTTTCGCTGATATGGGGCGTAAGCTTCAGGATGACGCCGGTGTTCGTATAGTTCACCGAGTTGAAGGTGTTGCCGATCGCGGAGACGCTGGTCAGAGTCTGCACCGGAATCTGGTCGCCCACCTGCAGCATGGCCTCGCGATTGTCGAGAACGGTCAAGGACGGGGTCGAGACGATGTTGACGTCGGTGATGGCGTTGAGCGCGTTGAGCGTAACTTGCTGGCTGGCGGCGCGGAACGCATAGGCGAAGCCAGGGAAAACCGCCCCGACGGGGACGCCGAGAAAGTTCGAGCCTAGAGTCGAGTTGACGCCGGGGGCCTGCCCCTGTCCAGTCGTAAACCCGAACAGATTGGCGTGGGTCTGCATGAACCACCGAACGCCGAAGCGAAGCGAATCGTTGAGCCTCACCTCGGCGATGGTGGCCTCGAGGAAGACCTGATTAGGCATCACGTCCAAGGTCTCGATCACCTGTCGAATGCGGCGGTAGTCCTCAGGCGTGGCCATCACGATGAGCGCGTTCTTGGCGTCATCGACGCCAAGCTTGTAGCGGTCGTTGTCTATGCTGACCGCCGGCGTGGGCCCCGCCCCCATTCCGTTCTGCGGCCCGCCGGGAACGCTCAGGCCGCTGATGCTGCTCGGATTCCCAGCCCCCCCGAAGCCGCCTCCGTTCCCGAGGCCGCCGCCTCCTGGGGCGCCGCCGCCAAAACCGCCGCCGCCGAGACCGCCGCCCGACGAGACGCCGCCGCCGCCCACGCTGGAGGCCGCTCCAGACGACGACAAGGCGCCGAGCGGGCTTGTCGGCGCCTGTCCGCCGCCAGAGGAGAGCGACGACTGGCCAAAACGCGGCGAAACGCCTGAATCGCCCTGTCCCTTGGCGCCGAAGAGCGAGGTCAGCACCACCATCAGCTCTTTGGCTGGGCGGTTTTGCACGCGATACGTGAAGAACTGCTTCTCCGCATGCTCGGCGCGCGCGTCGAGCTTGGTAATCCAGGCGCGGGCGCGGGCGAGATATTCAGGCTGTGAGGAGATAACCAGGATTGAGGAGAGCCGCTTATTGCCGATGAAGCGGATCATGCCGCCCATCGGGCCCTCTTTTTCCGATCCGAAGACGTTCTTGAGATCTTCCGCAAGCATGTCGGCGTCGCCGCTGCGCACCGGCACGAGCGCGAACGACATGCCCTTCATCGTGTCGATGTCGAACATGCCGATTGCGTCTTGCAGCGTTGCGACGTCCTGCGGCGTGCCCGTCAGCGTCAACGTGTTGCGCGCGTCATCTGCGCGTACAATGGCTCCGCGCGCTGCGATGGGCTCGAGCACGCGCTTCATCTCGGAGGCTGAAACGTAATGCAACTGCACGACTCGCGCGCCCTCGCCGAATTGTGCAGAATCCGGCAACGAGGAATCGCTCGTGATAATTTCTCCGGAGACCGCCGCCTGTTCGCTCGGAACGATCTTGTAGATGCTCCCGGCCTTGACCATCGAGGCGCCGGAGACGCGCAAGGCGGATTGAAAGAGATCCAGCGCCACGCTCTTGCGGACCGGATTGGCGGTGTGAACCGTGATCTTTCCGTCGAGCTTTGGATCGATTACGAAATCGGCGCCGAGGATGTCCCCAATGACGATTTTGGCCGACTGTGCGATCGGGAGATTGACGAGATTGAGCGTCACGCCGTCTTCGCCAACGGGATCGGCCGGGTCGGGGCGGCCTTTGCTCGAGCCGATGAATCTGCCGGTGCCTTTTGCGATAACGGCCCGGCCGGCGGCGCTTCTCGGCCCCAACAATCCTCCAGAACGGCCAGAGCCCCCTGCCGGATCTGCGAGCTTGGAATAAATCGGCTCGACGTTCCACTCCGCGATTGGAGGCCCGCCGCCGGCTCCATTCGTCGATTCGCATCCAGCGACGCCCGCGACGGCAATCAGAAAAGAGGCTTTCACTAAGACGCGCAAATCTACGACCTGTGTTCGACCGCCTATACCCAAGCGACTAATGCGCCTTTATCACGTTTGCCCAATCGTCGCCATCCGCGGCCAAGCCCGTGATTTGGCTCCGCTAAGTTGGCGACGGCCAAGCCCTATGCGCCATCCTTGTTTCGTTTTTATATCGGGGTCAACGCAATCGATCAGCTGTTGAGAAGTCTTTTGATTGGGAGACTAATGTTTGCTGCCGCTTGTGCGGCCCATACGGCCCAAGGGCAAGCCGCGCGTTGTCGCCGACGCTGGCGGGCGCTTGCGCCGCTTTCCTGTGACATCCTTTTCTGGCGGGGCGATGGGCGCGTTCTTGCCCCCGCCGCCTGGGGCGCCGCCATCTCGCTGGCTTGCCTTCTCGTTCAGTGGCGCGACATCGGGCCCTATCTCGTCCCGAGCGTCGTTCTCCTTCCGGCTCTTTGCGTGATCGCTCTTTTCGACGCCCGCTTCTTCGTCATTCCCGACGGGCCGGTGTTGCTTTTGTCCCTGACAGGGATCGCCACTGCGCTCGCCGGCGAGCCGCGCGACGCTTTGGTCCGGCTTGCCGCCGCCATTGCCGGCTATGTGGGATTGCGCCTGGTCGCGCTTGCCTACGAAGCCTTGCGCGGCGCGCCCGGCGTCGGCGAAGGAGACGCGAGGCTCTACGCCCTCGCCGGACTTTGGCTCGGCTTCGCGGGGCTTCCGTCTTCACTCATCTATGGCGTCTTCTCTGCGCTGCTCTCAGCAGCGATCGCGCTCCGGCAAGGTGCGCTCGAAGACGCCCGCCAACCCATTCCCTTTGGCCCGCATCTGGCGCTGGGGATTTGGCTCGTTTGGGTCTTTGGGCCGCTGGAGGCTGGCTGAAGCCGGCGCGCGCCGGCCACGGCCGAGGTTTGGAACCAAGGCCCAGGTCGATTAGGCGCAGGCAAACCTTGCCGCCGCGCCTTCCCCGCTCCCTTTAACAAAGCGAGAGCGCGATAGACTCGGCAGCGTTCAGCTGCGGCGCGCTCCTGGAGCGTGAACGATGGAAACGCAAAAACCCCTTACTCCCGAACAACGCGGCGAGATGCGCGAGGTCGTCGGCGTGTTCAAGGACCTCGATAATATGCAATCGGCGATCGACGAACTTCTAACGGACGGCTTTGATCAATCGATGATCAGCGTTCTCGCGCCGCAGGCTGTTGTGCGCGAAGCCCTCGGCGATCAGAGCCTCTCCGCCGAAAAACTCGGCGAGAACCCGCAAGCTCCGCATGGGGCCTATATCGACCCAGAGGCGCGCAACGAGGCGAAGGCAAGCCTCATCGGCGCGCTTTTCTATATCGGCGCCATCAGCGGGGCCGGCATGGCGCTGGCGGCGGGCGGGACGCTTGGCGCGGCGATCGCTGCGGCGCTGGCGCTGGGCGGCGGCGGCGGGTTAATCGGCGCAACTCTCGCCCAGTTGCTCGGATCGGCGGAGGCGACCTGGGTCAAGGCGCAAATGGCGCATGGCGGGATGCTTTTATGGGCGCGCGCTTGGGACGCAGCGAAGGAGCACGACGCATTGGAAATCATGCGCAGGAACGGCGGGCAGGACGTCCACACGCACCCCGGAGCCGCACCGGCGTGAACAAGCGCCCTCCCCCCGAACAATGAGGGAGGGCTATTTTTCGCTTACCACCAGCCGCCCCAGCCGGCGCTGTACAGGCCTGGTCCGCCCCAGCCTGGATAGCCCCATGGCCCGCAGACATTCACCCAGCGCCGGCGCCATCCCCAGTAAGTGCGGATGATTTGTGGCCGCCAGCAGCTCCCGGCGTAGTTCCAGTAGTAGGGCCAGCCATAGGCGCCCCAGCCGATGCCAGGCCCAAGGAGGCCGGCGTCATACAGCGGCCATCCGCCCCAGAAACGGCGGTGGCCCCAGGGACGGTACCCGCCGAAGCGACCGTAGCCCCATGGGCGATACATTCCCAACCCGCCACCCCAGCCCAAGCTGGCCCGGGATAGCCCGCCCAGCCGCCGAAAGGCCGCGCGGCGAAACCGCCGCCCCAGGTAGGCCTGAACCCGCCTATCGCTGGAGCGAGCCCGCCACGAAATCCGCCATATGCCCCCAAACGCCCATAGCCAGACTGCCGCCGCCGAATCCGCCGCCCAGGCCGCCAAAACCGCCAGCGGCGAAGCTACGGCCGCCGAAGCCGCCGCCGAACCCACCGCCCAAGCCGCCAAGACCGCCGCCAAAGCTGCCGCCGCCCAATCCCCCGATTGCATGGCCGCCGCCGAACCCGCCCCCGCCTCCAAATCCGCGGGCTTGGACGACGCTGGTCTGCGCTAAGAAGGCCGCTGCAACAGCCGCGCCGGCAAC
>JAMBEQ010000189.1 GCA_024506175.1 Methylocystis sp.
GAGTTAGGCCAGAGCGCGTCTGCAAAGGCCGCTTATTCGGGCGCCTCCGCGCGCCATCGGCGCGGCCATAGGGCCCAGCTTCTCACGCGGAACCAATCCAGCAAAGGCGGGAAAAAGGCGATTGTGATGATGCCGATGGAGAACAGGCACCAGATCGCGGGAACCTCGTTGTTGTCCGACGTCAACGCATTTGCGAAGACAGGGCCGAGAAGCAGGTGGAAAATCGTGAAGCGCCATGAGCCATAGAGGACCGGCATGACGAAGACCGCAAGCATGTAGGAGGGCATGCCCCAATTGGCGCCGATGAGGTTTTCGATCCAGGTGCCGAGCCCATTGTAGGGAATGTCCCAGGCGATATGCCAATCGCCCGAGCGCGAGCAGAGCGCCGTCCCGCACATGGTTTCGGGAATGCGGCATGCGCCGGCCCATTCCAAGGGCATGAGCTGCGCGATCATGAAGGCTGAGGAAAGCCCGCAGACCAAAAAGACCCAGAAGCGGATGCGCCGGCTGATTTCCGCCGGGATCAGCTCCAGCGATATGGCGTTGACGAATGCCGGCTGGAACGCGATGTGAAGGAAGGACAGAAGGGTTATCGCCCGATTGGCCGGAGTCCCGCAGGCGTTGATGACCAGATAGCCTGCCGCCTGAAGCGCCTCCATGAGCGCAAAATAGGCGAGGGCGACCCAGATCGCTTTGGGCATTCTCCTTCGGCGCGCCATGACCGACGCCCCGCCGCCGAGCACGACCATGCTGGCGGAAACAGGCAAACTCCAGCACATGGCGCGCTCCTCGCGTCTCTGCGGACCAAGACGCCCGGCGCCCGTGTCGAGACCCGCCCCGGTCCTCCCCGCAAGAAGCAAGGCTGCCTGCAACTTAGCAAAATTTGCTTAAAATCAATCAAACGAAAATCGCCGGCGCGCCCTGAGTGAGCGCCGCCGGCGAAGGCTACGACAGAAGAAGGGAAAAAGGAGATCAGAGGCGATAGCGGATCTGGTCGGTCCAAAAGCGCTCCAGGCGGGTCAGCGACTGGTTGAGCGTGCGAAACTCTTCGGTGGAAACGCCGCCGATCTGTTCGATCGTCTTGGCGTGCTTGTCGTAAAGCTGCGCCACGACGTCGTGAATCTCCTTGCCCTTGGGCGTGAGGCTGATGCGGACCGAGCGGCGGTCGAGGCGGGAGCGGGCGTGATGGAGATAGCCCATCTCCACAAGTTTTTTCACATTATAGGAAACGTTCGAGCCGAGATAATAGCCGCGGGTGCGCAGCTCGCTGGCGGTCAGTTCCTTGTCTCCGATGTTGTAGAGCAGCAGGGCCTGAACCGAATTGACGTCGCCACGTCCGCGGCGGTCGAATTCGTCCTTGATGACGTCGAGGAGGCGGCGGTGAAGACGCTCGACGAGGGTCAACGCTTCTAGATAGACGGGACGCACTTCGCTGACGCCGTCCATCCGGTCGTGCTGCGGGCTCTTCGTTAGGGCGCTCATCGTCTTCTCCATCTTCTTGATCGCTGGGCGAACGCGTTCATCGCTTATGACCTCAAATTAGACCGACGGGAATGAACTTGAGTTTAAATAACAGACTGAATCTCACGTTTACCCAATATCTCCAGCTTTCGGTGAACAGTCGTTAAATTCTAAGCTTAGATTTGCGCCGAATTCGTCGCGTGCAGCTCACTCTTGGCGCCAACACTTGTGGAAAACTTTAATGAACCCCCGCGCGCCGCTCAACGAGAATAGCGTTTCCAAGCTTGTGGAAAAGCAGCGGCAGAATTAGCCTTTCCACATGGCGCGCCGCCATGCGGCCGGGAGGACCGGCCGCCGTCGTCACATGAGGGAGCCTCATGATGCGCTACGACCTCGCGGTCTTCATCGGCCGCTTCGAGCCCTTCCACCTCGGACATCTCGCCATCCTGCGGCGCGCGCTCGCACTCTCGCCGCGAGTCGTTGTTCTAATCGGCTCCGCCGAAGCCCCCCGCAGCGCAAAAAACCCGTGGAGCTTCTCCGAGCGCGTCGTCATGGTTCAGGCTGCGCTGGGCGAGGATGCGTCCCGCGTCACCGCGCTGCCGCTGCGGGACCATCTTTACAACGAGAACGCCTGGCTCGCGGAAGCGCAGGCGCAAGTGGCGAGCGTCGCAGGCGAGGCCAGATCCATCGCGCTTTTCGGCCAGGCCAAGGGCGCCTCGAGTTCATATATGAAAGCGTTTCCGCAATGGGAGCTTGTCGACGCCGCTTCGGTTCCGCTGCTTTCCGCGACGGAGTTGCGCCGTCTGCTTTTCTCGCAAGAGCCGGGCGCGTTGGGACTCATCGAAGCCAATGTGCCGGCGCCTGTGTTCGAAATCATCGACGCCTTTCGGAAGACCGACGCCTATCGCCAGACGCTCGATGAATTTCGTCACGTCCAATCCTATCGCGATTCATGGGCAACTGCGCCTTATCCGCCTGTGTTCGTGACGGTGGACTCGGTCGTCGCGCATTCCGGCCATGTTCTGCTGGTCAAGCGAAAGGCGCAGCCGGGGCGGGGACTATGGGCTTTGCCCGGCGGCTTTATCAATCAGGAGGAGACGCTACGCGACGCGGCCATTCGCGAGCTGCGCGAGGAGACGCGGCTCAAGATTCCCGCGGCCGTGCTGCGCGGCAGCCTGCGGGGGCAAGCGGTTTTCGATCATCCCGATCGCTCGCTGCGCGGGCGGACGATCACCCACGCTTTCTATTTCGATTTTCCGTCCGGGGAGCTCCCGAGCGTGCGGGGCGCCGACGACGCCGCGCGGGCGCGCTGGGCGCCCGTGTCTGAAGTCCAGGGCATGCGCGCGAGCCTGTTCGAGGATCATTTCTTCATCCTCGAGCATTTTATTGGAGCTGGCTGGTAGCGCTTCGCCGTCATTGCGAGGAGTGCTTTGCCTTCGGCTCGCAATGACGGGCGCGTGTCTGGCCGCACATCTATCGGGCGCGGGCTCGAACCATAAATCGAGCCGCTCTTTGCCCAAAGGGAAAGACCCCGCAGCGGGCTTTGCGCGAAGGAGTTTCGCGAATGCGCGTCCCGAACCCCATCCTCAACACAGACAGCTACAAAACCAGCCATTATCTCCAATATCCGCCGGGGACGACCCGCCTTTTCTCATATGTTGAAAGCCGCGGCGGCGTCTGGGACCGGACGCTGTTCTTCGGCCTCCAAGCGATTTTGAAGCAGGAGTTTTCGCAGCCGGTCACGCGCACGCATATCGAAGAAGCGCGCGGCTTGCTGGCCGCCCATGGCGTGCCTTTCAACGAGAAAGGCTGGCTGCGGCTCGTCGAGAAACACGGCGGTCTCTACCCGCTCGAAATCCGCGCGGCGCCCGAGGGGAGCGTCATTCCCGTCCAAAATGCGATGATGAGCGTGGTCAACACCGACCCGGAGTTTTTCTGGCTCACATCATACGTCGAGACGGCGCTTCTGCGCGTCTGGTATCCAACCACGGTCGCGACAATCAGCTGGCATGTGCGCCAAACGATCAGGCAAGCTTTGGAAAAGACGGCGGACGATCCGGACGCCGAGCTCCCCTTCAAGCTGCACGACTTCGGCGCGCGGGGCGTATCAAGCTATGAGAGCGCGTCGCTCGGCGGCCTTGCGCATCTTGTGAGCTTCAAAGGCACGGATACGCTTGCGGCGCTTCTCGCGGCGCAAGCCTTTTACCACGAGCCCATGGCGGGCTTCTCGATCCCGGCGGCCGAGCACAGCACGATCACGGCCTGGGGCAGAGAAGGCGAGGTCGACGCCTACGCCAACATGGTCGCGCAGTTCGGCGGTCCAGGCAGAGTGTTCGCCTGCGTTTCAGACAGCTACGATATTTTCGCGGCAGTGGACCATCTCTGGGGCGAGACTTTGCGCCAGCGCGTGATCGACAGCGGCGCAGCCTTGGTTGTGCGGCCGGACAGCGGCGATCCGGAGACAATTGTCGCAAAGACTCTCGAACTGCTCGCGGGGCGTTTCGGCTTCGACGTGAACTCGAAGGGCTACAAAGTGCTGCGCCACGTCCGCGTCATCCAGGGCGACGGCGTCAATCCGGAGAGCATCAAGGCGATGGTCGCGCGCGTCGTCCGCGATGGCTTTAGCGCAGCGAATGTCGCCTTCGGCATGGGCGGCGCGCTTTTGCAACGGCTCGACCGCGACACGCAGAAATTCGCTTATAAGGCGAGCGCAGCCGAGATCGGCGGCGTCTGGCGCGACATCTACAAGGATCCTGTGACGGACCATGGCAAGCGCTCGAAGCGCGGGCTGCTGGGGCTTGTGGACAGAGGCGGATATGCAACCGTTCCCGTCGACAGCGCGCATTTCCAGCCGCTTGACGGAGGGACGAACCTGCTGCGCCCCGTCTATCGCAATGGCGCGCTGCTGGTTGACGAACCGCTGTCGGTGATCCGGGAAAGGGCGGCCGCCGAGCAAATAGTTGATTGATCGAGAGGCTCCGCATGCGAAAGGGAACTTCCATATCGCTTTTCGTTCTGTTGCTGGCCGCCGCAATCGCGACCTCCCGCGCCTTCGCCGCCGGCCAGGAAGTGCGCGAATGCGACTTCGAAGTGAAGGCGCGCTGCGCCTCGGGCGACGCGGCGGTCACTCTCGTCGCCGGCAAGGTGACAAAGATCGAGGTCTCCGCAATCTGGTGCGGTCTGCCCGGCCATCCGACCTATTCCTGCACGATCGACGCCTCCCGCGGCGACAAGGAGTCTAAGTGGCCGGAGGAGGGAGGCGCGACGCTGATCGACAACGCTTCTCCATTTAACGCGGAACAACCCGACCGCTTGAAAATCACCGTCGGCAAGTTCGTCTCGATCGACATGGAGGAGGCGCAATCGGCCGGGCGGTGCGGGACCGGGGCAGAACTCCCGCGCGCCATCGTCATTCCCGCAAGGAAGGGGCGCTGCCGCGTTTGGCTGAGCAAGCCTTAAATCCTTTGGCTACTTCAGTCCGATCCTTTTAGCTCTTCAGGCTTGGCGGCGGCGTGGCTGCGCGCTTCCGCCTTGCGACGGCGCCGTTCCCGCAAGCGCTGCGCGTCGACGTCGCGGCCAGCTTCGAAGGTCAGAGCGAAATACATCAGGATGAGAATGGCGTTGACGCCGATGAGCCAATAACCGCCGATGAAAAAGCCCGGCATCGAGAGGGTGAGAAAAATTTGCGCGCTGGCGATCAGCAGCCACAGCACGCCGCCCCAAGGGGTCGCGAGCCAAAGGCCGACGCCCGCGACGAGATCCAGGACGGCGAAGAAAATCACCGAGAGGGCGGCGTTTTGCGGCATGGTGTCGAAGATCGACTGCTGCGCCATGAGCAGAATGCGCCAATGCATCAGGCCCTGCAGCAGCCAGAAGAGCGCGACGATGCGCATGAACCGCGACAGCAGCATGCCCCATTTCGCCGTTTCGCCACCCGGGCCGGGATCGCCGACGCGGATCGGCCGGTATGGATCGTCGCCGTCGTCGTAAATGGTGGGGTCGGCCATCGACGGTCCCTAGCGGCTGATCGGGTACGAGTCCATCCTATTGGCCCCGGCGGGCGCGGGACGCAAAGCGCACGGCTTCCTCAGCGGCGCGGAACAGCGCCTTGGCTTTGTTCACGCATTCGCGGTTCTCATATTCGGGCTCGCTGTCGTAGACGACGCCGGCGCCCGCCTGCACATGCATCTTGCCATCCTTGACGATCGCCGTGCGTAGCACGATGCAGGTGTCCATCTGACCGCCCGAGCCAAAATAGCCGATGCAGCCGCCGTAAATGCCGCGCTTGTCGGTCTCGAGCTCGTCGATAATCTCCATGGCGCGCACCTTGGGGGCCCCGGAGACCGTGCCGGCCGGAAAGCCCGCTGCGAGCGCGTCGATGCAGTCGAATCGTTTATCTTCCAGCTCGCCCTCGACGTTCGAGACGATATGCATGACGTGGCTGTAGCGCTCGATCGTGAAGCTGTCGGTCACGCGCACTGTGCCCGTCTTGGCGACGCGGCCCACATCGTTGCGGCCGAGATCCAGCAGCATGAGGTGCTCGGCGCGTTCCTTCTCGTCGGCCAGAAGCTCCGCTGCGAGACGCTCATCCTCGGCCTTGGCGTCGGCGCGCCAGCGCGTGCCGGCGATGGGCCGGATGGTCACCTTGCCCTCGGCGACGCGCACCAGAATCTCGGGGCTGGAGCACACGATCTGAAAATCGCCGAAGTCCAGGAAGCACAGGAACGGGGCCGGATTGACCCTGCGCAGCGCGCGATAGAGCGCGAAGGCGGGCAGGGCGAAAGGCGCCGTGAAGCGCTGCGAGAGCACGACCTGAAAGATGTCGCCGGCGCGGATATATTCCTTGGCGCGCTCCACCATTTCGAGGAAGCGCGGCTTGGGCGTATTGGAGACCGGCTCTTCCGCCAAGAGCTGCGGGTCGCAGCCCGCGTCGCGATGATCGAGCGGCGCCTCCAGCGTCGCGACGATCTTGTCGAGACGCGCGAGGGCACCTTCATAGGCGACTTTCGCGGTCACGCCCTCGCGTGGGCGCACCGGCGTGACGATCGAGATTTCGTCCTTCACCGTGTCGAAGACGACCATGGCGGTGGGGCGCACCAGCAAGGCGTCGGGGACGCCGATCTTGTCTTCCTTGGCCGGCGCCAGGCGCTCCATCTGGCGCACCATGTCATAGCCGAGATAGCCGAAAACGCCCGCCGCCATCGGCGGCAGCGTGGTTGCGGTCGGAACCGCTGACTCGGCGATGAGCTGACGCAGCGCGACGAGCGGAGACGCGTCGCAGGGGACGAAGGCCTTCTTGTCGTTGAGCGCGTCGCGGTTGAGTTCCGCCTTGTCGCCCACGGCGCGGAAGATCACGTCAGGGTCTAGGCCGATCATCGAATAACGGCCTCGCGCGGCGCCGCCTTCCACCGATTCGAGCAGAAAAGCTGCGCCGTCACGCGCACGCGACAGTTTCAGATAGGCGGAGACGGGCGTCTCCAGATCGCCAACGAGACGCGTGACGACGAGCCTCGGCCGGCCGGCGTCATAGTCGGTCGCGAAAGCCTCGAAGTCGGGCTCGAACATCGCGCCGGTCACTCTTCTCTTTCCGCGCCCGTCGCCATCCGCAGGGCCTTTTCGTTGATCCCGACGTTGAGCGCCTTTTCGAGGCCGCCGACGTATTGCTCCAGCAGGTCGTTCTGCAGCGCGGGCTTGAGTTGTTCGGCAATCGTCTTCGACTCGATTGAAGCCGGGTCGAAGGGCGGCGTCTGCGCGTCTTTCACGACAAAGATCAGCCTCCCGCCGTCCACCGCAACGGAGCCGGAGCCGCCCGGCGCGACCTCGAAGAACTGCACGATCGTGTTGATGTTGAAATCGGTTCGTTGGGCGCGCTTTACCTCGGTGGCGCGCTTGACCTCGAGATTCAGCTCCTTGGCGACGGCGTCGATCGCCTCGCCGCTCTTGATCTTGCCCACGATCTCGTCGGCCTTCGCGGACAGCGCCTTCTGGGCGTTTTCGGCGCGCATGGCCTCGGCGACGGCGCCCTTCACCTCCTCGAAGGTCCTCTGGCGCGCGGGCTCGATGCCGTTGACCTCGAACCAGACATAGCCGCCGTCGCGGGTCGCCACCGTCTCGTTGTCGACGCCGACATCGGAGGCGAAGGCCGCCTTCAGCAAATCGGCGCCCGCGGGGACGTCCGCAGCCTTGCCGTCCTTGCCGTTGCCGGCGTCATCCACGGCGTCGATGACTCGGGTATGAAGGCCGACCGCAGCCGCGGCCTCGGCAAGCGTCTTGCCGGAAGCGCGCTGATCCTCGACCGCTTCGTGGAGACGCCGCACTTCCGGCGCAGCCTTCTGCTGGGCGACTTCGGCTTTGAGCTGGTCGGCCGCCTGCTCGTATGTCTTGGTGACGATGGCGGGGGAAATCTTCTTCACCACCGACACCACTGTGCCAAAAGCGGTTGTCACAGGCTCCGCGACGCCGGGGTGTGGCAGGGCGAAGACAGCCGCAGCGACTTTGGCGTCTCCGAAATCCCGCTGCTCGACAAAGCCGAGGTCCACATCCTTCGGATTGCGTTTCAGCTCGGCGGCAAGGGCGTCGGCGTCCGCGCCGCCCTTGAGCTTAGCGATTGCTTCCTCGGCTTCCTTCTCGGTCTTGAAGACGAGCTGGCGCACTTCGCGCTTCTCTGGCGTTCCAAAGCGCTTGGTCTTCACCTCGTCGTAGAGCTTGCGGGCGTCGGCGTCGGAGACGCCGCCGGGTTTTGCGACCGTGGCCGGGCTGACTTCGAGCACGGTTATCTTGCGATATTCCTTGGCGCGGAAGCTCTGCTCGCGGTCGTCGAAATACTTCTTGAGCTCTTCGTCGCTCGGCGTAGCGGCCTCGCCCGCGGCGGACACTGGCAGAACGAAATAATCGACCGAGCGCGCCTCATTGCGGAAGCGGTGAATGGCTTCGATCATCAGCTTCGGCGGCTCGACCCCGTTGATGACGATGTCGGTCAGCGCCTTGCGAAGGTAGGCCGCCTTCTGATCGGCGACGAAGCCCCGCTCCGTAAAGCCGGCGTCGCGCGCGATGGCCTTGAATTTCTTGGCGTCGAATTTTCCGTTGGTCTGGAACACCTTTTCATTGGCGATCATGCGCTGGACGGTGTCGTCGCTCGCCGCGAGGCCGAGCTGGTGGGCCTTCTGATCGAGGGCGACGTCGGTGATGAGGCGCTCGAGCACCTGAAGATCCATGCCCGCCTTATGCGCCTCCTCGGCGGTGACGGCGCGGCGCAGCCGCTGCTGAATGCGGCGCAGATCGTTCTGGAAGGCGTTGCGGAACTGGTCGACGGTGACCTCCCCCGACCCGACCTTCGCCAGGCGCTGGGAGGTGAAGCCGCGGAAGACGTCGCCGATCCCCCAGACCGCGAAACTGATGACGATGACGCCCATGACGACCGCCATGATGGCGCGGCCGATCCAGTTCTGCGAAGCGACGCGCAGGCCCTCGAGCATGATTTCCGTTTCCCTGTTCGTGTTTTTTGAGGAGCGCTCGGCCCCCATTTGGGCGCGGACTATAGGGAGAGGCGCGAGCCGTGGCAATGAGCTGCGCGCAGAAGGAGCGCGCCCATACAGGCGACGTTCAGCTTTGCGGCGGCATTATAGGAAATGGCTCCATGCGAGCCCGGGTCGCCCGAGGTCGGCCCGGCGACGATGTTGTCCGAGCACGGACCTGCCAGGGACTGGAAATGAAAAAGACATTCACATTTGTCGCCGTCGTCGCTTTCGCCGCGCCGCTGGCCGGCTGCTACACGCCAGAGAGCCGGGCCGTCGGCGGCGGGGCCGCCGGGGCCCTCGCGGGCGCTGGAATCGGCGGGCTGGCCGGCGGCGGCCGTGGGGCCGTGGCCGGGGCTCTCATCGGCGGCGCCACGGGCGCGGCCGCCGGAGCGTTAACCGCTCCGCCGCCGCCCCCGGCGGATTATTACGACGCGCCGCCGCGCTATGAGGGCGGCTACCGCCGCTTGAGAAGCTATTATCCGCCGAACTGCGGCCCCTACGACTGCTGAGGGAGCACAGGGACTGGCTAAGCTCTGCAACAGCCCTGCTGCGAGACTGCGCGTGGTCTTGCGAAACGCCGTAGGCCTGATCCTCACGTTCGGCGTCGTAAAGGCGGCGCTGGCTTTCGCCGACGCGCTCCAGCAGTGAAGCAAAACGGCGCCGACGGCGCCGTTCCGCCGCAAGGGGCGCATTCCTCGCCACGACGTCGCCTCATTGGGGCCGGAGAATGTGCAAGATCGGCCCATTTCAAGGGCCCCTTGCAGTTTTTTTCGTCAAAACCCCGTTCAAAAACAGTAGCCTACTTGCAGGCTGGCGCGGGCTCGCGTAACGATTGGGACGCTGAAGCTGAGGGGGCCCGATTTTGCCCTGAAGCAACGGCTCCGGGGCAAGCGCTTGGCCCGTGGAGCCAGCAAAATATGTGCGGCGATAACGCAACGCCCAAGCGCCCCAAAAAAGGAACAGCCATGCTGCGATCTTACGGTCTTGCAGGAATTATGACGCTCGTACTTTTTTCTGCTCCCGCCAGTGCTTTCGACGTCGTCGATCATGATTACGGCGGACGCGTCGAACCTTACGTCGCCCGGTTGGCGCAGGCGCAGGCGCGCGGCGAGCCGGTGCGGATCGGTCCGGTTGAATGCGATTCTTCCTGCACGCTTTACCTCGGCGCCAGGAACTCCTGCGTCTCTCCGGGCGCGGTTTTCGGCTTCCATGCGCCTTGGGTGGGCGGCCCTACGAGCGGCGTCGTCGATCCGCAGATGACGGCTGTGTTCGCCTCCGCCTACAAGGCGCCGCTGCGACGGATTTTCCTCAGGCACGTTCGCAACACGCGCGGCATGGTGCCGGGCCCGCTGCTTCGCATCTCGGGCGCCCAGCTGGCGAGCCTCGGCTACCGCCTCTGCGGGTCGTGATCGCTAGGTGACGCCAGCGCGGTTTCCGCTCGCATGGATCATGCGAGCGATGAGAAATCGCGCTAGTCAAATCTGTATGGAGCGCATTCTTATCGCAAAAGTCTGTCAACTTTTGCGGAATGCGCTCTTGGGCGGATCGGCCGGCGCGGGTCCGGTTTCGCGTATCGCGCCGCGCTCGTACCAGCCCTTCGTCCGGTTTACGATGGAGCAGACGCTGAGCATCACCGGCACTTCGATCAGCACGCCGACGACGGTCGCAAGGGCCGCGCCGGAGTCGAAGCCAAAGAGGCTGATCGCAGCCGCCACGGCGAGCTCGAAAAAGTTGCTGGCCCCGATAAGCGCGGAGGGGCCGGCGACGCAATGTTGTTCGCCCGACAAGCGGTTGAGAGCATAGGCGAGCGCCGAGTTGAAATAGACTTGGATGAGAATCGGAACCGCGAGCATGGCGATGATCGCCGGCTGGCGGATGATCTGTTCTCCTTGAAAGCCGAAAAGCAAAACGAGCGTCGCCAGCAAAGCGATAAGCGACATGGGGCCGACCTTAGCGAGTGCGCCCAGGAGCCGGGCTTCGCCGCCGGAGGCAAGAAGCCGCTTGCGCGCAATCTGAGCCAGCATCACCGGCACGACGATGTAAAGCACGACCGAAAGAAACAGCGTGTCCCAAGGCACGGTGATCGACGAGAGCCCCAGCAGCAACCCGACGATCGGCGCAAAAGCGACAATCATGATGGCGTCATTGAGCGCCACCTGGCTCAATGTGAAATGCGGCTCGCCCTTGGTGAGGCTCGACCAGACGAAGACCATGGCCGTGCAAGGCGCCGCGGCGAGCAGAATGAGCCCTGCGATATAAGAGTCGATCTGATCGGCGGGCAGATAGGGCCGGAAGATATGGCCCACGAAGATCCAGCCGAGCAAGGCCATGGAGAATGGCTTCACCGCCCAGTTGACGAAGAGCGTCACGCCGATGCCGCGCCAATGGCGACCGACCTCCTTCAATGCGGTGAAGTCGATCTTCATGAGCATCGGCACGATCATCAGCCAGATCAGCGACGCGACGGGCATGTTGACCTTGGCGATTTCAAACGAGGCGATTGCGTGGAATAGGCCCGGCAGGAAATGGCCGAGCGTCACGCCCGCGATGATGCAGAGGCCGACCCAGAGGGTGAGGTAGCGTTCGAACAAGGTCATGGCGCTACTCCACTTCCGCGTGCGGATGGGCCGCGCTTTCCATCTCGCCGATCTCCCGCAGGCGCTTGCCGACCGCGAGCTTATCCAGGCGGTGGAAAGGAATGGCGCAGAACTGCTCGATGCGGTTTTTCATATAGCGAAAGGCGAGGGCGAAGGCGCGCTGCTTGTCGATGTCCGAGCCTTCCTCGGCGGCGGGGTCTTCGATACCCCAATGCGCCGTCATCGGCTGGCCGGGCCAGATGGGGCAGGCTTCGCCCGCGGCGTTGTCGCAGACAGTAAAGACGAAATCCATCTGCGGCGACCCGGGGGCCGCGAATTCGTCCCAGCTCTTCGAACGGAAACCCTCATGGGGGAAGCCCATCTTTTCAAGCGTCAGCAGTGCGTAGGGATGCACCTCTCCCTTTGGATGGCTGCCCGCCGAAAACACGTTGAAGCGGCCTGCGCCGAGCTGGCGCAAGATGCTCTCGGCCATGATGGAGCGCGCGCTATTGCCGGTGCAAAGGAACAGCACGTTGAAGGTTTTTTCCGTCATCGTTTCAGGCTCTTCGCATTTGGGGAGGCTAAGGAGTTCTGTGTTGGCGCAGCCTGTCCCGCCGCAGCAATCCTCGACGAGGAAGCGAATAAGCGCGTCAAGCTGCGCGAGATCGGCGCGATAGACGACGCTGCGCCCATTGCGCGCGCTCGCGACGAGGTTTGCGTGCGCCAGAATGTTGAGGTGCGCCGACAGCGTGTTTTGCGGCACGCCGAGCTTCCGCGCGATCTCGCCCGCCGGCAGACCCTTGGGCTCGGCCGCGACAAGCTGCCGAAAAGCGTCGAGCCGCGTCTGCTGCGAGAGCGCGGCGAGGCAGGCAAGGGCGATCTCTGTTTCCATATTTCCAGATATAACGAAGTGGCTGCGACAAGTCGATGACGCTGAGTTTGGGCGGCGGTATTGCGAGTCTGTCGGCTTCTGTTACGTAAAGAATCAACAGCTCGAAGGATTCCCCCGCATGAACCGCTGCCCGTTGGTCGCCGGAAACTGGAAGATGAACGGGCTCATCGTCTCGCTTGCGGAAATTGCGGCGATGAGGACGGTATATGACGTCGGCTTGAAGGCGCGGGTCGAGCTAGTCGTCTGCCCCCCGGCGACTTTGATCGGCCTCGCGCTCGATATCGCAACGCAGGGCGGCCTCGGCCTGGGCGGGCAGGATTGCCACGCCGCGGCGAGCGGCGCCCATACCGGCGACATCTCCGCCGAAATGCTCAAGGACGCGGGCGCTTCTTATGTCATCGTTGGCCATAGCGAGCGCCGAACCGACCATGGCGAGACAAGCGCCATCGTGCGGGTGAAGGCGAAGGCCGCGCTACGCGCAGGCCTTACCCCGATTATCTGCGTCGGCGAAACGCGCGCCCAGCGCGAGGCGGGCGAGGCGCTTTCCGTCGTGGGCCGGCAGATCGAGGAGTCGGTTCCGGCGGAGGCGCCGGAGACCATCGTCGTCGCCTATGAGCCGGTTTGGGCCATCGGCACAGGGCTTACGCCGACACCCGAGGATGTCGCGCAGATGCACGCTTTCGCGCGCGAGCGGATCGAGGCGCAGCTCGGCGGCGGGAAGAGCGAGAGCGTGCGCATCCTCTATGGCGGCTCGGTAAAGCCGGGGAACGCGGGGGAGCTTATGAGCGTCGCCAATGTCGATGGCGCGCTGGTCGGCGGGGCGAGCCTGACGGCCAAGGACGTCATGGCGATCGCCACAGCGTATCGTTAGCGCGCTTTCCGCTTGCATGGAAACATGCGAGCGATAAGAAACCACGCCAACCAAAATTGGGCGAGGCTTGCCGCATCGCGGCGCCGCCGGTATAAGCGCGGCGCTTACCGTTTCAGCACTCTAACAACGAGGCGATGCGCTCTCATGGCGATCGAACGCACTTTCTCTATCATCAAGCCCGACGCGACCAAGCGCAACCTCACCGGCGCCATCAACGCCATGATCGAGGGCGCGGGCCTGCGCATCATCGCGCAGAAGCGCATCCGCATGACGCGCGAGCAAGCCGAGACCTTCTACGCCGTGCATAAGGAGCGTCCCTTTTTCGGCGAGCTCGTCGACTTCATGATCTCCGAGCCGGTCGTCGTGCAGGTGCTCGAGGGCGACAACGCCATCGCCCGCTATCGCGAGGTGATGGGCGCCACCAATCCCGCCAACGCCGCGCCGGGCACGATCCGCAAGGAACATGCGCTCAATGTCGGCGAGAATTCGGTGCATGGCTCCGACGCCGCCGAGACCGCCGCGGTCGAGATCGCGCAGTTCTTTGCCGGCAACGAGATCGTCGGTTAAGGGCTTTCCGCTGTCATTCCCGATCGGGCCTTCGGCCCGTCGGGAATGCAACACAGCCAACCGGCATTACGTGTTGAACCTGAAATGCATCACGTCGCCGTCGGCGACGATATAATCCTTGCCTTCCAGCCGCAGCCGTCCGGCGTCGCGTGCGCCCGCCTCGCCTTTGTAGCCGACGTAGTCTTGAAAGGCGATGGTCTCGGCGCGGATGAAGCCCTTCTCGAAATCTGTATGGATCACGCCTGCGGCTTGGGGCGCGCGCGTGCCTTTTTCGATGGTCCAGGCGCGCGCCTCCTTCGGCCCGACCGTAAAGTAAGTGATGAGATGCAGGAGGTCGTAGCCGGCGCGGATCACGCGGTTCAGGCCGGGCTCGGTAAGGCCGACGGCTTCGAGAAACTCTTCCTGCTCCTCGGCCGGCATCACCGCGATCTCGCTCTCGATCTTGGCCGAGACCACGACGGAGGCTGCGCCTTCCTCGGCGGCGCGGGCGGCGACCTTGGCGGAATTGTCGTTGCCCTCGGCCGCCGAGGCCTCCTCGACATTGCAGACGTAAAGAACCGGCTTGGACGACAGCAGGCCTAGCCCGTTGAAAGCGATGCGCTCCTCCTCCGCGACCTTCGCCATGCGCGCCGGCTTGCCGTCGCGTAGAAGGACGAGGCAGCGGTTCATGAGGTCGAGAAGCTCCTTGGCTTCCTTGTCGCCGCCCTTGGCCTTCTTCTCCAGCGCGACGACGCGCTTTTCCAGGCTCTCCAGATCGGCGAGCATCAGCTCGGTCTCGATGGTCTCTATGTCGCGGATCGGATCGACCCCGCCCTCGACATGGGTCACGTCCCCATCCTCGAAGCAGCGCACGACATGGGCGATGGCGTCGCACTCACGGATGTTGGCGAGGAACTGATTGCCCAGCCCCTCGCCTTTGGAGGCGCCGCGCACAAGGCCCGCAATGTCGACGAAGGTCAGGCGCGTCGGGATGATCTGCTTAGAGCCCGCGATCTTCGTCAGCTCTTCGAGCCGTGGGTCGGGAACCGCCACTTCGCCGACATTTGGCTCGATTGTGCAAAAGGGATAATTTGCGGCCTGCGCCGCCGCCGTCTGGGTCAGCGCATTGAAGAGGGTTGATTTGCCGACGTTCGGCAGACCAACGATGCCGCATTTGAAGCCCATATTCATCCCGCTCGGTGTGTGACTGTTTCGTTGGCGGGCGGTATGGGGGGCGGCGGCCGAAAAGGCAAGGGGCGCCGAAGCGCCTTCGCAACGCCTCGAGATTATTCCCCCCGCGCGGCGTGCGTGCTAGAGGGGCGCTCCGATTATTCGCGGTGCGCTGTCATTGCGAGCGAGGTGAAGCCGCTGGATCGCGCCGTCCCTCACGCTCCTCGCAATGATGGCCAATCGCCTTACTGGATCGCCGCAGCCCCCATGACCGAGGTCGTCACCCGTTTCGCCCCGTCGCCCACCGGTTTTCTGCATATCGGCGGGGCGCGCACGGCGCTGTTCAACTGGCTCTACGCCAAGCGCCATGGCGGGCGCATGATGCTGCGCATCGAGGACACCGACCGCGAGCGCTCGACGCAAGCCGCCATCGACGCGATCATCGACGGCATGAAGTGGCTCGGGCTCGATTGGGACGGCGACATTATCTACCAGTTTTCGCGCGCCGGGCGACACGCCGAGGTGGCTCAGGAACTGCTCGCCAAAGGCAAGGCCTATCGCTGCTACGCCACGTCGCAAGAGCTCGAGGAGATGCGCGAGAAGGCGCGCGCGGAAAAGCGCCCGCCCCGCTATGACGGGCGCTGGCGTGATCGCGACCCTGCTGAGGCGCCCGCCGGCGCGCCTTTCGTCGTGCGCATCAAGGCGCCGGAGACCGGCGAGACCGTGATCGAGGACGCCGTGCAGGGCAGGGTGGTCTTTCCTAACAAGGATCTCGACGATTTTATTCTGCTGCGCTCCGACGGCACGCCGACCTATATGCTCGCGGTCGTCGTCGACGACCACGACATGGGCGTCACGCAGATCATCCGTGGGGACGATCACCTGACAAACGCCGCGCGGCAAAAGCATATCTACGAGGCGTTGGGGTGGGGGACGCCCGCCTTCGCCCATATTCCGCTCATTCACGGGCCGGACGGCGCAAAGCTCTCGAAGCGACACGGGGCGCTCGGCGTCGACGCCTATCGCGCCATGGGCTATCTCCCGGCGGCGCTGCGCAATTATCTAGTGCGTCTGGGCTGGAGCCAGGGCGACAAGGAGTTTTTCTCGCTTGCCGAGATGATCGAGGCTTTCGATCTTTCCCAAGTGCATCGCTCGCCGGCGCGTTTCGATTTCGCGAAGCTCGAAAATATGAACGGGCATTATCTTCGCGACACGCCCGACGACGAGCTATTCGACATTTTGATAAAGACGCTGCCCTATCTCGAGGGCGGGCGGGCGGTGCTGGATGCGCTAGACGACACGAAGCGCGCCCAGCTCCGCGCCGCGCTTCCCGGCCTGAAAGCGCGCGCCAAGACGCTCAACGAGCTCGTCGACGGAGCCCAATTCCTTTTCACGCCGCGCCCTTTGCCGCTGGACGAAAAGGCGCAGAAGCTTTTGTCAGCGGAAGCGAAGTCACACCTCGCCGCGCTCGGGCCGAGGCTCGCGGCGCTCTCTGAATGGACGG
The DNA here is from genome assembly GCA_024506175.1 of Methylocystis sp. Lineage (GTDB taxonomy): Bacteria > Pseudomonadota > Alphaproteobacteria > Rhizobiales > Beijerinckiaceae > Methylocystis. Next base: position 16,538 of record JAMBEQ010000189.1, read on the forward strand.
CCGCCGCGACGGAGGGCGCGGTGCGTGATCTTTCGGTCGAGCTCGGCGTCAAGCTCGGCGATCTCGCGCAGCCTCTGCGCGCCGCCCTGACGGGCCGTTCGACCTCACCCGGCATTTTTGATGTGCTGGAAATTCTCGGGCGTGACGAGAGCGTCGCGCGCATCGCCGACCAGAGCAAGTGAGGACTGGGGAATCTTGTCGTTCAAGTCTGCGGTCGAGGCGGCCATTTATTCCCTGACCTCGGCCGCCGAGATCGCTTGACCGATCAGAAGGAAAGGTGATTTCTTGCATCAATTCCTTCTCGTCGCCGACAAATGATGTATCTCCCGGATTTGAGAGCATGGCAAAAAGAATAGATGTCCAAGCTGCGTTCGCGGTCTACATGGCCGCAATTTTCGTTTGTTTATTTTTGGCCGCCGCCGAGCTGATACTTAGGGCACAGCAGCTCTACGGACCAATTTATAACCTCGATTTCGAAGCCTATGCGATCACCCAACCTTCTGATATTTTGAATCACGTGCCGGACGCAAATAATAATTTGTCGCCTTACGGAATTCATAAAAGATATAATTCGCTAGGCATGAGGGAGTATTCGTCGCTGAAACAGCCCGACATTTGCGAAAATCCGAGAAAAATTCTGTTTTTCGGAGACTCGTTCATGGATGGATATGACGATGCTCACACGATTCCATCTTTGTTGACGGAGTATTTCGCCAAGGATGGCGTGTGTATGGATCCATACAACGCGGGGATGTCGTCATATTCTCCGGCCATTTTTGTTCCGCAGGCAAGGTTGCTTGTGCCGAAAATTATGCCTGAGTATGTCGTCGTTGATATAGATGAGACTGATTTTTTCGACGATAATTTCAGATATAAGGATTTAATATCTCGAGACGAGAACGGAAATAATGTTGGTGTAAGAGCGTCGCCGGGCGCCAAGCAAATGATGCCCGAGATAAATAGCATAAGAAGCAGCAGCTTGTTCGTTGTCAGGCTGTTCAAAGTGGCGACCGGTACATATGCTAAATTGCTCAATTCTGTGAAGACAGACCAAACTGTCAGTCCGATATTCGAGCTGTCGCGGCTCAGCCCCGAATTAGCCCGCGAGAAATTTAGAAACGAGTTAGCCTTTTTTCAGAGAAATATAGCTGAACTGATCAGTGTTTTTCGTGAGAACAACATTCCTTCGGAGCGAATTGTTTTCATTCGGCATCCTCATCTCCAGCATATCAGCAATGAGGAGGGGCCATTGTGGAATGACGTCATTTACGAAGCGGTTCGAGAGGTCGCTACGAAGAATGGAGTAAGAATATACGACTCCAAAGCTGATCTCAGATCGGTTTTCGGCGACCATCCGGAGAAATATTATTTCAAAAAAGACATGCACTTCAACTTTGAGGGCATGAAGGCATATTCTGCAGCGGTCGGAAAATTTTTGCTCGGGGTTCTTTAGAGCGCATTCCGCAAAAGTTGACAGACTTTTGCGACAAGAATGCGCTCAAGACCTTTGATTTTGCGCCATTTTTTTATCGCTCGATGATTCCGTGCGAGCGGAAAGCGCGCTAGCGGGCGTCGGTCGGCGCAATAGGAAAGCGAGAGCGGGTCGTGGCCTATGCGGTCGTCTATGGGGTCGATCGGAGCGTCGATTGCAGCCTGACGGCAGGAGAATGCTTGGCGCTGGTGAAGCTATTGCAGGCGCGGGCAGAGCCAATCTTCCAGATCCTCTCTCCGGACGGGGCCGAGATAAAGCCTGGCCAGCTCGAAGACTTACACACAAAAGAGGTCGAGCGGAGATATATCGCCAGTGCCGACCTAGCGTCGGCGCCGCAGCTGATATCGCGCTCGCCGAGCAGAGGGCCGATTGCGGGTGTTCTTCTCGCCTTGGTTGTGACGGCTCTGCTTATCGGAGTGATCTGGCATTATCGAAACGAACAC
>JAMBEQ010000190.1 GCA_024506175.1 Methylocystis sp.
GGCGAGGCCGTTGAACTTGCCGATGTCGAGATAGACCCAGCGCAGCTCGTCCTCCGCCGTCGACTTCTTCGAGATCAGCACGACCTCGGCCTCGATCACGCCGGCGTTGCCCACCATGCCGCGGCCCGGCTCGATGATCGTCTCCGGAATGCGGTTGCCGAAATGCTTCGACAGCGCGCGGAAGATGGCGGCGCCATACTGCTTCACGGCCGGCACGTTCTTCAGATACGTCGTCGGGAATCCGCCGCCGAGATTGACCATCTGAAGATTGATGCCCCTCTCCGCGAGATCACGGAAGATGTCCGCCGCCGACCTCAGCGCGCCGTCCCACTTGCGCGGGTCGGTCTGCTGCGAGCCGACATGGAAGGACACGCCATAAGCCTGCAGGCCGAGCCGATGCGCGTGCTCCAGCACGCTCGTCGCCATCTCGGGGACGCAGCCGAACTTGCGCGACAGGGGCCACTCGGCGCCCGAGCCGTCACAGAGAATGCGGCAGAACACCTTCGAGCCCGGCGCGGCGCGCGCGATCTTCTCGACCTCCTCGACGCAATCCACCGCAAAGAGACGGATGCCGAGCTCAAAGGCCCGTGCGACATCGCGCTCCTTCTTGATCGTGTTGCCGAAGGAGATGCGGTCGGGCGTGGCGCCGGCGGCGAGGGTCTGCTCGATCTCGACGACCGACGCCGTGTCGAAGCATGAGCCCAGCGACGCAAGCAGCGACAGCACTTCCGGCGCCGGATTGGCCTTCACGGCGTAGAAGACGCGCGTGTCGGGCAGCGCCTTGGCGAACCCCAGATAATTCTCGCGCACGACGTCGAGGTCGACGACGAGGCAGGGACCCGTGTCACGGCCCGCGCGGCGGCGCTCGGCGAGGAAATCGTGGATACGATCGGTCATTACGGCATCCCCTTCGAAGGGCGCGGGTCGAGCCGCGCCAGGAACCAGTTTTGCTTCGGTGGATGCACGACGCCGCTCCCTCGCGCGCGGTGGAGACGCGACGAAGGTTGAATGCGCCAGCAATCCAGGATCGCCTCACGCTTGCGCGCAAAGGATCCGGTGATGCGCCGTTGGCCAGTCAGACGACGAAAAACACGCGCGCAGGCGCATGTCGCTCGGTCGGAACAGCCATCGATTGGAAGGGGAGAGTCCCTTTCCGCACGCCCGGCAAGAAAGACAAGCCTCTTCGGTAAGTCAGCCTTTGGAGGGCCGACAGAGACCAAAAAAGCCCGGTCCGTCGTTGCTTTAAGTCGCGATCCCCCGCTGAGGACGGGGTTCGCCGGTTCGCCTCCGGCTGCCGGTTTTTTAACGGTGGTTGACCGGCCTCTTGTCCGGATCCCCGCCGACCGACACACGACCACAGGCACGTGCGATTTGGGCAAGACTTAGATACGCGCTTTTCCAGCGAACACAAGCGCTTTTTAGCCTTTTTTCTGGATTTTTTGGCCGGGCGCGACGAGGCGGCGGTGAGCGCCGAGAAGCTTTTTCTTGCGCCGTCCGAGCGTTATCGCTACAGCAAACGGCGGTCACGCTACTGTAACATGCAGAAAGAAGCGCCTTCGGGTAATCGAGCATGGTCGACATCACTCGGCGCCAGATGATCGGCGCCCTCGCCGCCACAGGCGCGCAAATTGGGTTCCCCGCTCGAGGGCAAGGGTCGAGCCCGACGCCGCGATTCGGCTTCGATGACGTCGTCGAACGCGCCCGCGATCTCGCCAGGGCGCCGTTCGAGGATTCGACGCCGCGCCTGCCCGACCCGTTCGATTCTCTCGAGTACGATGTTTGGCGGGACATTCGCTTCAGGCCGGAGCGCGCGCTCTTTTCGAACCTGAACGGCGGCTTTCGACTCCAAACTTTCCACCTGGGATTTCTTTATCGACGCCCGGTCACGGTCAACACGATTCGCGACGGAATCGCCGCGCCTATTCCCTATTCGCCTCAGCTCTTCGATTTTGGGGCTCTGAAGGTCGGACAGGAACTGGACATCAACGCCGGATTTGCCGGCTTCCGCATGAACTTTCCCGTCAACGACCCTCATGTCTACGACGAGGCGATCTCCTTCGTCGGCGCGAGTTATTTCCGCTTCCTAGGCCGCGACCAGCAATATGGGC
>JAMBEQ010000191.1 GCA_024506175.1 Methylocystis sp.
GCTGGTCGCGATCGACGTCAACTCCGGTCGCGCGACCCGCGAGCGTAACATCGAGGAGACCGCGCTCAAGACCAACTGCGAGGCCGCCGACGAGATCGCTCGCCAGCTGCGCCTGCGCGACCTCGCCGGCCTGATCGTGGCCGACTTCATCGACATGGAGGAGAGCCGCAACAATCGCGCGGTTGAGCGGCGGCTCAAGGACGCGCTGAAGAACGACCGCGCCCGCATCCAGGTCGGCCGCATCTCGCACTTTGGCCTGCTGGAGATGTCGCGTCAGCGCATCCGCGCCGGCGTCGTCGAAGGCTCCACCGTGCCCTGCCCGCATTGCGCGGGCGCCGGGCATGTGCGCTCCACCGCCTCCATCGCGCTGCATGTGCTGCGCGTGCTGGAGGAGGCGCTGCTCAAGAGCGCGTCGCATGACGTGACGCTGCGCACCCGCGCCGTCGTCGCCCTCTACATCCTCAACCAGAAGCGCGCCCATCTGCAGGCGCTGGAGAATCGCTTCGGGGTCCACATCACGGTCGCCGCCGACGATACGCTGACGGGCGCCAATTATCACGCCCTGGAGCGCGGCGAGCTTGCCTCTGGCCCGCGCGTTTCCACCACGCCGGCGCCGCTGCGCGTCGACTCGGTACGCGCCGAGCCGCTCGAAGAGGAGCCCGTCGAAGAGGAGACGCTCGCCGAGGAAGAGACCGCCGAAGGCGAAGAGGAAGAGACGAGCGCCAACAACCGCCGCGAGGCCCGGGAAGCGCGCCGTTTCAACGGCGAGGAAACCGAAGAGGCGGGCGCCCAACGTTCCCGGCGCCGCCGTCGGCGTCGCGGGCGCGGCGGGATGAACGGCGAAGCTGCCTTGCCACTCGGCGCCGATCAACCGTCCGACGAAGGGCTCGCCTTCATGGCGGCGATCGAAGATCAGCCGGCCCCGCGTGGAGCGCGCGAGCCTCGCGCCGAGCGCGGCGGTCGTGGCCGGGGTCCTGGCCGCTGGCGCCGTTCGGCCCCGCTTCCCGAGGAATTTCGCGATCCGTCCGCGCTCCTCCCGCAGGATGAGGGGGCTGGTGGTCTGAACGGTCTCCTGTCGCCCGAAGAGGCGAATGTGCCGGTCGGCGAGGCGGAAGGCTTTGCGCCTTCGATGGAGACGCCTTCGCCCGAACCGCTCGCAGAAGCGGGAAGCCAAGCGCCCGTGGCGCCGGCGCCTGCCGAGCCCGAGGCGGCCGAGCCCGCACCGACAAAGGCGATCGAGGCCGAAACGGCGGAAGGCGAGACCAAGGCTCAAGCGGAGGAGCAGCCTGCCTCCGCCGGGCAAGCCAAAGCCGAGCCAGCCCCGGGGGAAGCCCCCAAAGCCGAAGCGAGCGCGCCGGCGTCGGCGGAGTCGCCCTCGCCCGAGCCGGTCCCCCCGAGCAAACCCGGCGAGGTGGTCATCACCAAGGCCGATCCAACCGCCCCCAAGAAGGGCGGCTGGTGGCAGCGTGTGAAGCCGTCTAACGGCTAGAGTGCATTCCGCAAAAGTTTGACAGAGCGGAAAGCGCGCCAGCAATCGCCGCTCTATGATGTCTCGGGGCAAGTTCGCCCCGAGACCTCCGGCTTCCTGCCCCTATGCTTGTCCTGTCCGCTTGAACCACTCGTCCTCGGTGATCACCTCGATCCCGAGTTCCTGCGCCTTTGCGAGCTTCGAGCCCGCGCCGGGACCGGCAACCACAAGGTCGGTTTTCTTCGACACCGAGGCGGCGACCTTGGCGCCGAAGCGCTCCGCCTGGGCCTTGGCCTCGTCGCGCGTGAGGCGTTCGAGCGAACCGGTGAAGACCACGGTCTTCCCTGCGGCAGGCGAGGACGACGCGATTTCCGGCATGGGCTCCAGCGTCACCTGCCGCAACAGGGCGTCGAGCTCTTTTTCGTTATGGGGCTCAGCGAAGAAATCATGCAGCGCCTCGGCCACCGCAGGGCCGATCCCGTCGATGCAATCTATATGGGCGCGAGCCTCCGTGCCCGGCTCGGCGCCGCGCGCCGCCTCGCGCAGGGAATCGAAATCTCCGAAGTGCCGCGCGAGACGTCGCGCGTTGGTCTCGCCTACATGGCGGACGCCAAGCGCATAGATGAAACGATTGAGAGGGATCGTGCGCCGGTCCTCGATCGCGGCGAAAAGATTGCGCACCGAGGTTTCGCCGAAGCCTTCGCGATTCTTGATTTTCGTGAGGCTTTTTTGATCACGCTCTTCCAGAGTAAAAATATCCGAGGGCGTTTTAATCAGGCCCTCGTTGAAAAAATATTCGATCTGCTTGTCGCCGAGCCCCTCGATGTCGAAGGCGTTGCGAGAAGCGAAATGCTTCAAGCGCTCTACGGCCTGAGCGGGGCAGACAAGCGAACCGGTGCAGCGGCGCACGACATCGGCCTCGCCCGTCTTCTCGTCGATCTCGCGTAGCGCCGCCGAGCCGCAGCGCGGGCAGACTTCTGGAAATATGTATCTCTCAAGGCCCTTCTTCGGACGCTTCTCCACAACGACTTCCACGATCTGCGGAATGACGTCGCCCGCGCGCTGAACGACAACCGTGTCGCCGACGCGAATGTCCTTGTCCTCGATGTAATCTTCGTTGTGCAGCGTGGCGTTCGACACCACCACGCCGCCAACCGTCACCGGCTCCAACCGCGCGATGGGCGTCAACGCCCCCGTGCGGCCCACATTTATTTCGATGTCGCGGACAATCGTGGTCGCGCGCTCGGCGGGGAATTTATGCGCGACCGCCCAGCGCGGGGCGCGGGAGACGAAGCCGAGCCGCTCTTGCAAGGCGATATCGTCGACCTTGTAGACGACCCCGTCGATGTCATAGCCGAGCGTCGCCCGATCGGCTTCGATCGCGCGGTAATGGGCGAGCATTTCCTCGACGCTCGAACAGAGCTTGGCGCGCGAATTGACCTTCAGGCCATAAGCCTCGAAGGCCTTGAGCACGCCCCATTGCGTCTTCGCGGGCAGTGCGTTCACCTCGCCCCAGCCGTAAGCAAAGAAATGCAACGGCCGCGCGGCGGTGATTCGCGCATCGAGCTGGCGCAGCGAGCCGGCGGCGGCATTGCGCGGATTGGCGAAGGTCTGCTTGCCCGCCGCCTTCTGACGAACGTTCAGCGCAGCAAAATCCGCATGCGTCATGTAGACTTCGCCGCGCACTTCCAGCACCTCGGGCGCGCCATCCTGGAGGATCGTCGGCACTTCACCGAGCGTGCGAATATTGGCGGTGACGTCCTCCCCTTCATAGCCGTCGCCGCGCGTCGCGGCCTGCACAAGGCGGCCTTTTTCATAGCGCAGAGAGCAGGAAAGGCCGTCGATTTTTGGCTCCGCCGTGCACATAACGGGGGACGTTTCCGAAAGGCCGAGAAAGCGGCGCACGCGCGCGACAAAATCCCCGACCTCCTCGTCCGAAAACACGTTGCCAAGCGAAAGCATCGGCACGGCGTGCTTCACTTTCGCGAATTTCTCACTTGGCTTCGCGCCGACCTTTTTGGTCAGTGATTCATCGGAAACGAGCTCGGGAAACGTCTTTTCCAACGCCTGGTAGCGGCGGCGCGCTTCGTCATATTCGGCGTCGGGAACGAGCGGCGCGTCTTCCTGATAATAGGCGCGGTCATAGCGTGCGATGTCCTCGCCGAGCCGCGCGTGTTCAGCGCGCGCCTGCGTGAGCGACAGTTCTTCGACGGGCAACGAAGGCGGAGAGGCGGACTTTTTCGTCATGTCGCAATGCGGGCCTAGCGCCGTCATTACGAGGAGGCGAAACGACGAAGCAATCCACAACCGATTACGGCGCTGGATTGCTTCGCTTCGCTCGCATGACGGGAGAATACGAAGCGCGGTTGCGTGCAACCTATCGCTTTCGCGGCGGCCGCGCGAGTGGCTAAGCCGCCTCCGGCGCCGCCCCGACGAGCCGGCGGGCTTCCTGCGCGCTGATCGGGCGCCCGAAGGCGTATCCTTGCGCATAACCGCAGCCGAGCTGATACAGCTCGATCGCGTCGGCCTCCGTCTCCGCCCCCTCGGCGACGATGTCCATGCCCAGATCGTGGGCGAGCGAAATGATCGAGCGCAGAATGATGGGCCGCGCGCCCTTGCCGCTCTGCTTCACGAACGAGCGGTCGATCTTGATCGTATCGAAGGGGAAGCGCTGCAGATAGGCGAGGGACGAATATCCGGTGCCGAAATCGTCGAGCGAGAGGCCGGCGCCGAGTTCCTTGATGCGGGTGAGCATCTGCGCGGCATGCTCCGGGTTTTCCATCACCAGGCTTTCGGTGAGCTCGAGCTTCAGGCTCCCTTTGATCACGTCGTGATGCATCAGCACGCTTTTCACGTCGCGCAGCAAATCGTGACGCAGGAGCTGGCGCGAGGAGACATTCACCGAGGCGAAGATCGGCGGATCGACGGCGAGCGCGCGCTGCCAGGCGGCGAGCTCGCGCGCCGTGCGCTCCAGGGCGAGCAGGCCCATGTCGATGATGAGGCCGGTCTGTTCCGCGATGGGGATGAATTGGCTGGGCTCCAGGCGCCCGAGGCGCGGATGGTCCCAACGAAGCAACGCTTCGAAACCGGCGATGGTGCGGTCTTCGAGACGAACGATCGGCTGAAAGAACACCTTCACCTCGCCGCGCTCCAGCGCGCGGCGCATGTCGGCTTCGAGCGTCAGCCGGTCCGAGCGCTGCGTGCGCATGGACGGGCGGAACACCTCGATACGATTGCCCCCCGCCCGCTTGGCGTGGCGCATGGCGATCTCGGCGTCCTCGAGCATGTCATCGGCGCCGGGGTGAATCTGCTGGTCATAGAGGGCGATGCCGATAGAGGCGAAAAGAGCGATTTCCCGGTCAGTGAAGCGCACCGGAGTCGCGAGCGAGCGGCGCACCGAGTCGGCGAGATTGACGACATGCTCCGCATGCGTCTCGGAGGCAAGGATGATGGCGAAAGTGTCGCCATGCAGCCGCGCGAGCGTGTCCTGAGGTTGCAGCAGGCGCGTCAGGCGATGGGCGACGGTAAGCAGAATGCTGTCGCCCATGGCGATGCCGACCTGCTCGTTGATCTGCCTGAAGCGGTCGATGTCGATGACGAGCACCGTCGGATGCACGTCCTTGTCCATGCGCGCAAAAACCAGCGCCGCTTCCAGCCGGTCGAAGAAAAGCTCGCGATTGGGCAGGCCGGTGAGATTATCGTGCACGGCGTCGTGCAGCAGACGCTCCTGAGCGTTGCGCTCGTCGGTGACGTCGGTGAGCGTGCCCACGACGCGGATGACTTCGCCGTCCGGTCCGACCACGGGGCGCGCGCGAAGCCGATAGCAAAGGTAATGGCCGTCCGCCCCGCGCAGTCGGAAATCCTGATTGATGCGGCCGCGCCGCTGCTCGAGCAGGGCGTCGAGGCAGGCGCGGTAGCGATCCTGCTCGAAGGGGTGAAGCAGGGCGAGCCAGGAAGAGGCGGCGCCTTCGAGCCCGCCGCGCTCGAGGCCGAGCGCGGCCTCCGCATCCGGGCTCACATAAATATGGTCGGCGGGCACATCCCAGTCGAAGACGATCTCATTGGCGCCGGTCATGGCGAGCGCCTTGCGCTCCACGTCGCTGAGCGCGCCATGGGCAAAGCCGCCTGTCGCGAAGGCGTTTTGCATCACCGTGAAGCCGATGAGCATCACGATGAGCACGAGACCGCCGACAAGCGCCGGGGATACGAGGTCGTTGGTCATCCAGCCGGCGACCGCGAAGCCTGCAGTCGCCACCCAGACGACGAGCAGGAACCAGGTCGGGATTAGCATGATCGCCCGGTCGAAGCCATGCGAGGCGAGGTAAAGGACCAGCACGAAGCCGACGACAGCCACGGTCGCGAGCGAAATGCGCGCGACGCCTGCCGCAACCGGCGCGTCAAAGACCGCGAGCCCGGCGAGATCGAGCAGGATCAAAAGCCACAGCGCCGCGACATGCCAGGCGCGCACATGCCAACGATTGAGATTGAGATAGGCGAAAAGAAAGACGACGAGCGTCGCCGACAGCACCGTCTCGGCGCCTGCGCGCCAGATGCGATCCGTATTGGCGTCTGAGCCGAAGATCTTGTCCCAAAAACCGAAATCGATGCAGACGTACGCCAGAACGGCCCACGCCAGCGCCGCCGCCGCGGGGAAGATGACCGCGCCCTTCACCACGAAGACGATGGTTAGAAAGAGCGCCAAGAGGCCCGCGATGCCGATGACGATGCCACGGTAGAGCGTGAGGCTCGTCACCTTCTCTTTATAAGCGTCGGGCTCCCACAGGTAGAGCTGCGGCAGGTTTGGCGTGCGCAGCTCGGCCACATATGTGACGGTCGTGCCGGGATCGAGCGTGAGACGGAACACGTCGGCGTCGTCTGAATCCTCGGCTTCGGGCGGAAAACCTTGGCTCGCGGTAATCGCGGAAATGCGGTTCGAGCCGAGGTCGGGCCAGATCACGCCGGAGCCCTGCAAGCGAAAGTGCGGCGCAACAATCAGACGCTCGATCTGCTCGTCCGTATCGTTGGTGAGCGCGAAAACAATCCAGTTGGGCCGGCTGCCCGCCTCTCTGGCGCCCACTTCGATGCGACGCACAATGCCATCGGCCCCCGGCGCGGTGGAAACCTGCAGACGGTCGCTTTGGGAGTAGTGTTTCTCCACGACATGGGTGAGGTCGATCGCCCGCGCCGCCTGAGGCACGCGTACCGATTCGATTGAAAATGCGGCGGTCGTCGAGACCAAAAACGCAAAGAGGGCGGTCAGAATCGTTTGGAGACGCACATTCTCTTCTCGGCTGTGGAGCCTGGTCGGCTGCGCTCTATGATCGAGCGGCTGTTCACTATTCGCGGATCGCGGCCAGGGCGCGACGTTCGCGCGGCCGAAAATGGCAACTGGGCGTTCAACGCCTCAAGGCCAGAACTCCCTGGCCGTTGCACCTCCAGGCGAGATCGACGCGACGCCCGGCAGGCGTGCGAACGGGAATCCCGCTAAATCACTAGAGCGTCCAGCGCCAATCCGCAAGACGATTCAAATCAGCCTGAAATGCGGTATGGTCTTTGCGTGGGAAGTTCGGCTGCGCTTGCGGATGGCGGAAGCCGTCAATATACGCTTGAGGATGTTCAGCAGCGCGGCGCGCGCGGATTTCCGGCAAAGGGTGAGAGGCAGGTTTTCGCGACGCTCCGCCGCGGGCGTCGCGCTGGATAGGAATGGAACGGATGCGTAGCGCCCCCGGCGGCCCCCGCCTTTTGCTGCGCCGGCTGCGCGAAATCAGCGCAGAGCCGGTGAGCGCGCAGGCGCGTCTGGACAAGATCGTCGTGCAAATCGCCGCGAATATGGTGGCGGAGGTTTGTTCGGTTTACGTCCTGCGCGCCGACCAGCGGCTCGAGCTTTATGCGACGGAAGGCCTGAACCGCGAGGCGGTCCACCAGACGACCATGCACGCGGGCGAGGGCCTCGTCGGCCTCATCGCGCGTAGCGCCGAGCCCCTCGCCCTCTCGGAAGCTCAGGATCACCCCGCCTTCGCCTATAAGCCGGAGACGGGCGAAGAGGCGTATCATTCCTTCCTTGGCGTGCCGATCCTGCGCGGCGGCTCGACTCTGGGCGTTCTCGTCGTCCAGAACCAAGTCCGCCGCGTCTATTCCGAGGAGGAAGTCGAGGCGCTGCAGACGACGGCGATGCTGCTCGCGGAGCTCATCGCCTCGGGCGAGCTGCAGGCGATCGAAGACCCGCGGGACCTCGCCCTATACCGGCCGGCGACGCTAAAGGGCGCTCCGATGTGCGAAGGCGTAGGGCTCGGTCACGTGCTGCTGCACGAGCCCCGCGTCGTCGTGAAACAGCTCGTGGCGGAAGACCTCTCCCGAGAGCTGCTCCGGCTCGAGCAGGCGGTCGACGCGATGCGCGCCTCGATTGACGAGCTCGTTGCTCACGGCGACCGCATGGGCGTGGGCGAGCATCGCGACGTGCTCGAAACCGTCCGGATGGTGGCCTATGACCAGGGCTGGGTGCGCCGCCTGCGCGAGGCCGTGAAATCCGGCCTGACGGCCGAAGCCGCGGTCGAGCGCGTGCAAAGCGACGCGCGCGCGCGCATGCAGCGCCAGACCGATCCCTACCTGCGCGACCGCCTGCACGATCTCGACGACATCGCGAACCGCCTCCTGCATCAGCTGACCGGCCAAAGCTATGTCGCCGATCGCGAGAGCGTGCCCGAAAACGCCATCATCGTCGCCCGCACCATGGGGCCGGCGGCGCTGCTCGACTACGACCGGGCGCGCCTGCGCGGCCTTGTGCTCGAGGAGGGCGGGCCGTCGAGTCATGTCGCCATCGTGGCGCGCGCGCTTGGCGTCCCCACCGTCGGCCTCGTGCGGGGAGTTATCGACCTCGTCGAGACAGGCGATCCAATCATCCTCGACGGCTCGACCGGCGAAGTGCATGTGCGCCCGCAACAGGACGTGCAGAACGCCTATGCCGAAAAGGCGCGGCTGCGCGCGCGGCGTCAGGAGCAATACGCAAAGCTCCGCGACGTGCCGGCGATCAGCAAGGACGGCGTCGAGATCTCGTTGAACATGAACGCCGGCCTCGTCATCGACGTGCCGCATGTTCACGAAACCGGCGCGCAATCGATCGGGCTCTTTCGCACCGAGTTGCAATTCATGCTCGCCCCGCGATTTCCGCGCATGAACGAGCAATATCATTTCTACAAGGGCGTGCTGGACGCCGTCCCCGACCGCCCCGTCACGTTCCGCACGCTCGACATCGGCTCCGACAAGATCCTTCCCTATATGGCGAAGATCGACGAGGAGAACCCCGCGCTCGGCTGGCGCGCCATCCGGATCGGCCTCGACCGGCCCGGCCTGCTGCGCATGCAGCTGCGCGCCATGCTGAAGGCGGGCGCCGCGCGCGATCTGCGTATCATGTTCCCGATGATCGCCAATGTCGCGGAGTTCGAGTCGGCGAAAGCCGTTGCGTTACGCGAATTGGAGCATATCCGCCGGCACGGCTATCCGGAGCCGCGCACGCTCGCGCTCGGCGCCATGGTGGAGGTGCCCTCGCTCCTGTGGGAGCTCGATCTTATCGCGAAGCGCGCTGACTTTCTTTCAGTCGGCTCCAACGACCTCGTGCAGTACATGTATGCGGCCGACCGCGATAATACCCGCGTCTCCAAGCGCTACGACAATCTCTCGGCCCCGGTGCTGCGCGCGCTGGAGCGGATTGCCGACGCCGGCCATCGCGCCCAAACGCCGGTGACGCTGTGTGGCGAGATGGGCGGGCGCCCGCTCGAAGCCCTGGCGCTCATCGCCATCGGCTATCGCTCGCTTTCAATGGCGCCGGCGTCGATCGGCCCGATCAAATCGATGATCCTGAACCTCGATGTCGACGAGGCGCAGGTCTATGTCGCGAGCCTGCTCGCTTCCGACGAAGGCGCGCCCTCCATTCGCGAGAAGCTGCGCGAATACGCCGTCGCGCGCGGCGTGCCGCTGTAGCGGCTTCAGGCGTCCTTTCTCCGACTCACTCAGACAGACGAAATTCGCATGTTCGCTCAAGACAAGCTCGATCTCATTTTGCGCCGCTACGACGAAATCGGCGAGAAGCTCGCCAGCGGCGCCGACGGGCAGGCTTTCGTCGCCTTATCGCGCGAGCGCGCGACGCTCGACGAGGTGGTCGAGGCGACCCGCGCCTACCGCGCCGCCGAGCGCGAGGTGAACGATCTCGCCGCCATGCTCGCCGACAATTCTCTTGACGCGGATATGCGCGCGCTCGCAGAGTCCGAGGCGGATGAGGCGCGCGAACGGTTCGCGACCGCCGAAAAAGCGCTGCAGCTCGCCCTGCTACCGAAGGACGAAGCCGACGAGAAGGGCGTCATTCTCGAAGTGCGCGCCGGCACGGGCGGCGACGAGGCGGCGCTTTTCGCGGGCGATCTCTTTCGCGCCTACCAGAAATACGCCACGCTCAAAGGCTGGCGCGTGGAGCTCGTTTCGGAAAGCCCCGGCGCGCTGGGCGGCTTCAAGGAAGTCGTCGCCGAGATCACGGGGCGCGGCGTCTATGGAAGGCTTAAATTCGAATCGGGCGTTCATCGCGTGCAGCGGGTGCCGGAGACTGAGACGCAAGGACTCATTCATACCTCCGCCGCCACGGTCGCCGTGCTGCCGCAGGCGGAGGACGTGGACGTCGCGATTGACGACAAGGATCTACATATCGAAACCATGCGCTCCGGCGGCGCCGGCGGCCAGCATGTCAACAAGACCGAATCCGCGATCCGCATCACGCATATCCCGAGCGGCATTGTGGTGATGATGCAGGACGAACGCTCGCAACATCGCAACAAGGCGAAAGCGATGAATGTGCTGCGATCGCGCCTCTACGACGCGGAGCGTCAAAGGCTCGACAAGGAGCGCTCGGCCGACCGCAAGAGTCAGGTCGGTTCGGGCGACCGCTCGGAGCGCATCCGCACTTATAATTTCCCGCAAGGTCGGGTCACAGACCATCGCATCAATCTGACCCTCTATAAGCTCGATCGGGTGATGGAGGGCGAGTTCGACGAGATCATCGACGCGCTGACGACGCACCATCAGCAAAAGCTCCTCGCGCACAGCGAGGCGTGATTCACTTCGTGTGAGCCGCCGCACAGCGGCGACGCACGAGGTCTTTTAGTCTCTCCTCATTCGCAAGGAGTTGCGAAAAAGACAAAGGGGAGAGCGTCATGTTCAAGAAGATCGCCACGAGCGCCGTTCTTGTCGCCGGCCTGTCGAGCGCCGCGATCGTTTCCACCGCCACGCCGGCCGCCGCCTGGGTCAGCGACGGTGCCGCCGCTGCAATCGGAGTGGGCGCCTTTGCGGTCGGCGCAATGGCCGCGGGCGCGGGCGGCTATACCGAACATCGTGTCATCTATCACGATTGCTACTCGGCGCGCCGGCCGATCTACAATTACTGGGGCGATACGGTCGGCTTCCGCCGGGTTCGCGTTTGCGACTGATGAAGGGCCAGCGACGAAGGGCCAAGCCAGCGGAGGACTTGGCCCTTTCAAGCAATCAGCTTGCTCGGCCTGTCAGCGGTTGTCGAAGATCGAACCCATTTCGGTGAAACGCAGCGGATCGTTATTCGAAAAATCCTGCTGCTGGGTGAAATAATTGTCGTTGGTTCGCGCGTTGGGTTGCAAATGGCCAGACGCCGGGTCGCCCGCCCCGTCGTCGAGCCAGTCCTTGTTCGACGTCAGATCCTTCGGCAACGGAATCGGAAAGTCGTCGCTCTCGGCGACGGGCTGCTGCGCGGGCGTCCGTTTGCGCGATTTTGCCAGCGCGTCTCCTGAAAGAAACGCGCAGGCGAGGGCAAGGCTAAGCGAAAGAGTAAAAGCGCGACGCATGCTCGAACTCCGGAAAGAACTGCGGCGCATCATCCTAGCGCGCTTTCCGCTCGCACGGAATCTAGCGATAAGCAAACCCGCCAAATGTTAAATGCAAAGCTCGTCTTATCGCAAAATTGCGCGATTTAGCCGGCGATAAGCCGCACCGCTAGTGCCGGAAATGGCGCACGCCGGTGAATGCCATCGCGAGGCCCTTTTCATCCGCCGCAGCGATCACATCCCTGTCGTTCACCGAGCCGCCCGGCTGAATCACCGCCGTCGCGCCGGCCGCCGCCGCTGCGAGCAAGCCGTCTGGGAACGGAAAGAAGGCATCCGAAGCGACGACCGAACCCTTTGCCAGGCTCTCTCCGAGACCCAAGGCCCGCGCCGCCTCATTAGCTTTGTGCGCCGCGATGCGCGAGCTGTCGACGCGCGACATCTGCCCCGCGCCGATCCCGACGGTCGCGAGATCCCTCGCATAAACAATGGCGTTGGATTTGACGTGCTTCACCACGCAATAAGCGAACTTCAGATCGGCAAGCTCCTTGTCGCTTGGCGCGCGCTTGGTGACGATCTTCAGCTCCATATCGTCGATAACGGCGTTGTCGCGCGATTGCGCCAGGAAGCCGCCCGCGACGCTGCGGAAGGCTAGCCCCCGCGCACGGGGATCGGGTAATCCGCCCGTGAGCAGCAGCCGCAAATTCTTTTTGGCGGCGACGATCTCGATTGCTTCCTGATCGGCGTCTGGCGCGATGATGACTTCCGTAAAAATCTTCACGATTTCGCGGGCCGCCTGCGCATCGAGCTTGCGGTTAAGGGCGACGATGCCGCCATAGGCCGAGGTCGGATCGCAGCGTAGCGCCTTCACATAAGCTTCCTCGAGCGACGGGCCCTCCGCGACGCCGCAGGGATTGGCGTGCTTCACGATGACGACGGCGGCCGTGCGCGCGGGATCGAATTCCGCCACGCATTCGAACGCGGCGTCCGTGTCGTTGATATTGTTGTAGGAAAGCTGCTTGCCCTGCGCCTGCCGCGCCGTCGCCACGCCGGGCCGCG
>JAMBEQ010000192.1 GCA_024506175.1 Methylocystis sp.
GAACAAGCTCCCCGTCGTCGCGAGCTTCTCGATCATCGGCGACCTGGTGAAACAGGTCGGCGGCGACCGCCTTTCCGTCACGACCCTCGTCGGCCCCGATGGCGACGCCCATGTCTATCAGCCAACCTCCTCCGACGGCCGAAAAATCGCGCAGTCGAAGCTCATTTTCGTCAACGGCCTAGGCTTCGAGGGCTGGCTCGAGCGCCTTATCGCGGCGTCGAAAAGCAAGGGAACGATCGTCACCCTCGGCAAGGGCGTTGCGGCGCGCCCGGGAGAGGAAGGGACCGACCCGCACTCCTGGCAGGACGTCGCCAACGCCAAAATCTACGTTACGGAAATTCGCGAGGCGCTGAACGCCGCCGATCCCGGCGGCGCCGAAGCCTATAGAGTCAACGCGGGCGCCTATCTCGCCAAGCTCGACGCGCTCGATGCGGAGATCGCGAAGACGCTCGACGCGATCCCAAAGGAGCGCCGCCGCGTCGTCTCGACCCACGACGCCTTCGGCTATTTCGCGGCGCGCTACGGCGTGGCGTTCATCGCGCCGCAGGGCGTCTCGACCGAGGCCGAAGCGAGCGCGCGCGACATCGCCCGCATCATAGACGCCGTGAAGCAGAACAAAGTCGGCGCGGTGTTTCTAGAGAATATTTCCGACCCCCGCCTCGCGAAGCGCATCGCGGCCGAGACGGGCGCGCGGGTGGGCGGCACGCTCTATTCGGACGCGCTTTCCGGGACGGAGGAAGACGGCGCGAATTATATCGACATGATGCGGCACAATGTTAGAGAATTGGCCAAAGCATTGGCGCAGTAAGGGCGCTTCCCGAAAAGGCCCTCACCCTGAGGAGGCGGCGAAGCCGCCGTCTCGAAGGGCGAGGGCCGCACTTCCCGTGCATCCTTCGAGACGGCGCTTTTAGCGCCTCCTCGGGATCAGGTTCGGGAATCCCAGGATCGAGGATTGTTGTGACCGATAAAATTCCCGTCACCGTCATCACCGGCTATCTGGGCGCCGGAAAGACGACTCTTCTGAACCGCATCCTCACCGAGCAGCACGGGCGCCGCTACGCCGTCATCGTCAATGAATTCGGCGAGATCGGCATCGACAACGATCTTGTCGTCGGGGCGGACGAAGAAGTCTTCGAAATGAACAACGGCTGCATCTGTTGCACCGTGCGCGGCGACCTCATCCGCATCATCGAAGGACTCATGCGCCGCCGCGGCAAGTTCGACGCGATCATCGTCGAAACCACGGGTCTCGCCGACCCGGCCCCAGTCGCCCAGACCTTCTTCGTCGACGCCGATGTGAAGGAAGCGGCGCGGCTCGACTCCGTGGTGACGATGGCGGACGCCAAATGGCTGAGCGACCGCCTGAAGGACGCGCCGGAAGCCAAGACGCAGATCGCCTTCGCCGACGTCGTCATCCTGAACAAGACCGATCTCGTAACGCCGGAAGAACTCGACGAAGTCGAGGCGCGCATTCGCGGCATCAACCCTTATGCAAGCCTGCATCGCGCCATGAAGGCCAATGTGCCGCTGAAAGCCGTGCTGGAGCGCAACGCTTTCGATCTCGACCGCATTCTTGCGATCGAGCCGAATTTCCTTGTCGCCGAGGAGCATGATCACGACCACGCCCATCACGGCCACGGTCACGCGCATCACGACCACGAATGCGGTCCCGACTGCGATCACGACCATGAGCATCATGCGCATGATCACCACGATCACGACCATGAATGCGGGCCGGAGTGCGGGCGCGAGCATCACCATCATGACCATCTTGAGCATCATGAGCACGACGGCCACGGTCATCTGAAAGCCATTCACGACAGCGAGATGCAGTCGATTTCACTGCGCCACGCCGGCGAGGTCGACCCGGAGCGCTTCGTGCCCTGGCTGAACGAGCTGGTTCAGAAAGAGGGGCCGGATATTCTGCGCTGCAAGGGCATCGTCGCCTTCAAGAACGAGCCGCGGCGTTTCGTCTTCCAGGGCGTGCACATGATCCTGGATGGCGACCTTCAGCGCGAATGGAAGGACGATGAAAAGCGCGAGTCGCGCCTGGTCTTCATCGGCCGCAAATTGAAGGAGGAGGAAATCCGCAAGGGCTTCGAGGCGGTGGTCTCCTGACCCGCTGCGCGGGCAAGAAAGCGACCATAGAATGGTTTCCACTGGCGGATCGTTGGACAAGAAGCGCGCCGCCCACCCCGCGAGGGCGCGCATGCTAAAGCGCTTTTCCGAGCTGCTGAGGCGCGTGCTGGAGCACTATCTATTCCTGTGCCGCTGGCTGCTCGCGCCCTTCTTCGTGATGCTGACGCTTGGGCTCTTCGCCCTGATGGTCAATGCGGCGCGCCATCTTCTCTCCATGCTGGAGTCGATTGGCTCGAACACGGAAGACAGGATCATCCTCGGGCTTCTCGGCCTTGTCGACAGCACGCTCACCGGCGCGCTTGTCCTGCTCGTGACAATATCCGTCTATGAAAACTTCATCTCCGGAATCCCCGCGACCAGACGCGAGGGGTGGCCGGGCTGGGTGGGCGGCATCGACTTCACCCAGTTGAAGCTGAAGCTGCTGACGACCATAGTCGCCATATCGGCCATCAGGCTCCTCGAAGTTTTCATGGATGTGCCGAAGCTGGAAGATCGCGATGTGATCTTCTACATCGCGATCCACCTGACTTTCGTGATCTCGACCGTGCTCTTCGCCTTCTCGGACAGAGTCACGATCTCCGGTCAGACGGAGAAGAAAAACTCAAACGAATTCGTGCCGAAGGGCGAAGCGGGCGAGCGAGAGTGAGCGCCGCCGGGAGCTGCCCCGCTACGCCCCGTTCCCCGTGAAGCTTCTCGGCGCCGGGGAAATAATCTTCGCCGCGCCGCCGCCAATTTCCAAAACCGAGAGACCGCGCTCATTGGCGCCATCTGGTTTGAAGCGGAAGACGCCGTCGGCACCGTTGAAGCCTGAAGGATTGGTGAGCACGCTCTCCGAGTAGCGCTGCGATCCCTGCGAGCGCGACAGCGCAATGGCTAGCGAAACCGCGTCATAGGCGAGCGTCGCGATGCGGGCCGGGTCCGAGCCGAACTTGGCTTTGTAGCGCTGCGCGAAGGCGTTGAAGCCGGCGTTCTCCGGCGCCGTGAACCAGGCGCCCTGCAGCGCCGGCATGTTCAGCGCGCGCGCATCGTTCCACAGGCCGGTGCCGATGAGCTGGACCTTTTTCGAGTCGAGGCCATTGGCCACCAGCTCTTTGGAGACGGTCGCCATGACGTCCGCCTGCTCGGGGATGAAAATGGCGTCGAACTGGTCGCGAGCCGCCGCGAGGCGCTGGATGGATTCGCCCGGCGCGCCCGGCTTATAGCGTTCGATCAGGGGCACGCGCATATTATATGCGGCGGCGCTCTGCTGCGCTTGCGCAAGGGCCAGCGTGCCGTAGTCGTTCTCCGGCGCCAGAACGGCGACGGATTTCTTGCCCCGCTGCGCGGCGAAGCTGAGCCCGCGGTCGACGTAGCCTTCGACGAGGAACGAAAGGAGATAGTTCCCCTTCCCCGCCGCCGACGAATCGGTCGAAAAAGCGATCACGGGCTTGCCGGCGGAACGGGCGACGCGGCCCGCTTCCTTCACGTCTGTCGCGAAGACCGGCCCGAGGATGATCTCGGCGCCCTCGTTGATCGCCGCCTGGGTTGCAGCGGCGGCACCGGCTGGCGTCGATTTGTCGTCCTTGACCAGGATTGTCACGTCGCTGGAGCCGCTGTCGGCGTAGGCAAGCTTGGCGGCGTTGCGCAGCGACGCTCCCACTGACGACGGCCCATTGGGGCCTGTGAGCGGCACGATGAGACCGACCTTTACGGCGCCATTGCCGATCGTCTCGCTGGCGTCGGCGACGGCGACCTGTCCGGCGGGCGCGCCCATGCCCAGATCCTTTGCGCCGGGAACGCCGGGACCCGCCCCTGGATGGCAGGCGGCAAGCGCCAACGCTGCAGCGCCAACCAGAAGCCCGAGCGGGCGAATGCGCCGCAAGGAGTGGGAAACGCCCGCAGGACAATCCATCTTCATAGAGAATCCGATCCCTGCGCTCGAACCGCTTAAGGTGGAGCGCGCATGTTTTTTGCGCCGTATAGGGGCAATCTACCTGACCGGTTGTCAATAGACCAAAGGCATGCGTCTAAAATCGGGCCTTGCCGTGACCAGCGTAGCTGTTCCATATTACGAACTTTGCGGACGATATATCGAACAACCAGATGGAGGTTTCCGCATGGCAGCCGACAACGCCCCCTCCCCCACCTCGGGCTACACGGCTTTCGGCCTGCGCGCCGAGGCAGAAAAAATCGAGCCCGGACTGCATGTTGTCGCCACGCCCATTGGCAATCTGAAGGACATCTCCTTTCGCGCGCTGTCGACCCTCGCCGCCGCCGATGCGGTAATCGCCGAAGACACGCGCGTCACGAAAAACCTCCTGGCGCATTACGGCATTTCGACCCCCCTCGTCGCCTATCATGAGCACAACGCCAAAGTGATTCGCCCACATCTCCTTGCGCGGCTGGAAGGAGGAGCGGCGCTGGCGCTCGTGTCCGACGCCGGCACGCCGCTCGTTTCCGACCCCGGCTTCAAGCTGGTTCAGGAAGCGCTTGAAAAGGGCGTGCATGTCACTTCTGTCCCCGGCCCTTCCGCCGTCCTGGCGGCGCTGGTCGTCGCCGGTCTGCCGACCGACCGCTTCTTCTTCGAAGGGTTTTTGCCGCACAAGAGCGGGCCAAGGCGCGCGCGGCTGGCGGAACTGGCTCAGGTCCCCGGCACGCTGGTTTTCTTCGAGAGCCCGCGCCGCATCGCCGAGACGCTCGCCGACTGCGCCGCCGTGCTGGGCCCGCGCAGCGCGGCGATCGCCCGCGAGCTGACAAAATTGTACGAGTCCGTGCGCCGGGGGCGCCTGGACGAGCTCTCCGAAGCGCTCGCAAAGGAGGAGCCGCCGAAGGGCGAGATCGTGCTGCTCGTCGCTCCACCCGAGGCCGGCGAGGCGGAATTGGCGGCGGCCGACCTCGACGCTAAGATCGGCGAAGCCTTGACGTCTTATTCGGTGAAAGACGCCGCAAGCGTGGTGTCGGCGGCGACCGGCCAGCCCCGCCGCCAAGTCTATGCGCGGGCGCTTCAATTGGCCGCCGAGCGGGGGAAGTAGTGACCGAAGACGAAAGTAGCGCCCGCCGCGCCGCCTATTTCTATGGCCTGCGGGCGGAAACCATCGCTGCGATCTGGCTAAAGGCGCGGTTCTATGCGGTTCTGGATAGGAACTATCGCGTCAATGGCGGCGAAATCGACATCGTCGCAAAACGCGGCCCGGTTATCGCCTTCGTGGAAGTGAAGGCGCGCGGCGATCTCGATGACGCCGCGATCGCCATCACGCCGCAAAAGCGGCGGCGCATTTCTCGGGCGGCGAGCCGCTGGCTGGCGACGCATCCTTGGGCGATGACGTGCACCTTGCGCGCCGATGCGGTTTTCGTCGCGCCAGGGAAATTGCCTCGGCACTTGGAGAACGCCTTCGAGCTCGGCGTCGGATGACGGCCGCTCACGAGGCCGTGTCAATGAACCGCCGCTCCTTCCCCTCCAGCACGAGCGCGGTCAGCACGCCGCTCTTGAAGGCGTGCGTGTCCAGATTGATCCGGTTCGGTAAATTCTCGACGTGAGCGTGCGGCGTGTGTCCGTGCACGATGACTTTGTCGAAAGGTCCTTTGTAATGCAGGAATTCGTAACGTATCCACATCAAGTCCTGCGGGTCCTGGCGATCAAGCGGCACATGCGGCCGCACGCCGGCGTGACAGAAAAAATAATCGCCATATTCGGCCGAAAACGCCGTCTCCTCGAGGAAACGTCGGTGCGAATCGGGGAAACGCGAGAGAAAAGCCGCCAGCACCGCCGGCGCGCCGCCGCGCAGCATCTCCTTGCCCGCATCCACGCCATAGGAAGCGAGCGTGGTTAACCCCCCGAAAGCCGCGAGCTGATCCAGCATTGCCGGGTCGTCGAGGTAGCGCAGCATCACGTCCTCGTGATTGCCGCGCAGGGTTACGATCGGCGCAGGGAAGTCGCGCCGCGCCAACCGGTCGATGACGCCTCGCGAGTCGAGGCCGCGGTCGATGTAGTCGCCGACAAAAACAGCGACTGTCTCTTGACAATCACCCGTCTTGAGATCGTTCTCGATGCCTTGCGCGAGGCGATCCAGGAGGTCGGCGCGGCCATGGACGTCTCCGATCGCATAAATGCGCATGCCCTCAGGCGTCGCCGAGGTGGGTATTGTTGTCTCGGCCATCCGGCCCTCCGATCGCGGCGCCAACCGCCAAAAACTTTGATGGCGCCATTGGCGCCATCGGCTGTGGTCCTTCCATTCAAGGTTCCGCTATCGACAATGTCACGCGGAAGAATCTCCCAGGCCGAGGGGCAAATGTCGAAATTTAGAGCGATCCTGCGCCGCCGCTTGTGCGTCGGCTTTCTCGCGCTTTTTAGCGCATTGACAGTCTCGCTCGCGCCGGGGCGCGCCGATACGCCTGATGAAACCTACAAAGCCCTCGGCGTTTCCAAAGGCGCGACGCCCAAGGAACTCTACGAGGCGTTGGAAAAACGCTATCATGACGAAGCCCAAGGCGCCGGCAAGGGATCACTCTCCGAATATTGGGAGCCGATCCCGATCTCCAAATATCTAAATCCCCATTCCTTCTACAAACCACCGCAGACGGTCGACGTCGACGCGTCGCGCGCCCAATGCGTGGAATGCCATCAGCAGACCTCCCCCGGCTGGACTCACAGTTGGCAGAGGAGCGTCCACGGCAATCTGGATCAAATTCGCAAGCTGCCGGACAGCGACCCCCGCGCCTACAAGAAAGCGATGGTCAAGGAGGTCGAGGCGAACCTTCAATCGATGGGCAAGCTCAAGGCCAACGAGACGCTGAAGGAAGTCGGCTGCATCGACTGTCACATGGGCGTCGGTCAGGATCACGGGCAGCACAAGACCGAGCTGAAAATGCCGGACGCTGCCGCCTGCGGGCAGTGTCACGTGCAGCAATTCGCCGAGCGCGAATCGGAGCGCGACACCTTCACCTGGCCGCAGGACCAGTGGAAGCCCGGCCATCCGTCGCACGCGCTCTCCTACAAGGCCAATGTCGAGAACGCCATCTGGGCGGCGATGGAGCAGCGCGAGGTCGCCGAGGGCTGCACCTTCTGTCACACGCCGCAAACGACCTGCAACTCGTGCCACACCCGACACGAGTTTTCGGCCGTGGAGGCCCGCAAGCCGCAGGCCTGCGCGCAATGCCACAATGGCGTCGATCACAATGAGTTCGAGGGCTATATGCTCTCGAAGCATGGCACGGTCTATCAGGCGCGCGGCGACCAATGGGACTGGAACGCTCGCCTCGCCGACTCGCTCGACAAGGGCCATATGAACGCGCCGACCTGCCAGTTCTGCCATATGGAGTATGAGGGCAAGTTCACCCATAACATGGTGCGCAAGTCGCGCTGGGCCTTCATGCCCATGCCGAAGATCGCCGACAACCTGAACCACCCCTGGTTCACCGCGCGCAAGGAATCCTGGGTCTCCACCTGCTCGAACTGCCACTCCGACAGCTTCGCGCGCGCCTATCTCGATGGAATGGACAAGGGCGTCATCTCGGGGCTCGAGATCACCGAGAAGTCGCGTAGCGTGCTCGTGAAGCTCTATAACGACAATCTGCTTCCGGGCCAGAAGACCAACCGCCCCGCTCCGCCGGCGCCGGAGAAGGACGAAGCCGGCGGCTTCTTCCAGCTCTTCTGGCAGAAGGGCAACAATCCTTCGGCTGTCGAATATGAATTCGCCGAAATGTGGGAGCACCACCAGATCAAGCACTATAAGGCGCTCGCGCATATGAACCCCGGCGGCTACACCTATTCCGAAGGCTGGTCGCAGCTCATCAAAAGCGCCGCCAAGATCAACGACGAGGATACGCGCTTGCGCGAGACGGCGGAGATTCGCGCCGAGCTGAAGCGCATCTCCGGCGAGAAGCGCGGCGATCTCGAGTTCGACTCGCCCCAGCAGCGGATAATGGCGGCGGGCCTCGGCGCCATCGCCGTGCTCGTGGGCGGCGCGCTGATGATGAAGCGGCGACGCAAGTAACGTTCTTCGTCATTGCGAGGATCGAAGCGACGAAGCAATCCAGAACAGTCGCCGCGGCCCTGGATTGCTTCGCTTCGCTCGCAACGACGGGCTGTCATTCGCGGCAGGCCGTAGGTCTGACCGGGGAATCCACTGCATGACAGCGGCGGGAGGGTGCATGAGAAACATCGTCGGCGCCGGGCTCATCACGACGGGCCTCGCCCTCCTCGGCTGGGCTGGCTATTCGGCATTGCGCCCGGTCTCCCATTACAGCTTGGCGACCGCCGCCGCACCCGAAGATATGGCCAAGGAAATTGCTAACCTCGGCCTTGCGCCCGGCGCGCTGCAACGCGTTGAGATTTCGATTCCCCAGGAACGGCGCCCCATCGCGGCGGGACTTCTCGCGCGCGAGGGCGAACGCCTGACCCCGCTCGTGTGGCGCAATGAGGTGACAGAGCCGATCCTTTTTTCCGACGTCTCCGCCGCCGAAATCACGAAAGTGCTGACCGCCATTCGCGATCATGTCGGCGAAGACGCTATCGTTCTCGCCTGGTGGGATATGTCGCGCGCCATACGCCTCGCCGCAAAGCGCAACGCGCCGCTCGACGACTCTCTCGCAAGAGGCTTGCTGATTCCCGTGGCGTGGTCTGAAGCGCGGAAAGCCGAAGAGACGCGCTGGGGCGCGGGGGCGGCCCCCAAATCCTCGGAAACATTCGACCGTTTCATCGACGCGCTCCTCTCGGATGAAAAGCGCGGCGCCCACATCTTGACTGAAATCGCAGCCGGCAAGCCCGCCTATGTGGCCGTGCATATTTCCGATGTCTGGAAGGCGGCCGCTGCGCGGCCCGAGCGTCTTTCCATCGCCTATAAGGATTTCCCATCCTCAGGCGTGTCGCATGGCGTCATCAAATCCGCGACGCAGTGGATGCGCGAGGAGAAAATCGACGGCGGCTTCGCGGTGGAGCCGATCGGCGGCGCGACGCGGTTGCACTATTTCACGCGCAAGGGCGACAGCGACGCGTTGATCGCGAAGCTCCTGCCCTTTTCAACCTCGAATCCGGCGCAGCTGGAGAGGCTGGAATTGGCATATCAGCACAAGGGCTGGTGGATTTACCGGTTGAAGTAAGACAAAAGCCCCGCTTATTGCGGCGTGCGCGCGCGCCGCTCGGACAAGCGCGCCACGGCCGCCTGAGCGGTTTGGTAGGCCCTAGCCTCAGCTCCTTTATAGAGGCCTTTTTCAACCGGAAGCGCGTTTCCCGCCGCGTAGACTTCCCATTGCCACATGGCGTTATGACCAGCGCCCCCTCTCGAGCGCACTCTCACCGTATATTCCTGGTCAGGCTTTTCATTTGTCATTGGCGGACTATGGCACGCCAAACCCGCCAATGAAAGCTCGCGCATTCCGCTCGCAAAAGTCTGTCGATTTGCGGAATGCGCGTTAGCTGTGAAGCGCCGTTGCAAGCCGCGCGATGCCGTCCTCGATCTCTTTTTCAGTGAGCGCGACAAAGCCCAACATCAGCAACCGGTCGCCCCCATCGTTTTGATCGAAGCGCAGCGCCGAGCCTGTCGCCAGCGAACAAACGCCGACGCCCGCCGCGAGGCCTTTGGCCTCGACCTCCGCCGCGCTGGGAAAGCGCTCGGGCAGCTTCCATACGAGATGCATGCCAGCCTGCTCGCCGTAAATCTCGCATTCGCCGAAGTGCTTTTGTAGAGCCGTGAGCAGCGCGTCGCGACGTTCGCGGTAAAGCTGCCGAATGCGGCGAAGGTGCCGCCCGAACTCGCCGCTCGCCATGAAGTCGGCCATGGCCGCCTGCTCCAGCCAGCTCTGGCCGTTGTTCATCAGCATTTTCATGCGGCGGAAGCTTTCGACGAGCCGGCGCGGCGCGACCACGTAGCCGAGCCGCAAACCCGGCCCCATGCATTTCGAAAAAGTGCCGAGGTAGATGACGCGCTCGTTCCGATCGAGGCCTTTCAGCGCCGTCAGCGGCGAGCCGACGAAGCGGAAGTCGCTGTCGTAATCATCCTCCATGATGTAGGCGTCATATTGGGTCGCCCATGCGAGCAACTCGATGCGGCGCTGCAGACTCAACGTCACCCCGACCGGATATTGATGCGACGGCGTCACATAGGCGACGGCGCCCTCGACCTGCGGCAGCTTGGTCACATCGAGCCCATCGCGATCGATCGGCACCGGATGGAGCTTGGCGCCGAGGCTTTCCAGCACAAAGGCGGCACCCTGATAGCAAGGCGATTCCACCACCGCCGTCGACCCAGGCGTCACGAGAAGGCGCCCGACCAGATTGAAGCCGTCCTGGCAGCCGCCGACGATGATGATTTGATCCGCGTCGCAGACGACGCCGCGCGCCGGCGCGAGATGTTTGGCGATCGCCTGGCGCAGCTCCAGAAGCCCCGCCGGATCGTTGTAGCTCGTCAGCCGGGCGCCCGCCGATTTCAGCCGCGCCTTGATATGCTGAGACCAGGCCTTGAGCGGAAAGCTGCGCGCATCGGGCCGGCCCACCCAGAAATCGGCCGCGAGTCGGCGCCGGTCGGGATCGGCGAGGCGGTGCGTGCGCAATTCGCGCGGCGCCCCGCCGAAAGCGTTGTCCTCCGGCGGCGGAGGCGCGGCGGGCGCGGTCTTCTCGGAAGCGGAGGAGAGGAAAGCCGTGTCCGGCAAGTCGGGCGAAACGAAGGTGCCGACGTAGGGCTTGGTGCGGATATAGCCTTCCGCGATCAGACGTTCATAGGCGAGCACCGCCGTATTGCGCGAGACGCCCAGCTGAGCGCTCAGTTCGCGCGTCGTCGGCAGAGGATCGTCGCCGCGAAGCTGGCCGTTGAGGATCATCGCGCGAATCTGGTCGAAAATCTGCGCTTGCAGAGTCGATTTATTCGACTCGTCGAGCGAGATCGACAGTTGCACATGGCCGCTCCGGACCACCGGAGTCGGACGACCGACAGAGGCGATGCTCACCATTTAGCCGTTCCCGCCCAGGACTGGCGCCGCTGCGCCTGACCGTATGCGAGGATTAAGGCGCTCTTTTGCAGCCTCATAGATCCACTCTCAGCCGCTCCTCTGGCGCCACGATTAGCCAAAGCTCACGTCAAGCCAGCGACCAGAGGTGCCGGAGGCCGAGTGTCAACAAAACCCTGCCTGGCGCCATTGGCGGGCGCAGGTCTGGCGCTTTGCGTCAAACCAATCTTCGAAAATTCTACTCTGGGGAAAAAACCGAAAGGAAGAAAAATGCTGCTCGCGAAGTCGAAGATCGTGCCCGCCGTGTTCTGGATCGGCTTTTTGGCGTTGGGCTTCGTTACGAGCTTCGCCAGCCCGGATAAGCACTGCTCGTCGAATTGCGCCGCTCGGGGCAAGAGTGCGATCGCGGAGAGAGCAATCGTGTCGAAGACGGAAAAATTCACCAAGACGGGAACGGCCGCGCAGGACTGAGCCGCGGCAGTCGGCGCGCCTGCCTTGTCGAGCGGCTAGCCGCTCTCTATTCTGATCCGAGGCGACCCCGGTCGCTTCGAAGAAACGGCCCGGGCGGCGAACTTGGCGGCGGGTCGTTCGCCGAGGAAGAGAGATATGCCGGACGGGCTTTTGAAGGTGGTGATCGTCGGATCTGTAGGCTTCTTCATCGGCGCGGCGATCCTCGGCTGGGCCTATGGCTAGTCGCGAGCCCCTGAGCAGAGCTTTCGCATAGCGCGCCTCGACCGGCTGCGCTGAAACGGCTTCACAGCTTCCCAATTTTGTACGCCGCGCGCCCTCCCCAAGGGCGTTGCGCCGGCCGGCGCCCGCGGGCCTGGCTTCTCCCAGGACGCAGGCATTGTGGCTTCTATGCAACGCTCACGCGTGGTCTTCAGCCGAACAGCGTTCCAGGCGAACGCCATGCTTGGCCTAACCTTTCTTAAAGACTAGTGTTTCCCTCGTTTGAGGGGTGCCATTCAGCAGTGTTTCAGGGCGGGATTTGAGGGGATGACGGCCTGTCCTGGGCGCGCGCCCGGACAGGCCGTCGTTAATTCCAACGACGAGCGCGCGGCCGCCCGCAAGAAAGTTGCGGCCTCTCAGACGACACTCCCAACCTGCAAAAGAATCTCTGGCGTAGCGGCGCTACTCGCCGCCAATCGGGCCGGTCTGGCCGTTTACGCCGCTCCACGAGCAGCCCCGTGAGAATTCGCCGGGCAATAGCTCAAAAAAACAAAGCCGCCAGCGCATTCACGCTGACGGCCTTGAAACCGGACCGCTTGGGGCCGGTCATTCGCTCACCTGCGCGATTAGAGGCGCGTCAGGGTCACAGCGGAGATGATGACCATAGCCAACATGCAAGCGGGAATCAGCCAACCCATTTGAACCTCCCTCTGGGAAACGCCATTGAATGGCGTCGTTATTTGCAGCTTTACGCGTGGGGCAGTACACCGGAGGGGGGTGTTTTTGTCAAGCCCTATCGCGCTGCGCTAGCCTCCTCCTTCCGGCAAGCCGTCTCTCACAGTGCCTACCCCTCTGCCGGCACCTCTTTGTAAGAACGCCGGTTTCGGCCACGCGAGGAAAGCCCCGCCGCAATGGCCCTGTTCATAATTCATGCGAACAATCGGCCGCTATACGCGTTGCACGGCATTACGACCCTTACTGGAGGCCAGACCGGCGCGCGTCGGCGCCTCCGAACGGAGACCGCAATGCGAGCCAGGCTTCTTCTTTCCGTAGCCGTTGCGACGCTGTCGCTCAGCGTACCGCCGAGTTACGCCCAAACCGCCGACCGGGACCGTACCGGGGGCGAGACCCTCAAGCCCGAGCAAGGCGAGTCGGGGACCCATGCAAAGACGCCTGGGCATGAGGCGAAGCAGCATGGCGCGCGCGAGCAGCGCGGCGAAGCGCAAAGCCGAGAACGCCGAGATGCGGCGGAGCAGGCGCGAGAGTCAAACCGGCCAGGGGCCGGCGAATCGGCTGAGAAGGCCGCCCGCCAGGACGAACGCAGCAAGGAAGAACGCCATGGCCCGGGCGCGAAGAAGAGCGAGAAGCACGGCGCCAAGAGCGAGGATCATGGTCGCGGGCAGGCCCTGCAAGGCGAACACGGGCAGGCCGCGCAGGGTGAGCGCGGGCGAGCCGCGCAAGGCGAGCACGGGCAGACCCTGCAAGGCGAGCAAAAGCGGGAGCTAGGCGCGCGGAAGGAGCATGGCGCCCATCCTGCGGCGCAGGGTGCGAGAGAGGCCGAAAAGCAAGAGCAGCCCGGCCGGGCCGGCGCGACAGCCACGGAACAAGAGCGGCGGGGTGAAGCCGCGCGCGCCGGTCGCGACGAAAGGCAAGGCCAGGCCGAACAGCAAGGCCGGAACGCCCCCGAGCGATCCCAAGGTTTGGAACCAGGCCAGGAAGCCGGGCGCGAAATGAATCGCGGCGGCGCCGGCCGCGACGAGGCGGCGCAGGGCGTCGATCGGCGTCGTGAAACTTACGGCTATGCAGGCCGGGAGCAGCGTGGCGGCGTTCGACTGGACGAAAGGCAACAAAGCCGGGTTCGGGAAATCATCGACCAGCGCGGCGTTCGCGGCATCCCGCGAAACGAGTTCAATGTTCAGATCGGCGCCGTCGCGCCCCCCAGCGTGCAGTTCTATCCTTTGCCGCCGGAAGTCGTCTCGATCGTCCCGCAATATCGCGGCTACGACTTCGTGCGCGTGGAAGACGAAATCGCGATCATCGATCCTGGCAGCCGCCGGGTGGTCAGCATGCTCGGCGCCGAGGGGCCGTTGCCCGGCGGTCCCGGGTTTGAGGAAAGGCAAGGCGGCTACGGCGCCTATGAACGGCGTGAGGGTGGCCGCTACGGCTCGATGCAGCGCGAGGAAGGCCGGTATGGCGCCCGCGGCGGCAGGCGCGGAGAGGCTTATGGCTACGCGCCGCGCGTGCGGCTCGACGCCCGGCAGGAGCGCGCCCTTTATGGCAGCGTGATGAGAGAGGCGCACCAGAACCTGCGGCAGGTTTGCGTCCGCGTGGGCGAGCGGGTGCCACAATCCGTCGACCTCGAGCCCGTGCCGCGCAACATTGCGGCTGATGCGCCGGACATCGAGCGCTACGACTACTTCATTCTGAACGATCAGGTCGTTCTGGTCGACCCCGACAGCCGCGTCGTGGTGGACATCATCCAGGAACCGAGATGAGCATGCGGCGCCGCCGGGGCTTTTTGCCGGCGCCGCTTTTTTGAGGAAGCGACTCAAGCCTTGGGGGCTGCGACAACGGACGAATGATGCTCGTGCCGCCCGTGGCGATGAGCTTTGTTAGCCTTCGTCGGCTTCGCCTTCATGGGTTCGGTCGCCGCGGCGGCCGGCTCTTGCGTTGCTGCGAAGCTCGGTTGAGCGAAAGCGGCCCCCGCGGTGACGAAGGCAAGCGCCAGGAAAACGGTTTTCATCTCTCATGCTCCATTTTTGCGACATGGCGGGGTTTTGATCGCATGAGGTCGCTGAACTCTCCCTGAAACGCGCGTTCATCCGAAATTCATCGAGCTGGCCGGGTTAACAGGCGCGCGCGTAGCGAGTCGTATATTGGCGCGCTTCCGAGAAGCGTGGGCGTCAGCATCGGTGTGAAGCAGGCCGCCAGCATCGGCAGCAGCAAGACGACGACGACTCCCGTCATTTCGGTGACGAGCACGATTCCTGTAAGGGGTGCGCGGACCACGGCGGTGAAGAACGCCGTCATGCCCACAATGGCGAAAGCCTGCGGCTGGATGTCCAGCCCCGGCAGCAACAGGCCGCAGGCGACGCCGAAGAAGAGACCCGCCAGCGCGCCGAGCGCCAGGAGCGGCGCAAAAATGCCGCCCGGCGTCCCCGCGGCGTATGAGACGCTCCCTAGGCCGAATCTGAGCGACAGCACAAAGGGCAGGAGGAACAAATCCTGCGAACCGGAGAGCGCCGCTTGCGTCAGGCCGTCGCCGCCGCCAACGAGGCTCGGCGCAAACCAAGCGAGGAGGCCGACACACGCGCCCACGGCCGCCGCCCGCATTTCTGCGGGGAACCGCTCGGCAGTGGAAAGCGTCGCCAGCAGAAAGCGGTTGTAGGCGACGCCGAACAGCCCCATGGCGGCGCCCAGGATAAAGAACAGCGGACCGATCGACGGGGCCGGATAGTCGAGCGCAGAAACGCCGAAATCAGGCTTGTCGCCGAGCAGAAGATGCGCAACCGCGATTGCGGTCGAGGATGCGGCGAGCGCGGCGACCGCTATTCGCTGGTCGAATTTCTGCGTCAGCTCTTCGAGCACGAAGACCGCGCCGGCCATCGGCGCATTGAACGCGGTCGCAAGCCCCGCCCCGGCCCCCGCCGCGAGCAGGGCGCGATTGTCCGCCCAGTTGCGGCGAAAGGCCCCGCCGGTGAGATGGCCGATGACGGCGCCCATCTGCACGCTCGGGCCCTCGCGGCCGAGCGCGAGCCCGGCGCCGATCGCAAGACAACCGCCGGCAAATTTGACCGGAAGCAGAATGAAGGGGGCGGGCTCCGCCTCGCCGTGCAATACGGCCTCGACGTGCGGAATGCCGCTCCCCGACGCATGTGGCGAGAAGCGGCGGACCATCCACGCGGAGACAAACGCGGCCCCCGCGCAGATGACGACGAGAATCATTAATCCGAGAAGCGCCTCGCCGTGCGCCCATCGAATAATGTCGTCGCGATAGCGATCCGCTCCCTGCAGCGTGAGTCGAAACAAAGCGCCGAAGACCCCCGCCACGCCGCCGACGAGCAGCGCCAGCGCCGAGAGGATGAGAAAGCCGCTTTGGCCACTCTCCGTTATAGCTTCGTCGCGTTTGTTCATTGCGCGGCGCCCACCGCCTTGATGTCGACGCTGACGGCGAGCGCCTGCCGACCCGCGCCGACGATGACGCCGTCGATCGGCGAGACGTCCGCGTAATCGCGGCCAATCGCGACGACGATATGATTGTCATCGGCGTATATCGCGTTGGTGGGATCGAGGTGAATCCAGCCGAAGGGCTGGCCGCACCAAACAGCGACCCAGGCGTGGGAGGCGTCCGCGCCCTCGAGCCGCGCCTGGCCCGGCGGCGGCTCTGTGCGGATATAGCCGCTGACATAGGCCGCCGGCAGCGCGAGGCCGCGCAGGCCGGCGATCATGATATGCGCGAAATCCTGGCAGACTCCGCCGCGCGCTTTAAAAGCCTCTTCCAGCGGCGTCGCGACGTGGGTGGCGTCGGGATCGTAGGCGAAGTCCCGCTCGATACGGCGCATCAGATCTTCCGCGCCTTCGAGAATTGGACGGCCAGGCAGGAAGCTCTCGCGCGCATAATCGGTCGCGGGCGCATAGGGCGGCGCCTGCCGGCTCGGGAAAAGCCAATGCGCGGGCGTCTCCCTGCTGAGCGTGCGCATCGCCGTCGCCGCGCGGGCAGTCGTCTCCCAAGTCGGCGTGAGCGGCGCCGCGGGCGGCTCCTCGCGCGCGACCTCGACGCGAGCCGAGAGCGAAATGCGGAGCTTCTCGTGGGCCTCGGCAATCGTCGCCTCGACGATGCGATTGCCGAAGAAATCGACGCTCTCGCGGGTCGTCTCCGGCGCCGGCGCGGCGTCGATGCGGGCGCGCAGCACGCGCTGGCCCGCGCTCTCGCGCGGCTTGAGACGGACCACGCAGCGCGTCGAGGCGACGGCCGCGTCGTAGCTATAAGTCGTGACGTGGTTGATGTCGTAGATCACGCGAGCTTGGATCGCTTGTCGGCTGGCGCCGGGTCGCTGGAATGCGAAAAATACCGTTCAGAAATTGCGTTGGCTAGCGCCGCCAGCCTCTGCTCGATGACCAGCACGCGCCCGGAGTCGAGGCGGCGCGCGTCTTCCGCCTCGAGATCGCCGTGCAACGATACGGCGAGGCGCCGTTGCGGCTCCATCATCCCATCGTCGACGAGCACAGGGAGCGACGCCAGATGCTCGTCTGTTCGCAGAACTTGAAAAGCAACTGAACGTGGGTTGAACGGATCGAGCAGGGTTATATCGAGCGTCGGCGCCAGCGCCGCCCCGGCGAGATAGCGCGAGCGATAGGTAACCTGCGAATCAACCAGCTCCAGCAGTGCGTCGAGAGTTTCGATCGTCGGATCATTGTCGGCAAATTGCCGCGCGAAGCAGCAGGCGTCGATGGCGCGCTCGACGCGCTTGCCGAGATCGACGAAGGTCCAACCCGAGACGCGGTTGAAATTCTCGTCCATGAGGCCAGAGAGCGCCGCCAGCGTATGCAGGGCGCATTCCGATAGCTCCAAAATTTCGGGCTCCAGTGGCGGAACAGCGGCCGCGTTTTCGAGCCGCGCCTCCAGCCGCACGAGCAATTGCCACATATCTGGCGAGAGACGCTCACGAACGATCGAGGCCGCGCGCTTGGCCTGCCCGACGATGGCGCGCGCAGAGCCATAGAAGTTGGGATTGCTCGCGGCGGTATGCGCGATCGCGGCGCTGGGATACGGCGCAGCGAAGGGCGCGGCCGCGCCCCACTGGAAAAGCAGTCGCTCGCAGCGCTCGATCGGCTGGCGGCCTTGTATCGAATTGCCCTGCGTCTCGGTCATGCGGTTGCAGAGGCAGCGCACGACGCGGAGCGTCGCTTCGGCACGCTCCAGATAGCGGCCCATCCAGAAAAGGTTGTCTGCCGCCCGGCTCGGCAGATGGCCCGGCACGCGCACGACCCGCACGTCGTTGCTTGGCGGCAGCAGCGTCGCCTGAACGCTTGCGGTTTCTTCGCCGATGACCCACACATCCGCCGTCTGCGCGCCGGCGCCCATGGAAATGGCGCGCGCGTCGCGATGGTCGGCGATGCGGCAGAAGCCGCCGGGCATGACCTTCCAGCCCTCGGGCGTCGCGGCGGCGAAGATGCGGAGCGAGAAGGGCCGCGGCGTCAATGCGCCGCCATCCCAGACCGGCGTGGTCGAGAGCTGCACCACCTCCTGTCCGACGTAGTCCATCCCGCGCGCGCAAATGGCGGCGGCGAGGCGCTCCTTTTGCGCCGCGTCGAGCTCGGCGCCGACGGCGGCCGAGGCGCCCGGCAACCCCTCCGCCTTGTCGCCGAAAGCGGGCGCGATGGCGCGGCTGTCGAAGGCGCGCAGGATCTCGGCGCGCTCCGCCTCCTGCCCGCACCACCAGGTGGCGACATTGGGGAGCCGCAGGCGTTCGCCCATCAGCCGTTCCGCAAGGCCTGGCAGGAAGCTCATCAGCGCGCGCGACTCGACCACCCCAGCGCCCGGCATATTCGCCATGGCGACGGAGCCGCGTCTTATCGCGTCGAAAATGCCCGGCGAGCCGAGCCGCGACGCGGCGTTCGCCTCCAGCGGATCGAGCCAGTCGGCGTCAACGCGTCGCCAGACCACATCGACGCGCTTCAGCCCCGCGACCGTCCGGACATGCAGCTTCCCTTCGCTCGTCGCGAGGTCCTCCCCCTCGACGAGGAGAAAGCCGAGATAGCGCGCAAGATAGACCTGCTCCGTATAGGTCTCGCTCCAGGGCCCCGGCGTCAGCAGGCAGAAGCGGGGGTCGGCGCGCGGAGCAGCCGCCGCGAGCCCCGCGCGGAAATCGCGAAAAAAGCCCGCGAGCCGGCGCACCATCATCTCGCGGTAGAGGCTCGGGAAAGCGCGCGCGAGGATGAGCCGGCTTTCGATTGCGTAGCCTGCGCCCGAAGGCGCCTGGGCGCGATCGCCCAGGACCCACCACCTGCCGTCAGGGCCGCGGCCGATATCCACGGCGTAGAAGCGCAGCCATCGCCCGCCGACGGGCTTGACCCCGCACATGGGGCGCACGAACTCGGGCGAGCCGGCAACCACCGCTGCCGGCAGCGCGCCCTCTGAGACCAAGCGGGCCTCGCCATAGATGTCGTGGAGAATGCGGTCGAACAGTTCGGCGCGCTGCGCGACGCCGGCCGCGATTTCCGACCACTCGCTTTCCGTCAACAGCAGCGGCAGGCGGCTCAGGGGCCAGGGCCGCTCGCGCGCCTCGCCCCGAACGCGATAGGTCACGCCCATATCGCTGATCCGCCGCGCGGAGGCGGCGAAGCGATTCTCGACGCCCCGCTGCCCGAGGCCCGCCAGCGTCTCGAGCAGGGTCGTCCAATGCGGGCGCGGCCGCCCGTCCCGGCCGATCAGCTCATCGGGAACGCCGGGTATCGGTTTGTAATCGGCGACCCAGGCGGCGAGCCGACCGGCCTCGTCGCAGGGCGTCGCTTTGGCCTGCCCCGCCGTCGCGTCGAACTCAACAGCCAAGCCGCCTCCACACATCCAGAGTCAAGGGGAATTCGCCCGCAGGCTCCTCGCGCGGCGGCCAGACGCGGCCGGGCGTATGGCAGTGGTCCTGAAAGCGCGCGAGGCGCTGTGATTCAGCCGGCTGCCCGATCCAATGCGAGGGCGCGCGGCGCCCATTGCAGGCGACGACATGGCGGTTCGGCGCGAAACTCCTCGCCCTCACTTCGAGATCCCCTCCTGCAGCTCGCGCCAAAACCAAGCGACGAGCGCGCGCAGCAGCAACTGTTGCGACGCAAGACTCATGCGCGCGTCCGGCGGCGTCTCGCAAGCGCGGAACTCGACGAGGCCGAGCCGCCCTGTGGGGCCGTCCGGCGAGTGGAGCTTGTCGATGCAGACTTCCGAACGATGCGTGGCGCCCGACACGTCGACGAGTAAATTGCCCGCAGCAGCGAATTAGCGGGAGCGCGGTCGAGCAAGTCAATCGGATGGAGGTGAATGAAATGATTTTGCAGGCAATTCCCGCAGTGTGATCGGGGGATGAGCAGAAGCTGCATAAGATGGGGGCGGCGCCTCGGCGGCCGTCACGACGCGCGCGCGTCTCCCCCATCGCCATTCAAGCGTTCGACCGTTGGTTATCGATGTCGCGTAACCGCGCGCGGATGGTTCTCCAATTGGGCGGCGGCAGCGCGCATTCTTTGCAACGGCGCGCGATCTCCTGAACAAGCGCGCTGAACCGGGGACGCTCGGGCGCAGCGATGAAGCGGCCCAATGCTTCCTCGATGATCCGTTCGCGCTTGGGATCGAGGCCACGGGTCCCCTTCGGCCTTCCGACCGATCGAGAAGATGAGGTGATGGCGCCACAACTGCGAAACGATCTTACCATTCGATAAGCAGTCGCGCGTGAGACGCCTAGGCCCTGTTTAAGCTCATCGATCAGCGTCTTCGTCGGGGCGCCCTGCGCGGCCGCCAATAGGCGACGCATTGCGTCTTCCCGCTTGCTTAGCAGATCGCCGCCTTTGTGCTCCTCTCTATTATCCATGACACCGTCTTTATTTTTGTTCTTCTTAATAGTGGCCGGGATGTTCTCGGGCAACCAAGATGCGCTTTGGCGCTCCACACCTAGCGCCTCGCCGCCAGCTTGGCGATCGCCGACATCACGACACGCCTGTTTTTTCTCACAAATACAACGGTGGGGGAACTTTTGATTTTTTGCCCAGAATGGGCCGACGCTGTGACTTTGTCTCACTCCACGCACGAGGGTCACGAGCACACTCACCTAGATGTTTCAATAAGTTCGAGGCCAAAAAACGCGCGTCGAAAGTTGAAAAAAACGCATTTTGTGCAGTGAGACAATTCAATACATTTACTGCTTCAAAGTGTCGCATAGGACTCATCCCCCCGTCGAAATCTGCCCCCCAGTGGACCGATTGGCGACAGGCGGGCGGAAAAACGCCCCGGCTCTGGGAGCCGGGGCGCGAGCAGAAGCAGGCGCTATGAGCCGATGGCTCAAAGGTTAAGCGTGCGATTCACTGTCGGTATAAAGACAGCAAACAGGAAAATGATGAAACCGATCCAGAAACCGACCCACCCTAGTTCGTTCATGGAATGAAACGTCTTCATTGCTTGGCGCCCTCCCTTTATCAAGGCGGATGATATACTACACACCGCATAATCAACAGCACGATGGCCAAATCAACTCGCCACGAGTGCGGCAGAAGGTCGCTATGAATCGCGTTATCACAATAAAGTGCACTGCATACAATTGTATACCAGCATCAACTCCGTCTCATATTAAATGCATTGTCTCAGTTTAAAATACATACAAATCACCAATTCAATACAATGCGCGAAATTGCCGCAGTTAAGCTACGCATGACGCGATTGACGTAACTATTGATTCCCGTGATAGCCTAGTCCTCGGTCAGGAATGCTTCTATACCGAGCACACAATCTCGGACCGATGAGAGCCTATGCCTGATACACAAGCTGGGAGCGTAATCTGTAGGCGTTCGACTGAATACAAGCGGTTGGCGCTGATCAGATAGACAATCCTGGCGTCAAGACAGGAAATACTGGAGGAGAGGAATGTCTCTGACGACAGAAAAAGCAGGGGTTTCGGCGAAAGAGTCCGCAGGCTCGATCGTCAACTACCGCCCTGCTTATCTCGCCATGGCGGCGCTAGGAACATTTTACGTCGGAATACGCATCTATGAGCAGTATTTCGGATGGAAGGCAGGGCTTGATTCTTTTGCCCCTGAATTCCAGACCTATTGGCTCAACATCATGTGGACCGAGCTGCCGCTCGAATTCCTCGCTTTCTGCGCGATCGGCGGCTATCTCTGGAAGACGCGCGACCGCAACATCGACGCTGTCACGCCGCGCGAGGAAATGCGCCGCCTGATCACCTTGATCGGCTGGCTCCTCGTCTACGCCTTCACGGTCTATTGGGGCGCGAGCTACTTCACCGAGCAGGACGGCACCTGGCATCAGACCGTCATTCGCGACACGGACTTCACGCCGTCGCACATCCTGGAGTTCTATCTCAGCTACCCGATCTACATCATCGCGGGCTGGGGGGCCTTCATGTATGGCCGCACGCGCATTCCGCAATTCGCGAACCGCATATCGCTGGCGTTCCTCATGTTCTTCGCCGGCCCCTTCATGATCTTCCCGAACGTTGGCCTGAATGAATGGGGCCACACCTTCTGGTTCATGGAAGAGCTGTTCACGGCGCCGCTTCATTGGGGCTTCGTGTTCTTCGGCTGGTTCGGCCTCGCAATGTTCGGCACCGTGCTGCAGATCCTCGGCCGCGTGATCGAGCTCAGCAAAGAGTTCGAAAAGGACGTGCTCGCGATCTGACGCGAGAGGCGCTCTCGGCTGCGCGCGCATCGCTCCCAGGGCGCGCGCGAGACCGAAGAAGAAGCGGCCGCTTTCGACAGGTTTCCCTCTGGTGTCGCGAGCGGCCGCTTCGGCCGACCGCCCCGGCTCTTGCGCCCACGAAACGAAACGCAGGAATGCCCGGAAAAAACAGCCAACCCGGCGACGCCGCCGGGAAGAAAACAATCAAGGAGAGCTAAGAAATGTCCTTATCGAATGAAACGGCGCCGGCGGCAGGCCGGGCCTGGGCATCGAAGGAAGAATTCATCGGGTGCGTCAAGCTGACCGACTGGATCCTCCTTCTCATCCTTTTCCTGGTGCTGCTCGGCTCATTCCACATTCACTACATGCTGCTTGCCGGCGACTGGGACTTCTGGATCGACTTCAAGGATCGCCGCATGTGGCCGACCGTGGCGCCGATCGTCGCCATGTGCTTCGCCGCCGCCGCGCAGTCCTTCTTCTGGCAGAAGTTCCGCCTGCCCTTCGGCGCGACGGTCGCCTGCTTCGCGCTGCTCGTCGGCGAATGGATCAACCGCTACGACAACTTCTGGGGTTGGACCTTCTTCCCGATCAACCTGGTCTTCCCGTCTGCGCTGATCCCGATGGGCTTCTGGCTCGATGTGGTTCTTCTGCTCTCGGGAAGCTGGATCGTCACGGCGGTGCTCGGCGGAATGGGCTGGGGCCTGCTGTTCTATCCCAGCAACTGGCCCGTGCTGGCGCAGTTCCACCAGGCCACTGAGGTCGACGGCGTCCTGCTGACGCTCGCGGATCTCATCGGCTTCAACTACGTCCGCACCGGCACGCCCGAATATATCCGCATGATCGAGCGCGGCACGCTGCGCACCTTCGGCAAGGACGTTGTTCCGGTCGCGGCCTTCTTCTCGGGCTTCGTCTCCATGCTCGTCTACTTCCTCTGGTGGAAGGTCGGCGGCTGGTTCTCGACCGTGAAATATCTCGAAAACGACGACGTCTAATCCGAACGATTGAACAATGCCGGGGCGTTCAGGCCCCGGCGTAGAAGACGACAAGGGAGTCGAATGAAAATGACACAATCATTCTTCCAGAAGCTGGCGAGAGCAGCGTCGGGCCGAGCAGGACGCCTGCTCTCCGTTGGCGCGGCCGCAGTCGTCGCCGCCACGACGTTTGCCGCCACGCCGGCCGCCGCGCATGGCGAGCGCTCGCAGCAGGCGTTCCTGCGCATGCGCACGCTCAATTGGTACGACGTGAAGTGGTCGAAGACGACGCTGAACGTCAATGAAGAGATGGAGCTCACCGGCAAGGTTCACGTCTTCTCGGGCTGGCCGCAAGCGGTTGCAAAGCCGGAGGAAGCCTTCCTGAACGTCGGCGAACCCGGTCCGGTTCTGATCCGTAAGAGCGCTTTCGTCGGTGACTCGCCGGTGCCGCGCACCTTCTCTTTGGATATCGGCCACGACTACGACTACAAGATCGTGCTGAAGGCGCGCCGCCCAGGCCGCTACCACGTCCACGTCCAGATCAACGTCAAGGACGGCGGTCCGATCGTCGGTCCGGGGCAATGGGTCGAGATCAAGGGCGACATGAAGGATTTCACCAATCCTGTCACGCTGCTCGACGGCTCGACGATCGATCTGGAAAGCTACGGCATCAACTGGACCTATGGCTACCATTTCCTCTGGATGGCGGCGGCTCTTGTCTGGATCCTTTACTGGTTCCTGCAGAAGGGCATCATCGTCCGCGGATGGCAGGTCGCCGCCGGCAAGAAGCACGAGATGATCTCGGCGGGCGACAAGCGCTTCGGCGGTATCTGGCTCGCCAGCTCGATGCTTGCTCTGCTGTTCTTCTATGCGAACGCCAATCGTGAATTCCCGCGCACCCTGCCGATGCAGGCTGGCTTGCTGACCGGCATTTCCTTCATCGACAACGGCAAGCAGACGGTCACGGCGAGCTTCGGCGGCGGCTCCTACAAGGTGCCGGGTCGCGAGTTGAGCGTTAACCTTCGCATCACGAACAATGGCCAGGAGCCCCTGCGCGTGGGCGAATTCACGACGGCCGGCCTGCGCTTCCTCAACCCCGACGTCTTCACCTCGCGGCCCGACTTCCCGGATTATCTCCTGGCGGATCGCGGTCTCTCGGTGAACGATCCGACGCCGATCGCGCCGGGCGAGACCAGGAATCTCGTCATCACGGTGCAGGATGCGCGCTTCGACGTCGAGCGTCTGTCCGACCTCGCCTACGACACCGACAGCCAGTTCGGCGGCCTGCTCTTCCTCTTCAGCCCGTCGGGCAAGCGGGAACAGGTGGAGATCGGCGGCCCGGTCATCCCGAAATTCCAGCTCGGCGCTACGCTCTGAGCTCGAAAGGACTTCACGCGGGTTCTCTTCCTCTTCTCCGCGTGTTGGTGTGAGAACTTGCCCGCCGGGTTCGGCCTGGCGGGCATTTTTTACGAAGGCAAGACCGCGGTTCGGCGCGCTTTCAGCGACAAGAAAAAGCGAGAAATCGAAAGAATGGAGCGATTCTTTTTCGCAAAAGTCTGTCACCTTCTGCGAAACGCGCTCTAGCGTATGGCTTCCAAAGGCAGACGTAACCGATAAGAGAGCCCGCTCTCACCGAACGCCATTTTGGCGTCACCGCCGAATTGCTTGGGCGTCTCCAACAGAATGAAAGAGCCAAACCCCTTGTGCGTCGTGGCCACAGCAGGCGGGCCGCCGCTTTCTGACCACTCGAGAACAAAGAACGGCTGGCCCTCGACGGTCTCGATCTGCTTGTCGATGGCGACGGCGCCCTGCGGCGATGATAGCGCGCCATGCTTCACAGCATTCGTGACGAGCTCGTGAATGATGAACGAAATCGCTTGAGCGGCGCGTGCATTCACCGGGATATCCGCACCCCTTGATAAAACCTGTTCCTTGAAACTGCCCACGCCAATATCGACGAGCTTATTGGTGGGGATATTCTTGAACATCGCCTCGGACAGCACCGCATGCGCATCCGCCATCAATTGGACGCGCTGGGTCAAAATCTGCGCCGCTTCGACGATGTTTCGTCCCCTGGTCAGGGTGCGGCGGATGGTGGCGAGAATCACCGCGAAGATATTGCCGACGCGATGTTCCAGCTCGCGCGCCAGGATCGCCTGTCTCTCCTCGTGCTGCTTGCGCTCGGTGATGTCCGTGACTGTCGCGAGCACCGCCCTTTGGCCGTCCCACTCGATCGGATTGAGCCCGATTTCCAGGGGAAATTCGCTGCCATCCTTGCGCCGCCCGCTCAGATCGCGTCCGGCCCCCATGGGCCGCGTCTGAGGCGCCTGTTGGAATGTTTCGCGCAAGCCGACATGAGAGCGGGCAAACTTCGTTGGGACGAGAATCTCCACGCGTTTGCCCAACAGTTCCGCGCGCTCGTATCCAAAGAGCGCCTCCGCGCTGCGGTTCAGTCCAATGATGCTCCCGCCCTCGCCGACGATGACGATGCCATTGGGCGCCGATTCAATGAGAGAATGTTGGTTATGCGCCTGAGCGGCAATGCGATCGATCGCCTGCTCGAAGAAGGAAATGACAGAAACAGTCCCAACGCTGACAAAGCCGAAAGCAAAGAGCGCAGCCTCCGTCGGCGCCCCCAACGCGCCGGCAAAGGCGCCGTTCAGGTTGAGAATCCAGATGGCGACGATCGACGCCGCCGTCCCGAAAAGGCCGACCCACAGCCCGCCGACAATCGCGGCGATCAACACCGCCGGGAAGAAGGTAATGAAGGGAACCCCCGGCCCCAGCCAGCCGGCCGCATCATAACGAATCCAAGCAGCCAGCGTGACCGCGACCAGCGCTACGCCGTAAGCGGCCAAGGTGTTTCGCCGCTTGACGAGGGGCGCCAGCCGGGCGCCCAGCTCCGCCTCGATGCTCATGCCTCGCCTCCGATGAGGCG
Source organism: Methylocystis sp. (assembly GCA_024506175.1). Classification (GTDB taxonomy): domain Bacteria; phylum Pseudomonadota; class Alphaproteobacteria; order Rhizobiales; family Beijerinckiaceae; genus Methylocystis. The sequence goes on from JAMBEQ010000192.1 coordinate 26,027, forward strand.
TTCAGATAGTGGCCAAGCCTGTCGAGGCTAGAGCACGCGCGAAATTGCAACCTGTCGGCGGCGGGCGCGCTGATCAGCCGCCGCGCGCCTCACCCCGCCGCCCTTAGCTGCGCCACCCGCACTGGCACGGGCGGATGCGAGAAATAGAAATTCGCATAGAGCGGGTCGGGCGTCAGCGTCGCCAGATTGTCGCGGGTAAGACGCGTGAGCGCCGAGATCATTGGCTCCTTCCCCACCATCCGGCGGGCGAAATCGTCGGCCTCGAACTCATTCTTGCGCGAGCGCCAGGCGAACAACGGGCGAAGCAGGTGCGAAATCGGCTCCTTGGCGAGGAGCAGCGCGACGAGCACCACGCCGGGATCGTTGGGCAGACCAAACCAGCCAGCGAAGGTCTCGTTGCCGAAGGCCCAGTAAAGCGCCGCGAAACCCACGAAGGCGATGACCGCCGCTTGCAGGATCATCTGCCGCACATGGCCATATTTGAAATGGCCGAGCTCATGCGCAAGTATCGACTCGATCTCGTCGACTGAATGTTTCTCCACCAGCGTATCGAAGAAGACGATGCGCTTCGCCTTGCCGAAGCCGGTAAAATAGGCGTTGCCGTGAGCCGAGCGTTTCGAGGCGTCCATCACATAGAGGCCCTTGGACTCGAAGCCGCATTTGGCAAGCAGCGCCTCCATGCGCGCCTTCAGCGCCCCCTCCTCCATCGGCGTGAATTTGTTGAAGAGCGGCGCGATGAACGTCGGATAGATGACGGTCATGGCGATCATGAGCGCGATAAACGCGACGTAAGCGATCAGCCACCAGGTATGGGGCAGCGCGCCAAGCAGCCAAAACATGCCGAAGAGGAGCGGCGTCCCAATCGCCGCGCCGAGCAAGGCCTCCTTGGCCTCGTCGAGAAGAAAGGTTTTCAGCGTCAGCCGATTGAAGCCAAAACGCTCCTCGAGCCAGAAGGAGTTGGCGAGCGAGAACGGCAATTCGAGAACATGCCCGAGCGCCCCTACAGCGAGCACGAAAACGACGCTGCGCGTCAGGCCCGGCGAGACGAACTGAGACACAAGCGCATAGAGCGGCGCCATCCAGGCGGCGAGCCAAAGAATGGAGATGGCGGCGTCGTAGAGCGTCTCCGCCATCGCAAAGCGCGTGCGGGCGATCGTGTAGTCTGCCGCGCGGTGATGCTCGTCCAGCGTGACGTCACGGGCGAAATCAGCCGGCACGGCTTCCCGGTTCGCCGCGACAGTCTCGGTCTGGCGCTTGCGAAGATAGACGCCCAGCGCCGCCGAGAGACCGATGGCCACACAAATCACGACGCCCACGAGGCTCATTATTTCCGCTCCCACTTTCTGATTTCCGTCAAAAATAGGCGCTCTGCCCCAGCTTTACCAGAGTGGACTTGGCCGGCGGCCGCGCGAGCGACTATCGCTTGGCGAATTGAAACAGAAGAAGTTTGGCTATGTCCGCAACGTTTTGGCTACGGAATCGACCCTATAACGGCTGCGATTGTCGCATGAGGCGGCGCTCCAGTTCCGCAGCCAGGACAGGGACGTGACGGAGGCCGAAATCTTTTGCGGCCTAGGCACAGCCGAGCCGGCGCCCTGCGGACGCATCCCAACCAGAAGGCGCGTCGCGGCAGGGCCGAGGCGTGTGAAAAATCATGTTCCATTGGTCCAGGAAGCAGGTTGCGTTTCTTGTCCTTGCCGGCCTTGTCCCCATCGTCGTTGCGCCCAGTTTGTCGAAAGCCGGCGAAACCTTCGATGTCTACAAGGAAAAGGCGCAGGACGAAGCGGCCCGGAAGGCCCACGGCCTGGCCATCGACACACGCGAACGTGTTCCCGATGGCACGGGTCGCGGCCTAGTCGCGCCGCCCTGGGCGCCAAAGGCCTTCTCCTCGAGAACCGGCACAAACGGCATCGCCTACCACGGCGGCCCGGTGATGCTCGGAACGACCAACGTCTACTATATTTGGTACGGCAATTGGTCGAATAACACCGCCACGACCATCCTGACGAATTTCGCGTCCTCGATCGGCGGCAGCCCCTACTACAATATCAATACGACCTACTATAACGGCTCCGGAACGCGCCTCTCCAATGCGGTTCATTACGCCGGCGCTACGAATGACAACTACAGCCAAAGCGCGACGCTGACCAACGCCGGCGTTCAGGCCGTGGTCTCCAACGCGATCACGTCCGGCGCTCTTCCGAAGGACCCAAACGGCGTTTACTTCGTCCTAACTTCTAAGGACGTCGCGGAAAGCTCTGGCTTTTGCACGCAATATTGCGGCTGGCACACGCACAGCCTGATCGGTGGAACGGATATCAAATTCGCCTTCGTGGGCAATCCTGACCGCTGCCCTTCCGCCTGCTCCGTGCAGACAACGACGAGCCCCAACAACAACCCTGGCGCGGACGGAATGGCGAGCGTCATTGCTCACGAGTTGGAAGAAGCCGCGACAGACACGCAGCTCAACGCCTGGTATGACTCGAGGGGCTACGAAAACGCCGACAAATGCGCCTGGACATTCGGAACGACATCCCAAGCGTCGAATGGTTCGCTCTATAATATGACTCTCGGCGGCAGCCAGTATCTCATCCAGCAGAACTGGGTGAACGCCTCCGGCGGCTACTGCTCGGTCAAATACTGATAAGGGTGGATGCTATGCGTTTCCCTGCGATTGTGATCACTATCGCGCTCTCGATCGCAGGGAGCGCCTTCGCCCAGACAGGAGCGCCTCCCCAGCCCGGTGCGCCCATCGGATTGGTGACGAGGCTCGTCGTCGTTTACAGCCGCTTCGAGAACGAGCTGGCTGGCGGCGACAGGACCAAGCTCGAGAAGCTTCTCGCTCCCGATTTCGAAGAACTTGCCGTGGCGATGGCTCCGAATGCGCCGGAGCCGGACATCCGGCATATTCCGCGCGAAGCCTGGATCAAGGCGGCGATCGAAGGCGCCGCTCGGGCGTCTATCTCGCAAATGGCCGTCCACGACCATGGCGACATCAGAATCGCCAGCTACGTCGCCTTCGCGGATGGGAAGCAAAGCTACATTGTCGATGTTTGGAAGGGCGCAGAGGCCGAGCCGCGTCTCGCCACCCGTTACCGCACGGCGCTGTGAGCCGCTGATACTCGAGGCGTTGGCCCCCAACGCCGAGCACTGCGCGGGACCTGGCTTCCTCGCGGATGGGAGCGCTCCTTGGCCCGCCCTGCCCCCTCTACGCCGGGATCCGCCGGCCCCGGTTAATGAGCGCGAAGGGCGCGCCGCTGAGCAATATGTCTAGCGCCGCGAGGCTTTGATGCCTGCCGTTCACGGAGAGGCGCGGCAGGGCGAGCAGCCGGTCACGGTGCTCGGGGAAGAGCATTCCCGGCCTTGTGGTGACGGCGCTCGCGAAACCCAGCTCAGCCGCCAGCGTGAATTCACGCACGCTGGCCGAACTTGGATCGCCGACCGGATAGCAAAAATGGGTCGACGCGAAGCCGATGTCCCGCCCGATACGCTCACGGCTTTCCACCAGCTCGCGACGGGCATCCGCATCGGAAAGCTTTGCGAGGCGCCGATGCGTCTGCGAATGGGCGCCGATCGTCGCGAGCTCGTGTCGGGAGAGCGCTGCAATCTCCGACCAGCCCAGGCAGGCTTCTCCCGCCAGCGTGCGAGAGTCGACGCCCGCTTCGCGCGCTAGCGTCGCGACGACATCGAGCAGCTGCGTCTCCCCGCCCCCCCGAAGCGCCCAATAGAGATCGGCGTGAGCCTCGCGCTTTTCTTCGGGCGTAGCGCAGTCGCGCGCGAACCGGCGACCGTCCACAACGACGTCGATGCGCGACAGCCGCCGCACGGCTTCCTCCAATTCGAGCCACCAGAGTCGCGCCGTCCGGTCTGCAAAACCCGACGTGACGTAAGCGGTGAAGGGCGCGCGATAACGCTCCAGCGCCGGCAACGCATATTCGACGAGATCGCAATAGCCGTCGTCGAAGGTAAGGACCACGAAGGGGCGCGTGGGCGCCGTCCCTGCACGGACGATATCGAGCGCCGCATCCAGCGAAAGGATTTCGTAACCCTGCGCCGAGAGATGGGCGAGAAGCGCGTCCAAAAATTCCGGCGTGATTTCCAGCCCGGCGTTTGGCGCAAAGGCCCCGTCGCTATTGGGGCGAACGCGATGAAACATGAGGATCGCGCCGAGCCCGCTGGTGAAGGGCGCCGCAAGGCGATGCACGCCGCTGGCCTTGAAAAGCCGCATCCCGGCTTCGATCGCCAACTCCCGCCAGGTCGCCATGAAATCCAATCCACGCAAGAAAGTTTCAGTGATTTAGGACGAAGGTTTCTAACGATCAGTTATGCGCCTTGCGGGGCGCAGGGTGCCCCCGACTCATGAAGCGTATCGTCACAGCATTGGTGAACAGCCGACTCGGGTCGAGCAGCAGGCGCACGAGCAGGGCCGGCTCGTTGGAAATCGAAGTCCTCTCCTCATTCGAGGAAACGCGCGGGGCCTGGGAGGAACTCGCGGAAAGGGCGGCGATCAGCCCCTATCAGTACTACCTCTTTCTTTCCGCTTGGTCCGATACGATCGGCCGAGCCGAAGGCGCCCGGCCGTTTCTGATCGTCGCGCGCAACGCTTGCGGGCGCCCGCTCGCGCTTCTGCCTTTATGCATTCGGCGACGCTGGGGGCTAAATTTTGCGCTTTTTCTGGGCGGACGCGACAGCAACTTCAATCTACCGCTGCTCGACCCAAGCGCGGGCTTTGTCGAAGCCGACCTGCGCGCGCTTATTCGGGAAGCGGCAAGACGCGCGCCCACCCGGCTCGATCTGATCTATCTGCGCAATCAGCCAAAATGCTTCGGCGGCGCCTACAACCCCCTCGCCTTCGAAACCGCGATGCCCAGTGCGAGCTTCGCTTATGGCGCGACCCTTCCCGCTCGCGTCGAGGAGCTGGCGGCGCGCCTATCCAAAGACACGCGAAAAAAATTGCGTAAGAAGGAAGCGCGTCTCGCTCAGATCGGCCCGCTCTCGTACGAGCATTGCGCGACAGGCGAACGCGCACGCGAGATCATCGACGCACTGATCGCGCAAAAAACCGCCCGCTTTATTGAAACAGGCGCTGCGAACGCCTGCGACTTGGAGAGCCGGCGCGTGTTTCTCTCAAAGCTTTCAGCCGGCGCCGGAGAAGACGGTCTCGAGCTGCACGCGCTCTGCGTCGGTGAGCGCATCGTTGCGACCTATGCGGGAATTGTGCGGTGCGGCCGTTTCTCCGCCATGCTCAATTCGTTTGACGCCGACAGCGATATCGCGCGCGCGTCGCCAGGTGATCTGCTCTTGCATGCGCTTATGCGAAATCTCGTCTCGCGCGGCGTGACCCATTTCGATCTCGGCGCGGGCGAGGCGCGCTATAAGAGCGCCGTCTGTGATGAGACGATCGAGCTGTGCGACGTTATCATTGCGACGTCGCCGCGTGGCGTATTGGCTGCGGGGATATTTTTAGCCTTTCTCCGCATCAAGCGATACATCAAGCAAACCCCTGCGCTCGCGACGTTTTACCACGACGTGTGGCGGTCTCTCGCCAAATGGGGATGAGCGTCACGCGGCGACGAGATCGCCCATGCTCGTCGCGCCTTCGACAAGATGCGCATCCGCCCCTGCCGCCGCGAGCTCGGCGCGCAGCGCCTCAGCGACCTCATCGCCGCCGAGCACGAAGGCAAGATCGACACAGGGGGCGAGACGCAGCGCCTGCGCCGCCGAAGCCACGAGCACGACGAACTCGTAGGTATGCGCCAGCGCGACGATGACCTGCGTGAGGTCGTGCTCTTCCTCGCCTTTCGCCGCGCCGCCAGGGACCACATGCATCCGCGAACCCACGTCGCGGTGTATGGCGTCGCCGAAATCCGCTGCGCCTGTCACGAGCTCGAAGATGCCTTTCGGCGTCCCGTCGACGGACTGCACAAGGTTGTCGAAGGCCCGAGCGCCGCAATCGGCGGCGACGAGAAGCGTGCGGCCGCGCTGCGCGAGCGTGCGGCCAAGGGCGACCGCCGTTTCAATAGGCTTGCCTTCTTTTTCGCATGGCGTGACCAGAACCTTCACACAAGACGACACGGGCCCTGCGTTCTCGCGCCGCCGCGCGGCCGAGATGTTTCTTCCCTCCGGGACGTTCCTAGAAAATGGCGCGGTCGGCGTTGCGCCTGAATATGGCGGGTCTGGCTCCTCGTCGCCCTCCGCCAAAGTTTCGAGCGAAGCGGCTGGTCTCACGCCGCCAAGAGGCGCCGCCCCGAGATCGACAAGCGCTGTTTGCCGAGGCGAGACGCTCGCCCGGCCGCTCAGCAATTCCGCAGCGGCGAACCCGCCTATGGAAAGAATAAGCGAGGCGATCGTCGCGAAGGCGATGATGGGAGTCTTTTTCGGAAAGGAAGGAATCTGCGGCGCGAGCGCGCGCTGGATAATGCGCGCGTCGGCAGGGGTCGCCTTTACGCGCTCGCGGGCCAGGGCTTCCTGATATTTCGCGGTTTCGGCTTCCAGTTGTTCCTTGAGGAGGCGGGCGCCGCGCTCGAGATCGCGCAGCCTCACTTCCTCTGCGCCCGCCGCGCCCGCGACACGCTTTTGTTCGTCCAGGGCCCGGGTCAGATGTTCCACGCGCCCTGATGCGATGAGCGCGTCGTTTTCGAGCGTGCGGGCCGTGCGCTCGGCGGCGGCGCGCCACTGCTGATCCAGATCGGCAAGCTGCGCGTTGAGCTCTTTGATGCGCGGATGCTGCGGCAGCAGCGTGCGCGACTCGAGCGCAAGCTGCGCGCGCAACGCAACCCGCTGCTCGAAGATTTTCCTCATGACCTCATTGTTCGCTACGTCGGGAATTTCACCGACGCGGTTCTGGCGCAACATCTCCCGCAGGAGGTTGGCCTTGGCCTGCGCGTCGGCCTGGGCGCCCCGCGCGGCTGAGAGCTGGGTGTTGAGGTCGCCGAGCTGCTGCGTCGGGATGATCGCATTGTTCGAACCGACAAGAAGCCCGGTCTTCGCCCGATAGGCTTCTACCTTCGCTTCGGCCTCCGCGACGCGCGTGTGCAGATCGGAGACCAGCGTGGCGAGGGATTGAGCGGCGACGCGCGCAACCTCGCGCTTCGCCTCCTGCTGCATCTCGATGTAGGCCTCGGCCACGATGTTGGCGCCGCGCGCGGCGAGGTCTGGATCGCGCGAGGAAAATTCGACGGAAATCACGCGCGTCTTGGTCGGCGAGAGCACGGCGAGCCTCTCGGCGAATTTTTCCAGCATGCGGTCTTCCGGCGACATCCGCGTAGGATCGCGCGCGACGCCGAGCAGAACCATCACGCGCGAAAGCGCGCCCATCCCATTGGCGAGCGGATCGAACTCCGGATTGCCTTGAAGGCCGAGCTGCTTGATGACGCGACGCGCGAGATCGCGCGAGGTGAGCAACTGAATTTGGCTCTGCACGCCCTCGGCGTCGGGTTCAGTCGCCGCGGCGCGCTCGCCCTTGTCGACGCGGGTGAAGAAATTGTCCTGATTTTCAAGCAACAATTTGGCGTCGGAAGTGTAACGCGGCTTCACGGCGTTGACGAAGATGAGCGCGCCGACGAAGGCTACAAGCGTCGGGCCGAGCACCCACCAGCGCTTCCGGAGAAGCACGCGCCCCAGCCGCGAGAGGTCGATCTCGCTCGTCGATGAATCGGTCTCAATCGGTACGCCCAAACGCATTGCCTACTCCGAGGTAAAGCGTCCCGTTAATATGAGATTATGGTTGAGACCAGGTTAAGCAGACGGCGCGGGGGAGTGAATGTTTGTTAACCATGAAGCAATAAAACGGAAGCGTCGCCCTGCGGCGGTCATATGATTTGCTACAACTCATGGAAGCGAAATGGCGAAGATAATCGCCTCGAAGGGGGTCGCCGGAAAGACGCTGACCTTGGCGATGGCTATGATCACAAGCGCCTTTCTCTCTTCCTGTGCGGCGCCCGGCGACTACAGGCCGGAACTCTTCGCCGCCTCGGCCAACGAGCCTTATACGCTCGCCGCGGGCGACAGGCTCCGCATTATCGTGTTTGGCCAAGAATCGCTTTCGAACACCTACTCGGTCGACGGCGCCGGCCGTATCGCCATGCCGCTCATCGGCTCGGTTCCTGTTCAGGGCCGCACCGTGCCCGATGTCGAACACGAGATCGCCGCCCAGTTGCGCAATGGGTTCATCCGCGAACCGCGCATCTCCGTGGAGGTGGAAGCTTTCCGGCCCTTCTTCGTGCTCGGCGAAGTGACAAACGCAGGCCAATATCCCTATGTCGAGGCAATGACCGTGCGCACGGCCGTGGCCATTGCGGGCGGCTTTGGTCCCCGCGGCTATCAGGGCGCGGTGGACGTCACGCGGGTCGTCGACGGCTATCCCGTCACCGGCCGCGTGCCGCTCGACACGCCGATCAGGCCGGGCGACACCATCACGGTTCGAGAGCGAATTTTCTGAACGGAAAAGGCGGTTGTGGCCCAGGGCAAAGAAGATGCGGAAAGGCGTGAGTCCCTGCGGATCCTGCATGTGATGCGCGCGCCGCTCGGCGGCCTCTTCAGGCATGTCGCCGACCTCGCGCGCGCGCAGGCCGCGGATGGGCATCATGTCGGAATCGTCGCGGATTCGCTGACGGGCGGCGAGGCCGCGGCGCGCGTCTTCGAATACCTTTCACCCGCTCTCGCCCTCGGCGTCACGCGCTTTCCGATGCGACGCTTGCCGCACCCGGGCGATCTCGTCGCAGCCTGGCGAGTCGCGCGCCTTGTCCAGCGCCTCGCGCCGGATATCGTCCATGGACACGGGGCCAAGGGCGGGCTTTACGCCCGGCTCCCGGCCTTGGCGCCGACGCTCTTTCCGAAGCCGGCGCATCGGCCGGTGCGCGCTTACACGCCGCACGGCGGCAGCCTGCATTTTCGCTCCAATGCGTTCTCGGGAAAAGTTTTCTTCGCCGCCGAGCGCATAATGGGTCGGGTGACAGACTTGATGCCTTTTGAAAGCGACTATGCGCGGCGTCGTTTCATCGAAGCGGTCGAGGCGCCGAGAGCGCTTGCCCCCGTCGTATATAACGGCCTTGCGCCGGAAGAGTTCACGCCTGCCCGACCAGTCTCCGAGGCAGCCGATTTTCTGTTTGTCGGCGAGATTCGCGCGGCCAAAGGCCTTGCCGAGCTGCTCGAGGCCTTCGCCGTCCTGCCAACGCATCTGACGCTGGCGCTCGTGGGCTCCGGCCCGGACGAGAGCGCTTTTCGCGAATTATCCCGACGCCTCGGCCTCTCGGACCGCGTCCGCTTCCTCGATCGCATGCCCACGCGCGAAGCGCTGCGCTGCGGACGCATTCTCGTCGTCCCCAGCCGGGCGGAGTCCTTGCCCTATGTCGTTCTCGAGGGGATCGCGGCCAAGGCCCCGATCGTCGCGACAAGGGTGGGCGGGGTCCCGGAGATATTCGGGAACCAGGCCCACCGTCTGGTTCCGCCCAAGGACGCAGATGCGCTCGCAGCCGCCATGCGCAGCATGCTGAAGATGGGCTGTGAGGAGCGCGAAGCGCTGGCCGACCAGATGGCGCAATTCGTCAAGTCGCGGTTCACACTCGCATCGATGAACGACGGCGTGTTGCAGGGATATCGGGCGGCGCTGGCCTCGACGCGCGCGGCCGCCTTGCCCGAAAACGCGCCAGAAGAATGGGAGCCATAACAGCATGAGCGCTTCTGCTGCCGGCGATACGAAGGGCGCGCCCCCTGTAGAGGATCACGCAGAGAGAAAGTCCAGGGCGCAGCCGAGCCCGGCGCTCGCGGAGATCGCCAGCAACAGCCGCCCGGAAAGGGCCTACTCGCCGATTGTCCTCTCCGGCAGCATGAGGCTCGTCGAGCTACTGATGCTCCTAGCCGCCGGCATGCTGATCCACGAGCTCTACGTCGCGCCCCAGTGGGGCCGATCGCTCGGCTACTATCTGGCCATGCCGGCAATGGCGTTGACGGCGATCGCCGCAATGCAGTCTCTGGGGCTTTACGCGACCACGTCCTTGCGAGCGCCGCTGCGCGACGGGCCGAGGATCGCCGCGGCTTGGTCATTCGTCTTTATCGTCGCGCTCGTCGTTTTGTTCTTCTTCAGGCTCGACGAGTCCGTCTCCCGGGTCTGGCTGCTCGGCTGGTATGTGGCAGGCCTCGCGCTACTGGCCGGGGAGAGGCTGGCGCTCTCCGCCATCGTTCGTTCCCTGTCGCGCCAGGGCAAGCTCGATCGCCGCGCGGTGATCGTGGGCGGCGGCGCGCTCGCCGAGCCGGTGTTACGGGCGCTTGCCACACAAGATGATGGCGACCTTCTCATTCTGGGGCTCTTCGACGACCGCGCCAACGAGCGCTCGCCCGACGTCGTCGCCGGCTACCCCAAGCTCGGCAACATAGACGATCTCATCGAGTTCGCCCGGCATACCCGCATCGACGTCATCATTTTCGCGCTGCCGATCTCCGCCGAGGCGCGCATTCTTCAGATGCTGCGCAAGCTCTGGGTCTTGCCGATCGACATCCGGCTTGCCGCGCACGCCAACAAGCTGCGTTTCAGCCCGCGTTCTTATTCCTATATCGGCAGCGTTCCGGTCATCGACGTGCTGGACAAGCCGATCGCAGACTGGGACGTTGTCGTCAAATTTGTCTTCGACAAGGTCGTCGGCGCGATCTGTCTTATCCTGGCGGCGCCCATGATGGCGCTGGTGGCCCTCGCTGTGAAGCTCGACTCGCCTGGGCCGATCCTCTTCAAGCAGAGACGCCATGGCTTCAATAACGAGTGCATCGAGGTCTATAAATTCCGCTCGATGTATGCGGATCGGCTCGATCATGGCGCAGTGAAACAGGTCACCCGCAACGATCCGCGCGTGACCCGCGTCGGCCGCTTCATCCGGAAAACCTCGCTAGACGAACTGCCCCAGCTTTTCAATGTTGTCTTCAAGGGCAACCTATCGCTCGTCGGACCGCGGCCACACGCCATAGTGGCGCGTGCGGCTGACATATCCTACGAAGAGGTCGTCGACGGCTATTTCGCGCGCCACCGCGTCAAACCCGGCATCACCGGCTGGGCGCAGATCAATGGCTGGCGAGGCGAAACAGACACGCCGGAGAAAATCCAAAAGCGCGTCGAGTGCGACCTCTATTACATCGAGAACTGGTCCATCCTCTTGGATATCTATATCCTGGCCGTGACGCCTTTTGCCCTGATCAAAAGCGAAAACGCCTACTGAGCACGAAAGGAGCTCCTGCGTGAACAAGGCCGCCATCATCGCGACCGTTGCTGCGCTTCAGGGCGCCGCCGGCGTGTCGCTCGCCGCGGCGGCGGCGCATGTCGACGCCAATCCCCTCCTAGCGACCGCCAGCCAATTCCTGATGATCCACGCGGCCGCCGGCCTCGGATTGTCGGCGCTTGTGCGCGGCCGGGCGCCGATCTCTCGCCTCCTTGCCGGCGCGAGCCTCGCTCTGCAGGCGGGCGTGACGCTTTTTGTCGCCGACCTTGCCGCGCGCGTCTATCTCGGCGGGAAGCTTTTTCCCTTTGCCGCGCCGATCGGCGGGTCTCTCACCATCCTCGCCTGGCTTACGCTAGCCATTTGCAGCGCAAGGGAAATCAGCCGCGGCAACTTCGACTGACCTGTCAAGATCATTAACGAGCGTTCGCAGCCCGCGCGCGCAAGCGCTGGACAGGAGAAAAGATCGGTCGCACGATCTTCTCCATGTCTGTCTCGCACGCGCCACGCTCGGGCGACGAATCGGGCGATGAGCCGCAACGACCGAGCGACCCCCTGCTCGGTCGAAGGGTGCTGCTTGTCGAAGACGACCCGTACATCCTGCTGGCGCTCGAGGAAATGCTGACCGACTTCGGGCTCGTCGTGGCAGGTTCCGCGCGCACGCTTGCTCAGGCTCTCCGACACGCCACAACGACCGGTTTCGACATCGCGCTGCTGGACGTGAATATCGGCCACGACCGGATAGACCCCATCGCCGACATTATTTTTGCGCGCGAGATTCCTTTCATCTTCACCACCGGTTGTGGCCGCGCAGGACTTCCGGAATCCTATCTGCAGAAAGCAATCGTCGAAAAGCCCTTTTACGTCGAAGAGATACTGCGCACGTTGCGCGAGGAACTGACGAAACACGCGCGTTGAAGACGCGGTCGGCCGACAGGCGTGGCGTAGCCGGGGTAGCGCTTCGCTCTCATTCTTTCCCGCCGCCACTTTCTCGCCGCGCTTGCCCGCGAGAAAGAGGGGAAAAATAAAGGAGAGAAAGCGCTTGTCGTCGGACGCGGAACGCGCTCCCTTTGGAGACCCTGTCGCCGGCGCCGGGATTGTGCGCCCCCCCAGCCGAAAGCGGCGGCTGGTCTTCCTGTTGCTGATGACTGTCCTCGTCATCGCCGGAGCGGCCATCGCCGCCGCTCCGTGGCTCTACTCATCCGATGCGGCGCTTGCGGCGATCTCCGCGCAAGTTCAGGAGGCGACAGGCCTTTATGTCGCGGCGCGCGGCAAGCCGCGCCTGTCTTTCGCGCCACGACCGCGCATCTCGATCGAAGGCGTTGGCTTTGCCGATAGAAACGGCGCCCTCGTCGTCGAAGCGGAGGAATTTTTCGGCGGGTTGAAGCTTCTGCCCCTGCTCTCCGGCCGGCTCGAGGTCGAGTCGATCTCGCTGATGCGTCCGCGCATGGAAATCGACCTCGATCGGAAGCCGATCGACGCCCCCGGCGCCGCCGCGCGCGCGGCGGCCGCCCAGCCTGCAAGCCCGGAGGCTAACAAGGCGGACAAGTTCCGTCTGGGCGTGCTGAACATCGTCGATGGCGCGCTTCGCCTGAAGCTCGACGAAAAGAGCTACGAGGCCGGTAAGATTTCAGCGACGCTGGATTGGCGCAAGGTTGGCGAGCCGGCGACGCTGACGGGCGCCTTCGACCGGCGAGGCGAACGGTTGCAGCTCATTCTCTGGGTCGCGCGGCCAGGGATTCTTTTGCGCGGCGATCCCTCGGTCGTGGTCGCTCGCCTCGATGGGGAGAGCGTGCGTCTCGAGGCTCAGGGCATCGCGCAGACGGGGCCAAATGGGCATTATTCGGGCCGCATCGCCGGTTCGGCCGCGTCGGTGCGAGAGGCGCTGAATCTCTTCGATATCCACATGCCGCTGCCGGGCCCCTTCGGTGACGCCCAAGCTTCCGCCCAGGCGGTCCTCAGCGCGAGGGAGGCCGTTCTCAAGGACCTTCAAATTTCTGTCGACGGCAACGCCTTCGAGGGCGAGCTCGCCCTACGCAACGAAGAAGGCAAGCCCCGGGTCTCCGCGACCTTGAAAAGCGGCTTTGTCGCGCTGAAACCCATGCTGGCGGATGCGCCGGCTCTGATCGGACCCGACGGCCAGTGGAGCCGTGAGCGGCTCGACCCGCCAGATCTTTCGGGCGCGGACCTGGATCTCAGCATCGTTTCCCGCCACGCTCGGCTGGGCCGTCTCACGATCGACGACGCCAGCGTTTCTGTCGCCCTGCGAGACGGCGTTCTCGATGTCTCCCTCGTCGAAGCGCAAGCTTATCGCGGCAGGCTGAAAGCGCGCGCCTCCTTCAAGCCGGCCGGCGACGCGCTGATTGTGCACGCTTCCGCGCAGACCGCCGGCGTCGACGCGCGCGCACTTATGTGGGACGTCCTCGATAGCCAGGCGCTCGGCGGCGCGCTCGATTTATCCCTGAAAGTCGACGCCGCCGGCGCCACGCTGGCCGACATGATGCACAACCTCGACGGCCGGGCTTCATTGATCATGAGCGAGGGCGAGATCACGGGCGTCGATTTCGAGCGGGCGCTGCGCCGATTCGAAAAACGCCCGCTCGCGAGCGCGCAGGACATCCGCTCGGGCAGCTCGGCGCTGAATAGGGCGAGCGCGACCCTGCTTATCGAGAAAGGCGTTGGCGCGCTCGACGACGGCTCCGCCCATGGGCCAGGCTTCGCCCTTAGATTTGAAGGAACCACAAATCTCGTTGAACGCACCCTTTCCTTGAAAGCCGCGGCGCAGCAAGCCGACGCCGCCGGCAGACCACGGGACAAAGGGCTGCAAATTGCCTTCGATCTCGCCGGTGGCTGGGATGAGCTGTCCCTCGCGCCGGACCCGAGGGCCTTCATCCGCCGATCGGGCGCCGCGGCCCCCTTGCTGCCCGAACCCCCACCGGCGGAGGACCGCTAAACCATCTCCGTTTGGCGAGGGGCCTGCTCGAGCAGCTCAGTGAGCGAACTGGGGATATCGAGGTAGCGGAAGCGCCTCAATTCGAAGCCGATGCCGACCAGGCCCCAGGGCGGCGTGTAGGTTTGCCAAGGCGGAATTTCGCTCAAAACCACGACGTAACCGCCGTCGATGGCGGGCGCGATGCGCTCCACGGTGTAAATCGCCCCGCGTCGCAGGCCGCCGTCGCCATAGCGTCCGGGCCCAGCTTCGACACAGACGACCTCCGTTCCGGGAGGGGTGTCCGGGCTAATCATCTTCCTTCCTCATCGCGAGCGGCGACGCGCGCCGCGCCCTCATGCGCTGTTATGGAGGGCGCGGTCGCTCTGGAAGCAAGGCACAAATCGCCGGCGGCCGCCGGCTCACCAGAACTTGAATAAGCCGAACAGGCCTTTTTTCAGCTTCTTACGGTCGAGCAGGGCGAGCTCGTCGTATATTTTTCGGGCGTTGGCGCGCAGAGCCAGCAGCTCGTCGTCCGGGACTTCAAAATTAATGGCGGCAAGGCGCAGCTGGCGGCGCGCCTCGTTGAGCCTGGCCTGTGCGTCGGCAATCAGAGCATGCAGCATTGTTCCCCCTCTTCAAGGTGAGCAGCGGCCGTTTTCGGCGCTTCTTGCCCATCCGGCATATTTTAGACTGAAATTGAGGCAAACAAAATCGCGTAGGCGACTCCTTCGCGCCAACTCGGCCGCTCTCGATGAGGAGGGTTAAAATTGGAGGCCTCGGAGGGAATCGAACCCCCGTACAAGGATTTGCAGTCCTCTGCGTAGCCACTCCGCCACGAGGCCGTCCGGCGAAGCGCTCAGCGCTTCGAGTGAGCCGCTCTTACAGGAGGGCCGCGCCGCGGGCAAGTGGATGCGGCGCGCCGGAGCGCATTCCGCAAGGGTTGAATAGACTTTTGCGATAAGAATGCGCTCCAAATTCTTGATTTTGCGCGATTTATCGTTGCTCGGACGATTCCATGCGAGCGGAAAGCGCGCTAGCCACGGATCAGTCAGAAGCGCGCGAGGACCATGTGGCGTGAGCGACATTGGTCAGCCGCCCGAGCTCCTCGACGATGGCGTCGAGCTCGGCGGCCTCGACGCTGGTCGCCGCGAGCGTGGCGGCGATCTCCACGCCCTCCTCCCGCTCGAGCTCGCGGATTTCCCGCGCCGGATATTTCGCCCGCTCCAGCCGCTCCTCGATCAGCTCCCGCAGCGCGTCCCGGCTGGCCTCGTCGGTCGAGACGCGGAGTTCGAAAGTCGACTCGGTCTGGCTTTCGTCGATCGGCGCCCGCTCGATCAGATTGACGAGCGGCCGCAGGAAAGTATTGCCCGCCAGCACGAAGCCGCACATCAGCATGGCCTCGGCCGGGTGATCCGCCCCCGCGAAGGCGCCCGTCACCGCCGAGCACCAGATCGTCGCGGCCGTATTGAGGCCGCGGATGTTCATCCCCTCTTTCAGGATAACGCCAGCGCCGAGGAAGCCCACGCCCGAGGCCACATAAGCGAGCACCTGGGTCGCGCCTTGGTTGCCCATCAGCCGCATGCCCAGATCGACGAAAGCCGAGGCGCCCAATGCGACCAGCGCATTGGTGCGCAGGCCGGCGTTGCGCTGGCGGTACTGCCGCTCCGCGCCAATGAGCGTGCCGAGCAGGAGCGCAACCGCTAGCGAAACGAAGGTGTTGAGGAACTCGACGCCGTCAAAGCTGAAGATCCCGGCCATGAAAATCCACGCTCTAATAAGGACGACCGTCCTTGTGGAAGAATTGCCGGAGCCCACCGGGGCCAGGGCGCGCTTCTAGATCGTCGGCGGGATAGTCCGCGCGATCGCCGGCGGTTCTATCGCCGATCTCGAGATAAAGCGTGTCTGTGTCACTTCGATTGACGAGGTGATGGGCGAGGCCGCCGGCGGGGAAGCCCGCGCACATGCCAGGGCGAAGCTCGGTCTCGCCCGCTTCCGTCATAAGCGTCGGCGCGCCTTCGAGAATATAAATGAACTCATCCTGCCGGCTGTGCCTGTGCATCAGCGCAGATTGCGCGCCCGGCGCGAGCCGGGTGAGATTCACGCCGAAATTCAGAAGGCCGAAGACCTCGCCCAGCGCCCGCTTCTCCCGCCCGGCCACGCGCGCAGCGAAGGGTTCCGGGTAGTTGGAGGGGTGATTGCGCAGCGCAGTCGAAGCAGCCTCGACTGCGGCTGGAAGCTTTTTCTCATCCCCCGTCATCCTGTCTTCCCCTCTTCCCCCTGCTCGCCAAAGCGTCGGGTGATAGCGATTTGGCGCCCTGGGGCCCAAACACCTCCCCTTTACGAGGAGGTCGGCGGTCAAGGGCCGCCGGCGTTCACCCGATTGCCCTGCGCCATTCGCTCCCAATTTGACAGGCGCCGCTCATTCTGACCATCTTCGCGCCCCATGCGCCGAGCGGCGCCTTGTGGGATGGCTGTGAAATGAATGTCGTTATCGTCGAATCGCCGGCCAAGGCTAAGACCATCAACAAATATCTCGGTCGCGATTTCAACGTCATCGCCAGCATGGGCCACGTTCGCGACCTGCCCGCCAAGGACGGATCGGTCGACCCGGACGCCGATTTCGCCATGGTCTGGGAGTTGGACGCCAAGGGTTCGAAGCGCGTCACCGAGATCGCCCAGGCGGTAAAAGGCGCCGACAAGGTCATCCTGGCGACCGACCCGGATCGCGAGGGCGAGGCCATCTCCTGGCACCTGATCGAGATCCTCAACAAGAAGAAGGCGCTCAAGGACAAGAAGATCGAGCGCGTCGTCTTCAACGCCATCACCAAGGACGCCGTGCGCGAGGCCATGGCGCATCCGCGCCAGATCGATCAGGCGCTGGTCGACGCCTATCTCGCCCGCCGCGCGCTCGATTATCTCGTCGGCTTCACCCTTTCGCCGGTGCTGTGGCGCAAGCTCCCCGGCGCGCGTTCGGCCGGCCGCGTGCAATCGGTGGCGTTGCGCCTCGTCTGCGACCGCGAGCTGGAGATCGAGAAATTCGTCTCGCAAGAATATTGGTCGCTCGTCGCCCATCTGAAAACGAAGGCGGGCGAGCCCTTTACTGCGCGCCTCGTCGGCGCGGACGGCAAAAAGATCACCCGCCTCGACATCGGCAAGGGCGAAGAGGCCGAGGACTTCAAGAAGGCGCTGCTCTCGGCGGCTTTCACCGTGCGCTCGGTCGAAGCGAAGCCGGTCAAGCGCCACCCCTACGCGCCCTTCACCACGTCGACCCTGCAGCAGGAGGCCTCGCGCAAGCTCGGCCTCGCGCCGGCGATCACCATGCGCATCGCGCAACGGCTCTATGAAGGCGTCGATGTCGATGGCGAGACCGTCGGCCTCATTACCTATATGCGAACCGACGGCGTCGACATGGCGCCCGAGGCTGTTGCGAGCGTGCGACGCGTGATCGGCAAAGAGTATGGCGACCGCTTCGTGCCCAATGCGCCTCGCAAATACACCGCCAAGGCGAAGAACGCGCAGGAGGCCCACGAGGCGATTCGCCCGACCGACGCTGCGCGCCTGCCGAAGCACGTCGCCAAGTTTCTGGAGCCCGACCAGGCCAAGCTCTACGAGCTGATCTGGACCCGCACGGTCGCGAGCCAGATGGAGTCCGCCGAGCTCGAACGCACAACTGTCGATATCGACGCCAAGGCGGGCGCCCGTCATCTGGAGCTGCGCGCCACGGGCCAGGTCGTGCGCTTCCCCGGTTTCCTCGAGCTCTATCAGGAAGGCCGCGACGACGACGGCGATGAAGAAGGCGGCCGTCTTCCTGCGATGACGCAAGGCGAGCCGGTCACGCGCGAGAAGATCGACGCGACTCAGCACTTCACCGAGCCGCCGCCGCGCTACACCGAAGCGACGCTGGTCAAGCGCATGGAGGAGCTCGGCATCGGCCGCCCCTCGACCTACGCCTCGACGCTCGCAACCTTGCGCGACCGCGACTATGTGCGGCTCGATAAGAAGCGCCTCATCCCCGAGGACAAGGGCCGCCTCGTCGTCGCCTTTCTGGAGAGCTTCTTCTCTCGCTATGTCGAGTTCGACTTCACCGCTGACCTCGAAGAAAAGCTCGATCTCGTCTCCAACAATGAGATCGACTGGAAGCAGGTTCTCCGCGACTTCTGGCGGGACTTCTCGGCGGCGGTGAACGAAACGAAGGACCTGCGCACGACGCAGGTGCTCGACAGTCTCAATGAGCTTCTGGGCCCGCATATTTTCCCGGCGAAGGAAGACGGCTCCGACCCGCGCCTCTGCCCCGCGTGCAGCGCCGGGCAATTGTCGCTCAAGGTCGGCAAATTCGGCGCCTTCATCGGTTGCTCGAATTATCCCGAATGCCGCTACACGCGCACGCTGTCGCCGCCGACGGGCGACGCCGCCGATAACGCTCGCCCAGGCGTGAAAGTGCTCGGCGTCACCCCGGACACCGGCGCGGAGGTCACTTTGCGCGACGGCCGCTTCGGCGCCTATGTGCAAGAGGGTGAGCAGGAGGACGGGGGCGAGAAGCCGAAGCGCGCTTCCGTGCCCAAGAACATCAAGCCGGACGATCTCACCTTGCAGCAGGCGCTCGCACTGCTCTCGCTGCCGCGCGAGGTGGCGAAGCACCCGACGACGGGCGAGCCCATCATCGCCAATATCGGCCGTTTCGGGCCCTACGTTCAGCACGGCAAGACCTACGCCAATGTCGGGCGTGAGGACGATGTGCTGACCATCGGCGCCAATCGCGCGATCGACCTCATCGTCCAGAAGGAAACGGGGGCTGGCGGCTCGCGGTTTTCACGCAACTCAGAACCCGGGCGCAATCTCGGAGAGCATCCCGAGGGCGGCGCCGTGACGGTGAAGTCCGGCCGTTTCGGTCCTTACGTCAACTGGAAGAAGGTCAATGCGACCCTTCCGAAGGACGTGGATCCGGCGAGCGTGACGCTCGAGCAGGCGCTCGAGATGATCGCCGCCAAATCCTCGGGCAGCGGGGGTTCTGCCGGAGGGCGCGCGCTCGGCGAGCATCCGAACGGCGGAACCCTCACCGTGCGCGCCGGCCGCTTCGGGCCCTATGTCAATCTCGGCAAGGTCAACGCGACGCTGCCGAAAAGCATGTCCGCCGAGGATGTGACGCTCGAAGACGCGATCAAGCTCATCGACGAGAAGGGCGGCGCGCCGAAGAAAAAAGCCCCGGCCAGGAAGGCGCCCGCCAAGGCGAAGAAGGTCATCGAGGATAGCGACGAGGCGCCTTTCGACGACGCGAAGCCTGTGAAGAAGGCGGCGGCGGCGAAAAAGGCGCCGGCCAAGAAGGCGGCGACGAAAAAACGCGCGACGGCGTAGGCAGATAAGCAAGAACGGGCCCGGCATAGCTGGGCCCATACCTCGGGGGCGAGCGCCTCAGTTGCCGCCGCTCCCGTCAGAGTTGCTGCAGCTATTGTTGCAGGCTTTGAAATTCGACTTTGCCTTCGCGTAACAGAGCGATCGGGCTTCGTCGCTAAGGGATTGCTGATCGCACCCCGCCATCCGGCTGTCATACCGACTCTGACAATCGCACGTATCGCCAGCGAATGCCTCCGCCCCAAAGAGCAGCGCTGAAAAAACGGCGAAAGACGCGAGCACTTTTGGCAAAGACATTTCTTTCTCCTTTATCCACGGCCCCTTTCTCGGCATCCTCTATTGGGAAAGGCGCAGCTTCCCAAGCCCTATGCCAATCTGTGAGAAGGCGGCGTTGAGTTGTGAGGCGTCAGTCGCGGCAAAATAATGATCCGAGTTTGTCGCGCACGCTTTCAATAGCGCGAGACCTTGCGCATCGATCGGATCCGTCGGGATCGAGAAGCCGATCGTGTAAACTTCGATTCCCGCCGCCTTGGCCTTCGTGCATGCCTCGAGCGTTAGATCGTCGAGAGCCTTCCGGGACGTCGAAATATAGCTGCTCCCTGAATTCGCGGAGGCGGCCAGCGCCGTTTGATAATTGACGCCGTCGCCGCCTGAGCCGTCAGGCAGCCTCTTATTGGCCGCGCCATTGTAGGTGTAATAGCCAAGCGACTCATAGTCGGATCCGACCACTGTGCTGGTCTGGTCGCCCCAGTTATTGTAGCCGTCGGTCATGAACACCATGATTTTCCGGTTGTACTGGGTGTTGTAGGCGCGGCCGGCTCCAAAGGGCAGGCCTGGCGAGATGGTTCGCCAGCCCCACATGAAACCCGTGTGGAGGTTGGTGTTGCCGTTTGCGACCAACTGATTGATCTTGTTTTTTATGGTCGATTGCGTCGTTGAGAGCTGCAAAAGGGTCTGCGTCGTATTGTCGGGGCAGAACTGGTTCGGTCCGTAGAAGTCGCTTGGGCCAAAGCTGCCGTAAAGAGACGCCGTCTGTTTGTATTTGCAGACACTGGTCAGCTTGTTCCAGTCGCCGCTCGCGGTGCTGCTGCATGTCCGGTTGTAGCTGCTCCAGCCGCTCGAGCCATTATCGTTCAGATAGCTGTTGTTATAATAATAGGAGCTGTCCGGTTCGTCTGGCGCGAGGTAGGGCACCATCAACGTCTCGACGTTTGACGTCGTGACCGAATTGGCGTCGACGTTATAAGGATAGGCGGACTCTTCGAAGCAGCCACGCCAATCGAGTTGTGAATTACGCTGCGCGAGCTTGCTATAAATGGAGAAGCGACTGGTGAAGCCCGCCGCGTTTGCCGCAGACTTCCCGCCAAAGGCGACCCAGTGCTGCGAGTTCGCGCCGTTCGTATCGATCCAGGAGAGGGTGCGATTGCTGCTGACTGTCGGATCGACGGCGACGACGCCGCCGGCGAAAGGCACGACAGAGAACGAGACCTTGCTCGGCGCCTTGCTAAACATCGTGTCGACGAAACTATTAGCGGCGGTCTGAAGCGCGGCGATCTTTGTCTGCCCGTTGGTGCTGTTCGTCATCGAGCCGGAATTATCGAGCACGAGGCCGATCTCGTAAGTGGTGTTGGCGTCGACGCCTCCCGCAAGATTGGCGCAGGAGTGGGCAGTCGTGCTAAACGAAGCAATATGGGCCATCTTCATGAAAGTTTGGTCGACCGACACCACGGCGTCGGCGCAGAAGGTCTGCCTATCCTGGCTTATGGAGACTTTCGTCACGGTGGCTTTGGCCAGCCGCGGCGTCGAATTCAAAAAGACCTGCGCCTGCTTCAGCGCCTGATCGGTGGTCGTGCTCTGGGTCAGCTGCACCGCTACGGCGAGGGCCGCCGCATCATTCGCCTGCTGCAGCGCCGACCGCGTCACTGAGAGCCGGGCATAGTCGACGGCAGCCCCAAGCATGAACATTACCGGCACCAAGGCCAGGCCGAAAATCATGGCTACGCTTGCGGTCGCGTCAGTCGAGAACCTAACGGACTGGAAGTCTGTCCTTTTAAACTTCGCCATTTGCCTCGTCTCCGCATTTCCGATCGGGTCGGAAATGTCACGCGGAGGCTAATAGGCTGACCTTTACAATAAATTGTACGAACCTGTGAGATACGCCAACATCTCGGCGTAATTGCCAATTGCTTAAAGCAACGCCAGGCTCGCCCGCGTCAATAGCCGCCGCTTCCAACCAAGGGGTGAATGCCGCTCGTAGCGCCGCTTTTTTGGCCCCGTGGCTGCGCCTTGCCCTTCTTCGCGACCTGCAGGATGGGGTTGGCCTTCTGGGCGGCGAGCGAACTGGCCGTCGGCAGGGCGGAAGCCGTGGGCGCGCCCAAGGCGCAAACCGAGAGCGCGATGAGAATATATCGCATTTGATCACTCCCTAGGGTAACAGGCGCGCGGCCGCCTGGATGCTAGTATAATTGGCCTGCCATGCCCCGTGGAAAAGCCCTACGGATAAAAAGCGGCCAAGCAAACGACCCGCAAGACGGCGATCAGGAAGCGAATTTATCCTTAAACTCGAACCCGCCGGCGGGAACGAATAGCCTAACGTCTCTTTAGCAAATATGCTGCCGCTACATTGCATCGCCGCGCCGCGGCCCCATCTGAGCCCTAGATTGACAACAAAGAAAGCCCCACAGCCGCCCTCCCGCGAGGACATTCTCGCCTTCCTCCAGCGCGAACGCGAAGCGACGGGCGCCCGCAAGATTGGCGTGCGCGAGATCGCCCGCGCCTTCGGCCTCAAGGGCGAGGATCGCGTTGCGCTGAAGCGCATGCTCTCGACGCTCGCCGACGAAGGCGCCATCGAAAAGCGCGGCCGTCGAGTCAATAAGAAGGGCGCCCTCCCGCCCGTCGCGCTTGTCGACATTACGTCCCGCGATCGCGACGGCGAGCTCACCGCGACGCCCGTAGAATGGGATGAGGATGAGCTCGGCCCTGCCCCGCGCATTTTGATCCACGCCCCGCGCCGCGCCAAGGCCGGCGAGCCCCTGCCCGGCGTCGGCGACCGCGCGCTCGTGCGCGCCGAGCCGGACCGAGACGCCGAGCCCGGCGACCCGCCTTACGTCGGCCGCGTCGTCAAGCTTCTCACACGCGCGCGCCATCGCGTGCTGGGCGTTTTGAAGATCGAGCCGAACGGCAACGGCCGCATCGTGCCGATCGACAAGAAACAGGCGAGCCGGGAGCTTTCCGTCGCGAGCGCCGACATCGGCGAGGGCAAGGACGGCGATCTCGTCTCGGTCGATATCGCCGGCAAGACCCGCTTCGGCGCGCCGCGCGCGCGGGTTCGCGAGACGTTGGGCTCGGTCACCGGCGAAAAGGCCGTGAGCCTCATTGCGTTGCGCGCCCACGACATTCCCGACGTCTTCCGCCCGGAGGCGATCGCCGAAGCCGAGCGCGCCACGGCCGCGACCATGCAGGGGCGTGAAGATTGGCGCGATTTGCCCCTCGTCACCATCGATCCGCCAGACGCCAAGGACCATGACGACGCGGTGCACGCTGCGCCGGATTCGTCGCCCGACAACGAAGGCGGCTTCATCCTCACGGTCGCCATCGCGGATGTCGCGCATTACGTGAAGCCGCATTCGCCCCTGGACAAAGACGCGCTGGAGCGTGGCAACTCGGTCTATTTCCCGGACCGCGTCGTGCCCATGTTGCCCGAACGCATCTCCAACGACCTCTGCTCGCTGCGTGAAACCGAGGACCGGCCCGCGCTCGCCGTGCGCATGCGCGTCACGGGAAAAGGCAGGAAGATCGGGCACAGCTTCCATCGCGTCATGATGCGCTCGCGCGCGAAGCTTTCCTACCAGCAGGCCCAGGCGGCGATCGACGGCCGGCCCGACGAGAAGACGAAGCCCTTATTGGAAAGCGTGCTGCGCCCGCTCTACGCCGCGCATGAAGCGCTGCAGCACGCGCGCAATCTGCGCGCGCCGCTCGATCTCGATCTGCCCGAGCGCAAGATCCTCTTGAAACCTGATGGCTCTTTCGACCGCGTGATCATCCCCCCGCGGCTCGAAGCGCATCGGCTGATCGAGGAGTTCATGATCCTCGCCAATGTCGCCGCCGCCGAGACGCTGGAGGAGCAACGCCAGCAGCTCATCTATCGCGCCCATGACGAGCCCTCGAGGGAGAAAGTGACGGCGCTCGCCGAGTTCCTCGCCACGATCGGCGTCAAGTTCGCCAAGGGTCAGGTGCTCAAGCCCGAGCATTTCAACGTGATTCTGGCGCGCGTGAAGGGCCTGGAGCACGAGAACATCGTCAACGAGATCGTTTTGCGAACGCAGGCGCAGGCCGAATACACCCATGAGAACTACGGCCATTTCGGTCTCAATTTGCGGCGCTATGCGCATTTCACCTCGCCCATCCGCCGCTATGCCGATCTCATCGTGCATCGCGCGCTCGTTCGCGCATTGAAGCTCGGCGAGGGGGCGCTGCCTGAAATGCCCGCAGCCGAGCTCGCCGAAGTCGCCGCCCGCATTTCCGCCGCCGAGCGGCGGGCCATGGCGGCGGAGCGCGAAACGGTGGATAGACTCATCGCGCATTACCTTGCCGATCAGATCGGCGCGCGTTTTGGCGCGCGCATTTCCGGCGTCACCAAATCGGGGCTTTTCGTGCGGTTGATCGAAACGGGCGCCGACGGCTTCGTGCCGGCGGCGACGCTCGGGCGCGAATATTATTCCTACGACGAAGCAAGCCATTCGCTCACCTCGCGTTCGGGCATGAGCTACCGGCTGGCGGATATTGTAGAAGTGCGCCTCGTCGAGGCGGCGCCGATCGCGGGCGCGCTGCGATTCGAGGTGGTGGGCGGCGGGGAGCGGCGGACGCCGCCGCGAAACCCTGAGCCCATCCGACCGGGGCCGCGCGGCAGTCGCGGGAAACGATGAGCGTGAGCGTTTCGAGCAGTGATGCGACTAGCCGTAAAATAAGATCTGACAGCCTTTCCTTGCTTGACAGTCGTATGGAAAAATTCCAATGGAAATAGCAACATTTTTAGCGTCGACAGTGATAGCAACAATAGGATCTGCCATAATCAATTCATTTTTTAGCTACAAAATCAAGACGTACGATTTCAAGAGCGACTATTATAAGAAAATAATTCAACGACGCATTTCAGCGCACGAGCAACTTGAGGATCTGGTTGTCGCACTAAAACTGGCAGTTACCGACGACGATAAGCTCCCATACCACTTTCTATTTTCTGATGAGAATACAAAAGCCACAGAGTATTATTCTTTATTTATGAAACTGCAGCCACATATTCTGTGGTTAAGCGAAGAACTATTTCTTATATTAAGAGACATACAAGATACAATGCATGATTACGCGGAATCAGGCAGTGTAATTGAATTTGGAAAACGCAATTATAATCGGCTTGCAGAACTTCGGCATCAAATGGAGCAAGCTATGTCGAGAGACTTGCTGATGCTGCACGACGTTCCTGGCTTCCTATCTCGGAAGCAGATGGCGAGTTCTTCTTATCGAGAATTTTCGCCTCCGCGCACTCAAACGGCGGAGCCTCCTACTCTCCAACCTTGACATCCCGCGCCCCGCACGTATGTTGCGCGCCAATTCGTCGCCCCGCGCCTTCCGTGGCGGGGACGATTTCCTATTCTCACTCGAACTGGAACGAGCGCAATGGCCAAGTCCGCCATGATCAAGATCAAGCTCCTGTCCACGGCGGACACGGGCTATTTCTACGTCACCAAGAAGAACGCCCGCACCAAGACCGAGAAGCTCGTGTTCAAGAAATACGATCCGGTCGTGCGCAAGCATGTCGAATTCAAGGAAACCAAGATTAAGTAAGCCGACGCCAAAAGGCGTCGACAACGAAAAAGGCTCCGCCGGTTGCGGAGCCTTTTTCGTTTGGCATAACCCAATTGGGCGAGCGGTGGGGCCGCGCGAATCTGTCGCAAGAGAAGAGATGGACTCCCGCTCGAACAACTTCGATAAGGAAAAGCGCCCATCTCGGCCGCCTTCATCCGAAAGGATGAAGGCGGCCGACTGACAATGGCTTCAAGGAGGCCACTCCAACCATCGTCAGCCGGCCAACCCCACGGACCCAGGAGATGCGGCGGACCTGAGCACTCCGCAGGGTATTCGAGTTCTGCCGTTACGCATCGAACGCTTGATCACGACGTGGGCTTTTTTTGTTGCCCTTGCGTCGTCGCCGGACACGTAGTTCGTTTGGCGGGCATCAAGTTACTCCGGCTGCACAAAATTGCAACTATCCGACATGGTTTTTCACAATAGCGCGATTTGAAAAATGAAAGATCGCGACGAACGGTCGCTTTTCCGCTAAAGAGACCAAAAAAACGCGCGCCCCAGGCGCCCGCTTCGGAGGAAATGTATGACTGCTCATCATCTGCGCCTGTTCGTCGGGCTTGGGGCCGCTTTGGCGCTGTCCGGTTGCGGCGATCACAAGCCCGGCGACGCGACCGGCGCGAAAGTGTTGCGCAACATTTTGGAAAAGAACGGCGTCGACGCCAAGATCGTCTCCTTCAAAAAGGTCAACGCCCGCGAGGTGACGCATGACAAGCTCAACGCCTTCGAGCTGATGTATGAGGCGGAAATTCAGTTCCCCGAGGGCTTCGAGGCCAAGTGTCGGGAAGAACACGAACGGGGAAAATGCGCCTTCCTCGGTCTTGATGAAGACCGCACATTTGCAAAAAGCGAAGTGCACACGAGCGAAGGCACGCTCCATTTCGTGAAGACCGAAAAAGGCTGGATGGCCGAAGACAACAACGCCTATTGATTTGATGGGGCCACGCGCGCCGATCATTGTGATACCGGCGCGGCTGGGCTCGACCCGGCTGCCGGGCAAGGCCCTGGCCGACATCGCTGGCCAGCCGATGACCGTCCATGTGTGGTCGCGCGCAGTCGAGGCCGGCGTCGGGCCCGTCGTCGTCGCCACCGACGACGAGGAAATCGCCAGAACGGTTCGCTCGGCGGGAGGCGAGGCCGCGCTCACGACGGGCGCCCCCATTTGCGGCAGTGACCGCGTTGCGGAAGCTTTGCGCGCGCTCGATCCGCATGGGCGCCACGACGCCGTCGTCAACCTCCAGGGCGACAATCCCTTTTTGCCGGCAGGCGCGCTCGCCGGCGCGCTGGCGCTGCTCACCGACGTGGCTGTCGACATCGGCACCCTCGCGGCGCTAGCCGCGCCCGAGGAAGCCGACAGTCCGGACGCGGTAAAGCTCGTCGGGACGCAGATCGGCCCGGCCCGCCTTCGGGCGCTCTATTTCACCCGCGCCCGGGCCCCTTGGGGAGAGGGTCCTCTTTACAAACATATCGGCGTCTACGCCTTCCGGCGCAGCGTTCTCGAGCGCTATGCGGCGCTGCCGCCCTCTCCGCTCGAGCTGCGCGAACGGCTGGAGCAATTGCGCGCCCTCGAGGCCGGAATGCGCATCGACGCGGCTGTGCTGGACAAAGCAAGCCCATCGGTAGATACCGGACGCGACCTCGCCGCCCTTCGCCAAGTTTCATCCTGCAGACAGTCGGGATGAGAGAGTCTGTGAAAGTGTCGAAAGTGAACCAGTTCATCGCCTATCAGGGGGAGCCCGGCGCGAACTCCGACTTCGCCTGCCGCGCAGCCTATCCCGACCTCACCCCCCTGCCCTGCGCAAGTTTCGAGGACGCTTTCGCCGCCATCACCGAAGGCCGCGCCGCGCTGGGCATGATTCCGATCGAAAACTCCATCGCGGGGCGCGTCGCCGACATCCACCATTTCCTGCCGCATTCGGGCTTGCATATCGTCGGCGAATATTTCCTGCCGATTCATTTTCATCTGATGGCCCCCAAGGGCGCCACCCGCGAAGGCCTGCGTTCGGTCTACAGCCATGCCCATGCGCTGGGGCAATGCCGCCGCGTCATTCGCGAATTGGGACTGACGCCCCATACGGCGGGCGACACGGCCGGCGCCGCGCGAGAGGTGGCGGAGTGGAACGATCTCACGAAAGCCGCGCTTGCCCCCCGGCTGGCGGCGGAGATTTATGGCCTCGACGTTATCGCCGAGAGGGTCGAGGACGAAGCGCACAACACCACGCGCTTCATCGTGCTCTCCAAGACGAGCCAATGGGCCCCGGTCGGCAACGGCCCGACGATGACGACCTTCATCTTCCGCGTTCGCAACGTCCCCGCGGCGCTTTACAAGGCGCTCGGCGGCTTCGCGACCAATGGCGTGAACATGACCAAGCTCGAGAGCTATATGGTCGACGGCGAATTCGCCGCGACGCGCTTCCTCGTCGACGTCGATGGCCACCCCGAGCAGCCGGCGCTGGCGCGCGCGCTCGAGGAGCTGCGATTCTTCTCGAAGGAAGTTGAAATTCTGGGCGTCTATCCGGCGGCTGCGTTCCGCGTCACCAATATACGCGCCTTCGAATTCGGGGACTGACGAGGGGAAAAAGACATGGCCGCCGCTTACGATCCCAACAACATCTTCGGCAAAATCCTGCGCGGCGAAATTCCCGCCCACACGATCTACGAGGATGACGTCGCCCTCGCCTTCATGGACATCATGCCGCGCGCGGATGGCCATGCGCTGGTGA
Source organism: Methylocystis sp. (assembly GCA_024506175.1). Lineage (GTDB taxonomy): Bacteria > Pseudomonadota > Alphaproteobacteria > Rhizobiales > Beijerinckiaceae > Methylocystis. The sequence goes on from JAMBEQ010000192.1 coordinate 54,094, forward strand.
TCCCCAAGGAGGGCGCGCGCACGCTGTTCGACGTTTCACCGGCGGCGCTTGGCGAGCTCATCAAGCGCGTGCAGCATGTCGCTAAGGCGCTGCAGACGGCCTTTCGCTGCGAGGGCCTGACTTTGCATCAGTTCAACGAGAGCGCCGGCGGGCAGGTGATCTACCACCTGCACTTCCACCTTCTGCCGCGCTGGGATGGCGTCCCCCTACGCCCGCCGGGAACCATGGGGGACAATGACAAGCTGGCTGAGCAGGCGGAGAAAATCAGGGCGGCGATGACGCCTTTTGTGGGGTGAGGTTTTATACCTCCCCTTGATGGGAAAGTCGGCGGCCAAAGGCCGCCGGTGGGGTTCCAGCCACTCTTAGCGGGGCTGTCCGATGGGCCGCGCCCGCCCTTACTCCTCCGCCACCTTCGCCGGCCGCAGCGTCACCGGCCGCAGCAGGAAGGACGGCACGTGGTCGCCGAGCCCGATGACGGGCGGGCCGTCGTCCTCATGATGGCGGCGCGGCCGGCGGTCGCGGCGCTCGTCGGTCGGGCGTGCGCGCGGCGGCGGAGCCTCGGGGCGCCTCGGCGCATGCGCCGGGCGGCCCATGGCGACAGGGCCCTTGGCGACAGGGCCCTCAGCCTCGATCCGCTCAACGCGCTCCTGCCGATGGTCGCCCCGCTCGGCCCTGCGGCCGCGCTCTCCCCTGCTCCGCTCGGAGCGTCCGGCGCGATCGCCTTTTGCGCCACGGCGATGCTCATGCGGGCGCGGGGTCTCCAGGGGCGGCGGCAGCTCGTCGAAGCCAGGCCCCTCCCATTCGATGGCCTTCCCGATCAGGCTCTGGATCTGATCGACATATTTGGCGTCGTCCTCGGTGGCGATGGTTATCGCCACGCCCGAGCGGCCGGCGCGGCCAGTGCGGCCGATGCGGTGGACGTAGTCCTCGCTATGCGTCGGCACATCGAAGTTAAAGACGTGGCTGACATCCGGAATGTCGAGGCCGCGGGCCGCCACATCCGAGCAAACGAGAAGCGACACGTCACCGTTCTTGAAGGCGTCGAGAGAGGCCATGCGGGCGAGCTGGTCCATGTCGCCGTGAAGCGCGCCCGCCGAGAAGCCGTGCTTGGTGAGCGAGCGATGCAGGATCGCAACGTCGCGTTTGCGGTTGCAGAAGATAATCGCGTTCTTGAAATTGTCGGCGCCGCGGATCAGCTTGCGAAGCGTCTCGCGCTTTTCGGCGTGGCCGTGCGAGGCGACAAGCGCCTGGCGAATCGTCGAGGCCGTGGTGGCGGCGCGGGCGACTTCGACCCTGACAGGGTTATGCAGGAAGGCCTCGGTGAGGCGGGTGATCTCCGGCGGCATGGTCGCCGAGAAGAAGAGCGTCTGGCGGGTGAAGGGGACGAGCTTGCAGACGCGTTCGATGTCGGGGATGAAGCCCATGTCCAGCATACGGTCGGCTTCGTCGATGACGAGAATCTCTATGCCCGTCAGCAGCAGCTTGCCGCGATCGAAGAAGTCGAGAAGCCGGCCAGGGGTCGCGATCAGCACGTCCGCGCCGCGCATGATCTTGGTTTCCTGATCGCCGAAGGACACGCCGCCAATCAGGAGCGCGACATTCAGCTTGTGATTGACGCCATATTTGGCGAAGCTTTCCTCGACTTGCGCGGCCAGCTCACGGGTCGGCTCAAGAATGAGCGTCCGGGGCACTCGGGCGCGGGCGCGGCCCTGTTCGAGGCGGCTGAGCATTGGCAGCGTGAAGGCGGCCGTTTTGCCGGTGCCGGTTTGAGCGATGCCGAGGATATCTCGGCCTTGAAGCGCCGGCGGTATCGCCTGCGCTTGGATGGGCGTCGGATTGGCGTAGCCGGCCGCCTGAACAGCCGCGAGAACCTTTTCCGAAAGGCCCAATTCGTCGAATTTCATCAATTATCCTGGTTACGGCTTACGAGAGCGGGAGGCCGCTGCGCGCCAGCCGTTCGAAAAGCGCGCAAGATGTCCTGAGAGAGGGCACCGTCTTCGTCGCGAGGACGGACTGGCTCGCCTACCGTCGCCGCAAAGAAGCGGGGAGCGAAAGCCACGGCCGAATGCTTGAACAACAAATGAGCCAATGTCAATGAAATTACGAATCTCCGGCCGGATTTTTCCGAAAAACCACTGACAGAGAGGGGCTCGCTCCAGAGAGACGGGCCCAAAAACTTATTTCCGCGGCTTGCCCAAGAGCTTGTCCTCCCCGCAGGGTGACGCCGGCGCTGGGCCGCGGAGCGGGATCGTGGAGGTCGTCACGCCGTCCACGCCCACGCTGCGGACGATCGAGTAAACTTGCGTTTCGGGCTGTTCCGCGTTGCGCGAGACAGTGCGCATGGAACGCTCATAAGCCAGGCGCGAAAGATCGTCCCTCTCCACCACATGGGACAAAAGCTTGGCGCCGAGCACGCTGCAGAAAAAGACCAGGGCGGAGAAGGCGGCGAGGCTGCGCACGCGTTCGGTGAGGGCGAAGGGCCGGGCCGTGGCGTTTGGGTCGAATCTGGACATAGGAGAGCCTGTCTCTGATCGCCCTTCCCTAACGCGACATGGTAAACACCGGGTTTCGAGAGGGGGTTGCTTCAGGAGTCGACGCCTTGCCTCTTGCCAAGGCGCCCGCGAAGCAGAATGCTGTGCGTCCCGCCGTGCCCCCGCGACTTTGCCCGCGAACGGACGCGGCAAAGAAATTGCTCCATGCGCCCGTGAAAGAACATTTCGCGGGACCTACATGGAAAGGACCAAAGGGACGAAACGGACGTGGCTGCGTTGAAATCCACACAAACCCAGCAAGCGCTTCCGCAGTCGGGGCAAGGCCGGACGACTGGCGTCCGCCCCCTGGGCTGGCCCCTGCGGGCCGGCAAGGAGCCGAAAAAATCGGGCGACGGGCCTCCTGGCTCCGGCACTGCGCTCGTCACGCGCACGCGGCAGCAGACCCGCCGCCCCAACATGTACCGCGTCTTGTTGCTCAACGACGATTACACGACCCAGGAGTTCGTGGTGATCGTTTTGCGTAAATATTTCAACAAATCGATAGAGGAAGCGACACGCATCATGCTGCATGTCCATAACCACGGCGTCGGCGAGTGTGGTGTCTACACGTATGAAGTCGCCGAAACCAAGGTCACCCAAGTGATGGATTTTGCAAGGAAGCACCAGCACCCCTTGCAGTGCATCATGGAGAAAAAATAGAGGGGCTCGCTGTCTATGCCGACGTTCTCGCGCAATCTGAAACAGACTCTGGACCGCGCCCTCGCCTCCGCGCGCGAGCGTCATCACGAATACGCCACTCTCGAACATCTGCTGCTCAGCTTGATAGAGGACGCCGACGCGTCTGCCGTGCTCCGCGCCTGCTCGGTCGACCTCGACCTCCTGGCCAAGAACCTGCGCGACTACATCGACCGCGAGCTCGACAATCTGGTCAATGAGGATGCGGACGAGTGCAAGCCGACCGCCGGCTTCCAGCGCGTGGTCCAGCGCGCGATCATCAGCGTCCAATCCTCCGGCCGGGAAGACGTGAGCGGCGCCAATGTGCTCGTCGCCCTCTTCGCCGAGCGCGAAAGCCACGCCGTCTATTTCCTGCAGGAACAGGACATGACGCGCTACGACGCCGTGAATTACATCAGCCATGGCATTGCCAAGCGCCCCGGCCTCTCCGATCAAACGCGCACGCCGCGCGGCGTCGAGGACGAGGGCGAGCGCGCGGAAGGCCGCGAGGGCCGCGACGGGGACAGCCGCAAAAAGGAAGGCGCTCTAGAGGCTTATTGCGTCAATCTGAACAAGAAGGCGCGCGACGGCCGGATCGACCCGCTGATCGGCCGCGAGCCCGAGGTGTTGCGCACGATCCAGGTGCTCTGCCGCCGCCACAAGAACAATCCGCTCCTCGTCGGCGACCCAGGCGTGGGCAAGACCGCCATTGCCGAAGGCCTCGCGCGCAAGATCACCCAGGGCGACGTTCCCGACGTGCTCGCGGGCGCGACAGTCTTCGCGCTGGACATGGGCGCGCTGCTCGCGGGAACGCGCTATCGCGGCGACTTCGAGGAGCGGCTGAAGCAGGTTGTCAAAGAGATCGAGAACCACAAGGACGCTATTCTCTTCATCGACGAGATCCATACGGTCATTGGCGCCGGCGCGACCTCGGGCGGCGCCATGGACGCCTCCAACTTGCTGAAGCCCGTGCTGGCTCAGGGCGTGCTGCGCTGCATCGGCTCGACGACCTACAAGGAATACCGCCAGTATTTCGAAAAGGACCGCGCCCTCGTCCGCCGCTTCCAGAAGATCGACGTGAATGAACCGACGGTTCCGGACGCCATCGAGATCATCAAGGGGCTGAAGCCCTATTTCGAAGAGTTCCACAAGATCCGGTACACCGCTGACGCGCTCAAGGCGGCGGTTGAGCTGTCGGCGCGTTACATTCACGACCGTAAGCTTCCCGACAAAGCGATCGACGTGATCGACGAGACAGGGGCGGCGCAGATGCTGCTCGCCGAGAACAAGCGCAAAAAGACGATCGGCCTGAAGGAGATCGAGGCGACGATCGCCACCATGGCGCGCATCCCGCCGAAAACCGTCTCCAAAGACGACGCGGAAGTGCTCGCCCATCTGGACGAGACGCTGCGGCGCGTGGTCTACGGGCAGGACAAGGCGATCACCGCCCTCACCTCGGCGATCAAGCTGGCTCGGGCGGGCCTGCGCGATCACGAGAAGCCCATCGGCTGCTATCTCTTTTCCGGCCCCACGGGCGTCGGCAAGACGGAAGCCGCGCGCCAGCTCGCCACGTCGCTGGGCATCGAGCTCGTGCGCTTCGATATGTCCGAATATATGGAGCGGCATACGGTAAGTCGGCTGATCGGCGCGCCGCCCGGCTACGTCGGCTTCGACCAGGGCGGCCTGCTGACCGACTCGATCGACCAGCATCCGCATTGCGTCCTGCTCTTGGACGAGATCGAGAAGGCGCATCCGGACCTGTTCAACATCCTGCTCCAGGTGATGGATCACGGGAAGCTCACCGATCACAACGGAAAGACAATCGACTTCCGCAACGTGATCCTCATCATGACGACGAACGCGGGGGCCGCCGATCTCGCCCGCACGCCGATCGGCTTCACCCGCACTCGCGCGGATCATGACGACAGCGAGGCGATCAACCGTCTCTTCGCGCCGGAGTTCCGCAACCGCCTCGACGCGATCGTGCCCTTCGGCCATCTGCCGGTGGACGTCATCAAGCGCGTCGTCGACAAGTTCGTAATGCAGCTCGAGGCGCAGCTCGCGGACCGCAACGTCACCATCGAGCTGACCGATGAGGCGCGCAGCTGGCTGGTCGAACACGGCTATGACGAGTCGATGGGCGCACGGCCGATGTCGCGTGTCATCCATCAGCACATCAAGACGCCGCTTGCCGACGAGGTGCTATTTGGCCGCCTCAAGAACGGAGGCGCGGTGCGCGTGGTCGTGGTCGGAGACGACAAGGGCGAGAAGAAGCTCGGCTTCGTCTTCCCCGAAGGGCCCGTCCTGCCGCGTCCCGAACGCGACATCATCGAGGCTGGCAAGAAGCGTGCGAGCGCCGAGGAGGCCGAGTCCATCGGCGAGGGCCCGCTGTCGCCGCAGACGGCGGGTGGCGGATCCGAGGACCAGACGCAATCTTGAGCGCCGAGTCACCAGTTGTTAACCAACTTTGTCCAAGGTGAGCGGGAGCGAGTTCCAATGCGCCGAATTCTTTAAGACTGGCGACCCTGCTTCACGGCGGCGGCAGAGTGAGGAACCGCACCTCGGAGCCGACGCTCGCCGATGCGCATCTGCCATGTCATAGAGTCCTCGAGCGGCGGGAGCAGCCGTGTGGTGGCGGGGCTCCTGTGCCATCAGCTTGCGGCCGGGGACGACGTTTCTCTCATCTACTCGCCTGTGCGCGCCGAGCCGATATTCACGAAAGAAGTCGCGGCGCTCCAGCCGCAGCTGCATGTCCATGCCCTGCCCATGCGGCGCGAGGTCGGCTTGCACGACATCGGCGCCGCCTGGCGGCTGTGGCGCTTGCTGGCTAAGCTCGGGCCTTTCGACATTGTGCACGGGCATAGCTCGAAGGCCGGCGCCCTGACGCGCATCGCCGGCGTCGCGCTCAAAACCCCGGTCGTGGTCTACACGCCCCACGCCTTCGTCACTATGGCGCCGGACGCCAGCCGCATCTATGGCGCGTTCGAATGGCTCGCGGCTTGGTTCTGCGACGCCGTCGTCGTCGGCTCGGGGCAGGAATATCGGCATGCGTGCGAGATTTTGCGTTTGCCGGCGTCGCGGCTGCAACTCATCCCCATGGGCATCGACCTGAGCCGCATGAACGACCGTGCGGCGGCTCGCGCGGCGCTCGGCCTCCCCGAGGAGGCCTTCGTCGTCGGCTTCGTCGGGCGCATGGTTGCGCAGAAGAATCCGCTGCGGCTTGCGCGCGTTTTCGGATGCGTGGCAAGCGCGCGCCCCGATCTGCGTTTTATCGTGGTGGGCGATGGAGAACTCTGCGACGCCTTTTCTCGAGAGCTTCGCGCCCAAAATGTCGACGACCGCACAACGCTCGAGCCTCACGCCGACGGGCATGATATCATGGCTGCATTCGACTGCCTCGTCTGCACCAGCGATTATGAGTCCTTCGGGCTGATCTTCCCGGAGGCGCTGGCTGCTGGCGCGCCCATTGTCACGCCCCCGGTAGGGATAGCCGAGGAAGCGGTCGTCGTGGGCGAAACAGGCTTCATCACAAGCTTCGAAGCCGAGGACATTGCCAGGGCCGTGCTCGCGCTTGCCGCAAAACCGCCTGAGGAGCGCCAGCGCATGGCGCAAGCATGCCGAGAGCGGGCGAGGGTCTTCGACGTCGAGATGACGAGCAACCGCACGCGCGAGCTTTACGAAGAACTTCTTGCCGCCAAAACGGGCTATAGGACATGACCGAAGCCGTCGCGGCGAGGCGGCATGTCGTCGATTATGAGAAAATCATATCGGCAACGATGGTATTCTTTATCAGCTTTATCAATATCGGCATGATAGAGCCGTCTCCATATGATCTCGCATCGCTTATTGCGATGCCAATATGGTTTATAGGCGGCTTCAAGCTGCATCGCTCGTTCATTCTGTTTGCAGCAATTCTACTCATATACCTGATCTCTGGCTTTAGCGCGCTTACGCCCTATTTGAACGACCCAAACTCAACGATCTATTTTTACCAGACAGCATATCTTGTGGTAACTGGGCTATTCTTCGCGCTTTACTCGGGCGAGAAAACTCAACAACGGGTCGAGCTGCTGTTAACGACCTTCTGTTTCAGCTCGCTCATTGCGGCGGGAACAGGCGCGCTCGGCTATTTCGACATCGCCGGTCTCGGCGCATATTTTTCATATGCCGGTCGCGCTTCGGGCACGCTGAAAGATCCCAATGTGATGGGATCGGCGGTCATTCTCGCGATACTTTACCTTGGCCTCAATCTCATGCTCGGCCGAGCCCGCAGCTCGATGCTGACAGCGTCGGGATTGATGATCGTCTTCGGCGGCATGTTTCTGACGTTTTCTCGCGGCTCTTACGCCGCCGGTGTAATGTCTTTCGCCGTCATGCTCATTTCCGTTTTTGTCATGAGCGACGACCCTCGGATGAAGCGGCGGATTCTACTGTCGGCCGCAGGCGCCCTCATGATTGTCGCAGCAGTCGTCGCGGCGATCCTGTCGCTTCCCGAAACGAGGGAATTTTTTGCCCAGCGAACCGCCGCCACCCAGGACTACGACGAAGGCCCGACCGGGCGTTTCGGCAACCAGCTGCGATCGATCCCGATGCTCCTCGACCGTTTCTGGGGCTTCGGGCCACTGCGGTTCCGACTGGTCTTCGATCTCGACCCGCACAACTCCTACGTCGGCTCTTTCGCGAATTACGGCTGGATCGGCGGCGCTCTCTTCATTCTCCTCGTCGCCGTAACGACGTTTATCGGATTGCGGCTCTTGTTCTCAAAAACACCTTACCTCCGGCAGGCGCAGGCAATCGTGCCGACGACGCTCTCCCTGTTCATGCAGGGGTTTCAGATCGACGTCGACCACTGGCGACATGCCTTTTTCTTGATCGGCGTCGTGTGGGGCCTCGAAGCCGCGCGCCAACGATGGATTGAACGCAACCAAGTCTTCCATTAAATGAGGTCGTCGCCCGAAGCGGCGGGAGCTAATCGGCGCCGCGTGGATCGGCGGTCGTCAGTACACGCTTTTTAGGCGCCGCCCTTGCCGGCCTGCGCGCCATCACTTCGGCAAGATAACGGCCCGTGTGGCTGCGCTTCTCTTTGACGATGTCCGAGGGCGGCCCCGCCGCGACGATCTCGCCGCCGCCGTCGCCGCCTTCCGGCCCCATGTCGATGATCCAGTCGGCCGTCTTGATGACTTCGAGATTGTGCTCGATCACCACCACCGTGTTGCCCTGCTCCACAAGCTCGTGCAGCACTTCGAGGAGCTTTGCCACATCGTGGAAATGCAGCCCCGTGGTAGGCTCGTCGAGAATGTAGAGCGTACGCCCAGTCGAGCGGCGCGAGAGCTCTTTGGAAAGCTTCACGCGCTGCGCCTCACCGCCCGAAAGCGTCGTCGCCTGCTGCCCGACGTGGATATAGTCGAGCCCAACGCGCTTCAAGGTCTCCATCTTGTCGCGGATCGACGGCACCACCTTGAACAGCGTCGCCGCTTCCTCGACGGTCATGTCGAGCACGTCGGCGATGGACTTCTCGCGATATTTCACTTCCAGCGTTTCGCGGTCGTAGCGCTTGCCCTTGCAGATGTCGCAGGTGACATAGACGTCGGGCAGGAAGTGCATCTCGATCTTGATGACGCCGTCGCCCTGGCAGGCCTCGCAGCGCCCGCCCTTAACATTGAAAGAGAAGCGCCCCGGCGCATAGCCGCGCGCCTTCGCCTCGGGAAGGCCGGCAAACCACTCGCGGATCGGCGTGAAGGCGCCCGTATAGGTCGCGGGGTTGGAGCGCGGCGTGCGGCCGATCGGCGACTGGTCGATGTCGATGATCTTGTCGATATGCTCCAGGCCTTCGAGCCGATCGAACGGCGCGGGAACCTCGTGCGCATTGTTGAGACGCCGTGCGATCGCCTTGTAGAGCGTCTCGATGACGAGCGTCGATTTGCCGCCGCCCGAAACCCCCGTCACCGCCGTAAAGAGTCCCAGCGGAATTTGCGCATCGACATTTTTGAGATTATTGCCGCGCGCGCCAGAGAGCTTGAGCCAGCGGCCCGGCGTGGGCTTTCGCAGCTTGTGGGCGAGCCGCACCTGCTTTTCGCCGGTGAGATATTGGCCCGTCAGTGAGGCGGGGTTGTCCATGATCTCCTGCGGGGTGCCCTGCGCGACGATCTTGCCGCCGTGAATGCCGGCGCCGGGGCCGACGTCCACCACATAATCGGCGGCAAGTATCGCGTCCTCATCATGCTCGACGACGATCACGCTGTTGCCCAGATTGCGCAGCCGGCGCAGCGTATCCAGCAGGCGGTCGTTGTCGCGCTGATGCAGGCCGATCGACGGCTCGTCGAGCACGTAAAGCACGCCCGTCAGCCCAGAGCCGATTTGCGAGGCGAGGCGAATGCGCTGGCTCTCGCCGCCGGAAAGCGTGCCGGAGTTGCGCGACAACGTTAGATAATCGAGGCCCACATCGACGAGGAAGTTCAGCCGTTCGCGAATTTCCTTCAAGATGCGGAAGGCGATCTCGTTCTTTTTCTTGTCGAGCTCGCCGGGAAGCTTCGAGAACCATTCGAGCGCCGCGCGCACCGAGAGCTCGGAAACTTCGCCGATATGTTTTCCGGCGATTTTCACCGCGAGCGCTTCGGGCTTCAAACGAAAGCCCTCGCAGGCGAGGCAGGGCGTAGCCGACATGTAGCGCCCGATCTCCTCCCGCGCCCATTCGCTGTCGGTCTCGAGGAAGCGCCTTTCGAGGTTGATGACCACGCCTTCGAACGGCTTTTTCACGTCATAGGCGCGGAACCCGTCTTCATAAGAAAATTTGACCTCCTCTTTGCCCGAGCCGAAGAGAATGACGTTCTTCGCCTTCTCAGGCAATTCCTCCCAGGGCGTATCGAGGCGGAACTTGTAGTGCTTTCCCAGCGCTTCGAGCGTCTGCATGTAATAGGGCGAGGAGGATTTCGCCCAGGGCGCAATGGCGCCCTTGCGCAGCGTCGTCTTCGGATTGGGCACGACGAGATCGGCGTCGACCTTTTGCTCGCAGCCAATGCCGCCACAGGCCGGACAGGCGCCGAAGGGGTTGTTGAAGGAGAAAAGGCGGGGCTCGATTTCCGGAATAGTGAAGCCCGACACGGGGCAGGCAAATTTCGAAGAGAAAACAACATGGCCCCGCGCGTAATGCGTCGAGACGTTGGCGGCAGACTCCCCGTTGCCGACCGCCGATTGGCGATCCGCAAATTCGACCACCGCCAGCCCGCCCGACAGATCCAGCGCCATCTCGAAACTATCCGCGAGGCGCGATGACATATCCTTGCGCACGACGATGCGGTCCACGACCACATCGATGTCGTGCTTCAACTTCTTATCGAGCGGCGGCGCGTCGGCGATCTCGAAATAAGCGCCGTCGATCTTCACGCGCTGGAAGCCGCGCCGCGTGAATTCCGCGATCTCCTTTTTATATTCGCCCTTGCGGCCGCGCACGACGGGCGCCAGCAGATAGAGCCGCGAGCCCTCCGGCAAGGCCAGCACGCGGTCGACCATCTGCGAGACCGTCTGGCTCTCGATCGGCAGGCCGGTGGCGGGCGAATACGGCACGCCCACGCGCGCCCAGAGCAGGCGCATATAGTCGTGAATTTCCGTCACCGTGCCGACGGTCGAGCGCGGGTTTTTCGAGGTCGTCTTCTGCTCGATGGAAATCGCCGGCGAGAGCCCGTCGATCTGATCGACGTCGGGCTTCTGCATCATCTCCAGAAACTGGCGGGCGTAGGCCGAAAGCGACTCCACATAGCGCCGCTGGCCCTCGGCGTAGATCGTGTCGAAGGCGAGCGAGGATTTACCCGAGCCCGAGAGCCCCGTGAAGACGACCAGCTGGTCGCGCGGGATCGTGAGGTCGACGTTCTTGAGATTGTGCTCGCGCGCGCCGCGGATGGAGATGGTTTTGGCGTCGTCGAACGCCTTTTCTACCGCCATCGCGGTTCGCTTCTTGTTGCTCGCCATACCGGAAGAACTTGCATGATCGGCGCCGGCCGCCCCGACGCCTGAACCTTCCTGCCATGTATGCAGCCACGAATCTACTGCAACA